>PFGC01000051.1 GCA_002781785.1 Candidatus Kerfeldbacteria bacterium CG15_BIG_FIL_POST_REV_8_21_14_020_45_12
AACAAACCGATGGCAGTGAGGTAATTATTAATACTGACGCCGGTATTAATATTGTAGAATTTGGCTTTCTACCATTTGCTACCCTGAAAGAATGTGAGGAAAACATGAAGATAATTATGGCAGAGTTTTTGGAAGTGGCCGCGACGCAAAATGCCACTTTAATAGCTTATGGAATTCAGCCAAAGACACCATATTTCTATCCAGACTTGAAGTCTGAAAAAATTTGGTATCGTGGATTTACTCGTTTTCCAGCACTTGCTTCTGGTCACAGCATGTTTCACAACATTGCTGCCAATCAGCCTTGTATAGATGTAACTTATGAAGAGCTTCTACCAGCAGTTAACACTTTAAACGCTATCGCTGGAGTTACTATTGGATTGTTCGCAAACTCTGGTTGGGGTGAGTGGAAGTCACAAGATCATCACGAAATGCGCGAGTATAGATGGAGCAAATGGATGGAGTCGCCAGCTGAGCATCAAAAACTATCTGGTCTACCAACTAGACCTTTTACTAGCTTGCGAGACTACGTAGCTTACAATTGGGACATCAGGCTACCGGCGTCTCATCGAGGAAAGACCATGCACGTCATTGATCCAGCGCCTCTAATTAATGATTACATGCATGCTAAGGAGTGGCAGGCTTTCGATGTAGGATCTTCCGAGCCCAGTGTCATTCAACCAAGTATTGAGGATGCTAATCTTTCCAACATGTACATTTGGATTCAGGCACGTGCCAAATACTATTTCCGTGATGATGCGCCATTTGAAGATTTTCTTTTGGCTTATGACAGTGGAGATGTTGAATTTGATGAGTTCGCACGCGAGCACCTAAAAACTTTATACGTTGAGGTTAGAAATGTGGCTTGCCAGCCGTGGGCTCACATCATGACTGCACCTGCTTTTTTCCTGGGTCTTATCGAAAATCTTGAGGCAGCCGAAAAGGTAGTTAAAGGGAAGCCATGGAAATATTGGGTAGATCTGCGACAGCAAGCTATCACCAACAGCCTTGGTGTAGCCGATATTCCAATCATTGCTCAGGAGCTAGTTGAAATATCTGAGCAAGGATTAAAGCAACGAGGTCTAGGTGAAGAAAAGTATATTCAAGTTCTCTTTGATCGCATAGATAAGCGAGAATCACCAGCGCTAGCTGCTCGTCGTCTAGCAGATGAGTTTGGTCCAGACGCCTTAATCAAAGACACGCGTATAAAATTATAGGTACATAAAAATACGGGCCGAGCGGGCCTTTATTTTTATTATTTAGTTTTTGCTCGCAATCCGGCCTCGACAGCTCGGTCAATCCAAGGACCAAGTTCTTTTGGATTTTCTAGCAAGTTAGCAGGCACGGACCAGTATGACAGTGCCATATCCTTGCCCTGCCTCTTGTAGGTAAATGGGCGGCTACCAGCTTTCTCAAAATCAGCTAGATTCTCTTCGTCAACTTTTAGGTAAAGCTCATCATTAAAAATTAAAGCAAAGAATACATCGTATTGGTAAAGTCCGTGGCCACCAAACATAGAGCGAGCTCTTATTCCATCAATATGACTCATAGCGTCGTGCAAAATAAAATCTACAAATGAGTTATCCTTGGACATATTTTTTAGAAGATTTTTTGCTCATAACTAATTGGTATCATATACTAGAAGCCCAATAAAGATACAGCCAACTAAATCATGGCAAGACGAAGCCAGCTTGAACGACCGGTAAGACCTAAATCCCCAGAGGTAGCTAGCCTTGTGCGGACTTTATTGTTGGAGCTCCCAGAAATTCCCAGGCAAGATTCAGAAGTAAAGCAGATTACCTTTGCTGCTCGTCTTGAGCAAATTCCTAGATCCGGAAAGGCAGTTAGAATTGAGAGGTTTTCGCTTGGTTTACCAAAACAGTCTCTACGAGATCACGTTACAACAATCGGACATATGGGAGAGCTCTTCGCCACCTCGTTAGCGGTAAGGGTCGACCCAAGATTAATAGCCGAAATGGTCACCTTCCATGATTTAGCCGAGGTAATTATGGGGGATGCTCCAGCCTTCACGGCTCCGGAGCTAGCTGGTTTAACTCACCGCACTAAGCAAGACAAAGCTATCGCAGAACGAGCCGCTAATGCTCAGATAATAGCTGTGTTGGCAGAGCCCTTGCGCTCACGTTTCATTGAAGTAATAAATCTGCTTGATTTAGGTGAGTCAGACGAAGCTAAGTTTTTTTATATGCTCGACAAGCATGAGCCAATAATCTCAATCTGGCGTTACCTGAGTCTTTTTTCTGACCGCATTAATATAGATCAATTTATTGAGGCCATGGCAGATTTTTTTGATAATCCAAATGTTGTTAGTACTGGAATAAATGAAGACACTCACAAGCTGGCCCAATTTCTGCAAAGCAAAGACATGGCCAGAAGATATTATATTGAAGGTCCAACCGTACTAAGAGAATTACAACCTAGTCCGTTTAAGCCGGAGCAGCTTCAGGCACTGCTTTCTCTTCAAATGCACTGCATTGAATAAAATCAGTCATGGCCCAGGCTTAGTTAAACTCTAGCCCATTGACATTGGTGGCAATAATTGCTACGGTCGCGGCGCACATAAGCTTGGGAAGCTCACATATCTCTGTGGTTATCTCAAACAGGAGGTGCACCATGCTGATGCTTCGAGCTCAGCTGATCCGGGCCAACGTCGGCCAAAGACCACCCACGGGGCTCCAACATCTGGCTCGACGTGTCGGTCAGGAAGTCCAGGTGCAGGTTGCCGTAGGCAAGCCTGGGCAGGATACGGGCAGGGGCTTGATGCAGCTGGCTGCCAAGTCGATGGCCGCTCCCATCTTCGACCTCTTCATGGGGCACTCGCTCCTCAAGAGCGACGACGTCTCGATGTACTGCCTGGAGGGCTATGGAGTCGTCACCGAGGAAGGTCAGGAGGTGAGGGTCAAGATCGTCTGCGACGTCGAGTGGGATGAAGAATCCCATCGCCTTCACATCATGGAGGTGATGAGCGAGCAGGACGCCGACGTCATCATCGAAGCCGTCATATCCTCTGACGACCCAGGCGCCGACACCGGCACGGCACGACTGGTCATGGTCTTCTGAGTCGAGCGCTTGTGGCCATTCGCCACCGCGACCGACTCACTTTTTTTAAGCAGCCCTTCGAATTTCAAGAAAAAACAGGTATACTTTTAATTGTATGAAACGTGAACCAGGATCAAGCTTTCACCGACTACCGGATGATGCCACTATCATTCCAGACGCAGATTCAATTGCTGTAAATCAAGCCAATTTTTTTGATGACGCTAAGCGTCGTCAAGCAAGATTAGCCGAAGTTGATATTTTTGGCGGAGGTTATGAGAGTTTTCAGCCACCGGCTATGGACCGTGAAGATTTTTTTGGTCGACCTGAAGATGAGCTTGAGGCTACCTGGCCCGCCCGCTTTCGTCGATTTAGACGCGCTCGAGAGCTTCGTTCAGGTCTAGTCAGAGCCCTTGAACAGCCGAGTGCAGATTCAGTTGATCAGCCAAGTCGAGAGCCAGAACTATCGGAAGCCGAACGTCAGCGGATGACTGGTTGGTTTTTCATGATCAACTCTCTAGCTAGATATATTGATCGACAGGAAAACGCTCCTGCCATGGCGGGAGAGATTCGTCTAAGACCAAAGCAGCTTGAGGTTTATAAAGCGCTCTTGAGTCACTTAGAAAAAGATAATAGCAAGGGGTATTTCACGCTTCCAACTGGCTTTGGCAAGACAGTTCTTTTTTCAAAAATTATTGCCGCTATCAGTCAGCCGCCTGAACGCGGGACTCGTGAGTTTAGAGAAAATGCGCATGCCCGTACTTTGATTGTTGTGCCAACACTACAGCTCATTGATCAAACCGTTTCACGCTTGGGTGAGTTTGCGCCCGGTGTTGATGTCGGTACTATTTCTAGTCACCAAAAAAAGCGCTGGGGTAACGACGCTACAGTGATTACTTATGATTCTTTCACCGCTAAAGTAGAAAGTGGAGAACTAAGGGCAGAAGATTTTGATTTAGTAATTCTAGACGAGGTCCACGAGGGCTTGTCGGCTAGAAGAAAGTCAGCCATGCAAGGTTTTATTGACCAAAGCACCGTGCTTGGATTTACAGCGACCGACGAGTATAACGAATCCAAAAAGGTAGCAGATTTGTTGGAGCATAATATATTTAGCATGGATATTAACGACGCCGTTGAGAATGGCTTGCTGTGCCCTTATACCGCCGAAGAACATGATACTCACATTGATTTATCAGAAGTAGAAATCACTGCTGGTGGCACCTATAACGAAGATCAATTAGAAAAAGTCATCGACTACGCACGGCGAGCTACTCAAGCTCTGCAAATGTACTTGGATCGCTTTAGTGGACAGCCTTGTTATCTGTTTTGTGAAAACACCAAAGCCGCTAAAATCACAGCTGAGGTTTTTGCTAGGGGTGGCGTGACAGCCGCTGCAATCACCAGTAAAGGTAATGCTGCCTTTGACGCTGGTGGAGTCGTTCACCGTATGCCAGCAGCAGTGGCTAGTAGGTCTAAAGAGCGAGATTATTTATGGAGGCGATTTACCAAAGGGCAAACTCAAGCCCTTGCTAATGTTGATATGTTTAGCCGGGGGAGTGATTCAAAGTCAGCTTCAGTGTGTTTTAATTTGGCGCCCAGTCGTTCAAAGGTTCAAGTTATGCAAAGGGGTGGCCGAGTTTTGAGGCTTGACGAGAATAATCCTGACAAACATGCTTACGTTATAGACTTTCAATATCACGACACCAATGCTAAGCGCGCGCATAAACCCATCACCTTCAAGCAACTAGTGGCTGGCGAGCCAGTTGTCGTATCCATAGCCTCTGATCGAGAGGGAGACCATCAAGCTCCAGAGGAAGCCGAGCCAACTGAGGATATCGGGTTAGATGATGTGGATCTCAATGATATTTCTGTGACCAGTGAGCTGGCTGACGAGTTTACCAAGCTTGGTAAAGCCCCCTCTCCACCTGAAAGCATAGAAACTGATACAGATATAGATCCTGACAGTCCAGAAAATATTGAAAAACATAGCTTAATGTTAGAGTTAGATGCTGCTACTGAAGATGCTGAATGGATTTATGATATGTTCACGACTGACCCAGATATCGAGGGAGATTATCAGGAGTTGTGCGAAATTTCCATTGCTCATCTTGAGGAAGACAAGACTAAAATGCCTCCGGCCGAGTGGGAGGATCAAATGCACACAGCTCAGTCAGACCTTAGGTTGGTAGAAGATGTGAGAGTTAGTGTGCAAGCAGCCAAGCATTTAAGCGATTCTCTCCAAGCCACTTTATCACCCGACCAATCTTTGGCTGATATCAGGAAGGCAGTTCGTCAATTACAGATGGCAGTTTATGATGCCGCCGCCGAGCTTGAAAACCTGGCGACTAGAGCCATTAAAGGCTACCGCATTAATATGCGGTCAACTCTCAGAGATTTGCAGGAGCTAAATGTAATAGAGTACACCTACGACGAATCACTGCACGGTGAGGAGTGACTAGGTCCCGCAACTTATTGTTCAAGTTTTCTTGATACTTACAATTACCAAGTCAGACAGTCTCTCACTAAGGCCCCACTCCTCAGATAGTAGATGCAAGGTCACAGCGGTAGCTGGTATTTTTTTGTCAGCTGTCAGCATCAGTACTTCTGCACTGACATCACCACCCTTGAGAGCCTCTACTGTGCCCTCAGATTTAATAAAGGGTAAGCTCCAATTATACAAATCAGCTAGGGGAGCCACCGCCCGGCTGGTTGTCCTATCAAATGCATTATTCCATTTTTTTTCCTCTCCAAGCTCTTCAATTCGTCCCCAGTAAGCCGTAGCATTTTCAAGCTGAAGTTGCTTGATCATGTCATTTAAAGCGTCGACCTTTTTTTTCCGTGCATCTACTAAGGTAAACTTTGTTTGGGGAAATAAAATTGCATTTACTAAGCCTGGAAATCCACCGCCACTACCAATGTCTAAAATGTTTTCTCCAGCTTTGATTCTGCCTAAGGTCGAAAACGCCAGGCACGGTGCTAAATGATGCTCAATGAGTTGGTCGATGTCTTTTCGGGAAACTAGATTAATTTTTTTGTTCCACTCTTTCACCAAATCTAGGAATTTTAATAGTTTAGTCCATTGATCAGTGGTGCAAGAAGTTTGCATTTGCTTGGTTAAGTCGTTCATAAAAAACAGTATAGCACTAGGTAATCAGCGGTTCTATTTCTTTAGCTAGAACATAGGCCGCCAGCAATTCATTGCTTAACACTAATTCAGGAATCTGGTAAGTCAGGCCAATTTCAAGTAGTGTCAATTCCACAGATTCATGGTATTTACAGAAACTTTCAACTAAATATTCTATGCCATCTTTCGGAACTAGGCGGACTAATAACTTTAGATCGGTGGCCAGCAGCTTACGAAATTCAGCTTCACAATTATCAGAGTTGGCTATTTCTAAAGCAGTCGCAATCACGCGGCTTTTAATTTGTAAGCGCCCCGCCACTCTTTCGTCAACACTTTTCAACTGATCGTTGGTAAATATTCCAGTCGAGATGCCTAATTCAGCTATTTCATATATAGCTTTATCAATCCTCTGTTTTTGTGTCGCTTTATCAATTATTGGGTAGATTCGTTCTAGCATTACATTTCTAAAATCAACATATCCTACTAAATCAGCAGCAAAACCATCAGCCGTTTTAGACTTTTCTAAAAGCGTGGAGTAAAGCTTCTCGTCTAGATATTTTGCTATTTTCAAGTTTTGCTTTGAAAAATCAGAGTAGGTTAGTCTCTCTCTTAAAGCTCTTATTATGATTCCATGATTATGGTAAAAACTATAACCACGACGCATTACCGGACTATTTAATACTGCTTCTTCAGCTCTTACTACCTGCCACCCAATGCCATCGTGAACTCCAGTTCGCTGTGATGCTCTCATGGGGTATAAAACTGTGGCGTCTATATAATCTACCGGTCCAAGTTGAGCTAGCCGATACCCAAACAAATAACCAGCCCCGCCAGGTAACTCTGGGAATCCACCAACAGCTGCCCACGCGCTGGCTCGCACTACTGCGCAGGATTCTTCATACATAATATCCTCGATGACCTTAGGTAATTGAGGCACAGCCCAGTCAGGACGTATTTGGCGCCAGATGGCCTGCAGAGTTCTTTCAATATCAAACCAGGCTTTTACCCTAACCGCTAGCTCGTCATGCTGAGGATAGTAACAGTGCTGTTTTCCGATAGCGCCGACCAGCTCAGGCTTCTTTTCAAAAGTGGCCAATACCTGAGCTATCATATTAGGGTAGGCTTCTACGTCTCCGTCGGTAATTACAATTAACCCATCAGTCTGACCGATTTCAGCTAGGCGGCTCGCCGCAATTTTGCATCCAAGTTCGCGAGCTACACCTACGTTGTTATTTTTTCGTGCCTTAGCGGCGGACGCGGCGTCTACCCAATAATAAACCAACCCACTAGCACGAATTTCTTCAACAATGTCTTCGTCGTCAGCGTAGCTATACTCTACAGGCTCGCCAGACTTTAACTGCGACAACATACGCAACGTCTTTAGGTTATCAACAAAGGCGTCGCTCATACGTTCAACGGCCTTGGCGTCATTATTTACAATCAATAAGATTTCAAATTCATCCATTGCTACATCACGCTGTCTGGCAAATGATTGCAGCATAGGTAGTAAATTGTCCGATTCTGCGTAAAGAGGAATAGTCACGACTGCCTTGCAGTCAGGTTCCATGGCAGCTGTTACCCGCTCGTGGTCGTTTACGGGATGAGCCGATAAATACTGGTCGATTTGAGACTTAGTAATTTTCATTGTTGGTAGTATAAAACAATATTGGCGGTTTGGCTTCACAGTAGTCTAATTCTCAGCTAGTCTGTCTGATATGGAAAAAACAGACTGGCCAATTTATTACGCGGAAAATCTAGTTATTGGAAATTCTGCATCCAGCGTAGGTGTGGCCACTCTTTGGACGCCTAAGGAATTATTCCAAAAAAAGCTTAAGGCGGATACTTACCGTTTAATTGGTCAGCTTTATTCTAACGACGGCATCAACCCACTACTTCGAAACGTTTTAGCAAATCCTTGCATTAGAACCATCGTTCTTTGCGGACAAGACCGTATTGGCTCAGCGGACGCTCTGGCCTGTCTAATGAAAAATGGCATTAACGCTAAGGGTGAGGTTATTGGGAAAGAAGAGGCTAGAGTAGAGCAGGAAATCCCTGTAGAAGCCGTCGAACTATTTAGAGCCAATGTTACTTTAATCGACAAGCGCGGCATTATGAATCCGGCTGAGATTCAAAAGGTAATAGACGATTGTGAGCAGCAACCGGAGCTTTGGGCAGAGCCGCAATTATTTCCTGAGCCTGACCTGTCGACTGATAGGTTTCCGTCTGAGGGAGCCGCCTATACCTATCGCGGCAAAACCATGGCTGAAGTTTGGCCAAAGCTGCTGCATGGACTTCTTAGATTTGGCGAGGAAAAACAGACTAATTATGGTACTAAGCAAAAAGAATTGTTAGATGTTACGGCGGTTATTACAGACGAGGATCCAGCTAGTCCAGATCTTCCAGATTATTTACCGTTTACACTTGAACATTTTGAACAGTATAAACCTCAGGTTCTGTCGGCCGAGCCGCTACCAACCTTGAGCTACACCTATGGCATGCGTCTTCGCAACTTTGATGGAGTTAACCAAGTCGAAGCCATGATCAGCAAGCTCAAGGCCGAGCCCTGGACTCGTCAGGCGGTGGCAGTGCTCTGGGATGTTGCAACTGATAACGATTCAGAACATCCACCGTGTTTAAATATTATCTCGGCCTTAGTTAAAGATGATGAATTGGTCATGACCTGTTTTTTCCGCAGTAATGATATGTTTCGAGCCTGGCCAGAAAATGCCCTAGCTCTAAGGTGCATGCAAAAGGAGATCGCTGAGGCCGTTGGAATTGACATGGGTCCGCTGACCACTATTTCCGCCTCTGCTCATATTTATGAGGAAAATATTCCGGCCGCACGCGAGATAATAGAGACAGCCTATCCCAAGCTACCTTGTGAGCAGGACAGGCGAGGTAACTATGTTATTAAGTTACTGGAAGGTGCCATTGAGGTTACCCACCTATCTCCTGTTGGCCGGAAGTTAGAAAAATTTTCGGGTAATACTGCCATGGATCTCATGAACCAAATTGCCAGTAATGAAGGCACCTCAGTATTTATTCATGCCATGGATCTTGGTGCAGAATTACAAAAGGCCGAGATCGCTCTGAAGCTCGGCCTTCAATACACCCAGGATCGCCCGCTACCGCTTAAGTAGCCAGCAATCTCAACAAGATTAATCTAATTGCTCAAGAAAATATTCCGTCTCTTCTCTGACAGAGGCCTGCATGTCTGAGGAATCGACCATATCTTGAATCATAGCCACTAGAGTGTCCTCGGTATGGTGAAAATCAGCCAGCCGCATGGCCACGTCCCTGACGACTTCGTAATATTCGTTGGAAGCTGCCCAGCTTAATAACTCCTCAATAAATCGGCGTTCCGGTTTATCGAACCTGGTCATTAAAGCCCAGAGTAATTTACCTGAAAATAGTGGATCGCTCTGAATGCGGTCAGTGGCCATGGCAATTAACTCATCGGCCTGCTCTGGATCTCCATTTAAAACCACTACATAGGCAGCGCCTGCCAGGTCAACGTTAGAGTCCTCAAGTAAGGTTGAGGCGTACTCAGTCATTTCATCATCGACTGTGTCGATGGCATCCATCAGCAAGTCTCGCTGGATGATTGTGTTCGTTTCGTTTTTGATCTCGTCTAGCATGCGCGCATTGTATCACAAATTTCAAAAAAGTTGACAAGGGGATAACATTCTACTAAGCTGTCCACAGTTCATTTCCAGTCAATCAGAGAAATACCGCAAGGAAAGACGTTGTTAAGACAGCTTTTAGCGAGCCGGGATAGGTGAAAGCCTGGCAGCCAGTCAAGCAGCGAACGCGCCTTGTATATATGGTAGCAGCCGAAAAAGCCTTAGTTATTGGCAAGTAGGTGTCGCCGGATAGTGTCCGTAATCAAGCACTGCAGTGTGTCATAGTTAATTGTGAGCACTGAATGAGGCCTTCCCTGAGCAGGGTAGGCAAAGAAGGATGGTACCGCGAAGTCAGAAGACTCTCGTTCCTTCAGCAGTTTTTAACTGCCGAATAGACGAGAGTTTTTTATTTCCCTATGAATTATTTTTTCTTCAACTCGCGCCGCCGCCGCCCCAAGACCCTCTTGAGGCAAGTTGGTTATGCTCGTAAATTTCGAGCCTAGCCAGGTGGCGCTCAAGTGAGTGTTACCTACAAACCCGGAGGGAGTGATGATCATTCAACTTGGTACGCCTAGGGATCTTTCCGAGCATCGGAAGTTCCTGATGGAGGTCGAACGGCTGGCCTGGAATAGCGATGGAGCCAACATCGCCGCTGGTGATCTGAAGGTGCGCCGCCGCCTGGAAGTCTTCGCGGCTGGGGTCACTATCGCGACGGTCGATGACGGAGTTGGCCTGACCGCCGCTGGCTCTCAGTACGCCTTCCAGCTGAACTGGGATGGCAACCCGGGTTCTCTGACGAGCTGGGACGAGATGACGCACGAAGGTTGGTATGACCAGGTGCATGTGCAGGGAGGAAACACTGGCTTCCTGGTCGGTGTTGGTGTGGTCCCGGACTGTCGGGGTGCTCAGTACGGCCGTGTCCACATGGCAGATTCAGCTGAGTTCGGATACCAGCATCTCGTCGCCTTCCAGTCGAGTGTTGATGTGCCCAATGCTCTCCACTTGCGTCCACATCCGAAGTGGACCGGAAGCTACAAGCTGTCGGAGCTGCTGATTGCCCGCACCCTGGATACCCTTCTGGCAAACGGGGCCAAACAGGTTATCGGCAATGCCCGGGTGCCTGGCTACCACCTGCGTCCCGAGCTCTCCATCGAGGAGTACTGTATGCTGCGTCGGCAGGACGGGAAGCTGTTCGATCCGGTCTTGCGCTTTCATGAGAGGATGGGCGCTCGCATTCTCAAGCCGGTGGCCTATTCGTTGGAAGACGCCGAGTCTCTCAACGCCGGCTGCTGGGTGGTGTACGACCACGCCTTCGCAGGCTAGACTAATGAAGCGGGTTCAACTGAATAAATTATTGAACCCGCTTCACCCATTTTTTCCACTATGTCATTTAACATAAAACAACTAAGTCAAGATCTTTGGCAAATAATTGAGCCATGGTTTTCTGAACACGCCAATCTATTTTTGCTTAGAGGGACCAAGAAGACTTTACTGATTGACACAGGACTAGGCGTTGAATCGCTTAGTGATTTTTTGTTTGAACGACAACTAAGTCCTGACGTGGTAGTTACAACTCACTGTCATTTTGATCACTGCGGTGGCTTAGCTCAGTTTTCTCCTGAGACGATTTATCTAACTGACCGACAGGCTAAAAATATTAGTGACTCAACGCTCTGGGGTTTGAATTATCTGAACCAAGAGGATGTAAATATCAGTCACAGACAGGCTCTTCAGAATTATTCAAGCAAGCCGCCGGCTAGTTGGCAGCAATTAGGTCATAATATTGATCTGGGAGATTATCAGCTGAGTGTAATCTCAGCACCAGGTCATACCGACGATTCAATTATTTTACACGAGTCGTCGCGTGGTTGGGTTTTCACTGGAGATACTTTTTACGAAGGCAAGCTGTATCTCGATTTACCAAATACAAATACAACTAATTGGATTAAATCTCTGGAGATTATTAGCAACTTAGAAACAACAATTATTTACCCTGGTCACAATAATCTAGTTGAAAAAAGTAAAAGCATAGACTTGCTAGAAGTAGCGTGTTCACAGCTAAAAGCTGATTGATATCTCCATAAACCCTTGACAAAACGGCATAAAAGTGATATTCTACTAGCAATTATTTTCACTCCATGAGTCGATCACCAGAACAAAAACAACTTGCTCGTGATCAGTACGATGAGTTAAGTCGAGGTGTTAATTCTATCCTAAAAGAAAGGCCACCTCAGGAGTGGTGGTTTGGAATTATGCGTTACCTCAAGCGAGTAGAAAGGTCACTAGAACAGCTAGAGCCTGAGGTACGCCAGTACGTTCAGGATGTGCTTACTCAGGTCTATGATGTTTTGATGGGCGAACGGACGGAGGAGGCTGTTACCGATATTGATAAAGCCAGTCGGGCAAATATAGTTATTCATAAGATATCTCACATCATTGAGGCGCTTACGCCTGACAGAGAGCATGGTGAGATTTATAAAGTGACAAGATTATCACTAGAATCCTTGGTAAGTGAACGGCCAGACCGACTGCGTTTTTCTACTGAGAGAACATTAAAAATTGGTGGTGGAGAAATAGAACTAGAAGCGCCAGTTAAATGTATTTCTATTTATTCAGAAATTAGAGATGAGTGGTATCCAATTCCACTGCCTTTAAGTGATAAAATGGCTCACAAGGGTGGCGCTCCACGAGTGTTAGTTAAAATTCTTGCTGGCGCTCCAGCAGAAACTATAGAGGCTGAGCTGCCGCCGAATGATTTTGATGTGATAGCGGTGGGCGATCAAGCTCAAGCTGAATTAGAAGCCAAGGCGATTGGTGTCGACAAAGACGGTGTTGAGATGGTGCAAAAAGTTGACTACCAACAATATTTTAGTTCACGCGATATCGATTTAAACAGCTGTTTGCTGGCCGGTGACAAATTAATCTATTCTGATGCTGCCGAGACGGCTGCTCAGACGGGTAAGATCCAAATTTTTGCTGACGACCGTGGATTATATGGGTCAGAGTTTTATTATTATGACAAAGAGAGAATTATCAAGAACCGTGGTCTTTATCGGCTCTTTAAATTTGTCGCAGAGGGCAAGGCTACTGGCTTTGATTTTAATAAACTAAACGAACAAGTAGACTTCGGCATTTACTGGCTAGTTTTGGGAAGAAAGTTTATGAGAAAGGATGATCCAGGCTATCACCTGAACAGACTCTTTGATCTAGCTAAGCAAACTGGACAAGTTCGTCCCGGTGAGAAAAATATTATAGATGTGCTTGATAGAGCCCACCAAGAGTTTCCATTTTTCGATTTTGGTGAAAAATCTCTAGATGAGGTAGGCTTAGCACAGTGGTTAGGACGTAAGCTAACAAAGTTTAGCGGCAAGACTTTTCGGATGAGAAATGGAATCCCTAGTAACCTAACTATGGAAAGAACTCCGGGTGACACTAAGCCATACCTAGTCTCCCTTGATGACTATCAGGCAGATGATAACGCAGATTTACAAGTTGGCCTTGATGTAGCAGGCTACTTAGAGCGCTGTCGTCAGCGAACAGATGAATATCAGGAAACAGTTTTGGAGTCCGCTATTGAAGTAACCGACCAATAATTATGGTTTATCGTGAACCAACACAACCTACGCCAAGACAAAGGCAGGAGACACCAGTTGATCCAGAGCAGCGGCTAGAACGGTTAAAAAAAGATCGCCGTGATCTGTTTCTTGCCATGGAAAATTTTTGGGACGGCGACAAAGACGCGGCTTTTGAAAGTCTAGGTGAGACCGGAGTTACTATTAAAGGTCAGCACTACGATTTGGTTGATTTTTTAGGGAAAGGAGAATACGGAGCAGTTTTTTTAGCAGAGCACGAACTCCCAGCTGGAGGCACTGAGGCAGTGGTTATAAAGATATCTCGTCCTTTTGATAGGCGAGATCAGTTTTTGTCGGAGGATGGCACATCAGAGGATAGAGCCAAAGCCTCCAGAGCTCGCCAGCAGGTTCGAGAATTTGCTTTGCAACACACGCTAGGACAAGA
Organism: Candidatus Kerfeldbacteria bacterium CG15_BIG_FIL_POST_REV_8_21_14_020_45_12; assembly: GCA_002781785.1. Lineage (GTDB taxonomy): Bacteria > Patescibacteriota > Patescibacteriia > UBA9570 > XYC2-FULL-38-9 > UM-FILTER-45-8. Next base: position 13,816 of record PFGC01000051.1, read on the forward strand.
CGGTTCACCATTTGCCAAGTTGCTAGATGGCCAACTGATTCCCCATCCCGATGACACTGATCGCAAAGTAGCTGATCGACGCATCGCCGTTTTGGTGCTGGAAAAAATAGATGGCACTAATCTGGCGGACTTGATTGAGGAAACTGGAGATTTATCTCAGCACCCAGATATTGTCATGCAAGTTGCGCTTGAGTTGACTAGGGCAGTTGATATTATGCATAAGGCTGGTGTGGTTCATAGCGATGTCCACACCCATCAAATTATCATTGATGACGACTTTCGCGCCAGGTTATTAGATTTCGGCTTATCTCAGTACATCGAACCCCCACAAGCTAAAGGGGTTAAGTATAAAAAGCCCGTTGAAGGTATGGTTGCTGGCTCGCCAGAGTTTATGCCAGAGTCGGTCGGTGATAACAGTCGCTCTGGTAACAGTCCAGCTCGAGACGCCTACGCCGTTGGACGTCTACTTCAACACATGCTTTACGGCGAGGCCTTTAAGAGCGGTATAGACATGAACGCTAAGCGGGTTAGAACTGGAAATAAAGTTTTGCGCGAAATCGACACAATCGCTACCAGTCTGGTAAGATCCACAGAAGACCCCAAGGCTATCAATATTGAGCAAGCCTTAGAAAAATTAACAGCCTTGAGCGATAGTGCACAAGAGGTTGCGGCCTAAGTTAAATAAAAAAGTTAATCGATTTACAGAATGAAAAAAAATACTTTAATCGCCATTCTGACGAGCGCTGCCATCTTATTTGGTTCAGTTCAAGCCAGTCAAGCAGCTTCCTCCGACTGCCAGCCTTTTGCTAAGGGTCAGGTTATTAGCGCGCAACGAACCGCTTGGGGTCAGGATGTTATCATTGCTATAAAAAAACACGGACGTAAGATTCGTCTGATTGATGCCGACACCTGTGAACTACTGGACTCTATTAAGGTCAGTAGAAATACCTCTACTCACAAGTTAGTTGTTAATAACTTATGGCAGGCTGGTGGAGGTGATTCTGGATCCCCAGAGATTGTTTTTACCGAGCGCGTAAATAAGAGGCACCTTTCCTTGCGTTTCTACACCGTGACTGAGGGAATGACCCTGCAAAAAATTTCCAGTAAAACTTTAAGCGTCGCTAAAGGGGCGGTTTCTTTGAGCGCTAGTGACAAATCACTAACGGTTAATGGCACGCCTTGGCATCTGATTCTTTGGAATAATGAAATTACCTTAAAGAAGACTGACAAGAGTTTACTATTCCTGGCTCTCGGCGACGAAGGTGAGTGGGGTGAAGGTAAAGACGCCGTGGCTGCCGCCATGAATGGAGTAGCTGAGACCAACAACGGAGCTGAGTTTATTACAACGCTGGGTGACAATTTTTATCCAACAGACACCTTCTACTACACCATTCAATCAGTTGATGATTCTGACTGGGAAGATAACTTTCAGATCCCATACTCGCTAGATTACTTGGAGGTGCCATTTTATATCGGGCTTGGTAATCATGACTACAGTGATAACGATTTAGATTCAATTTTGGCCTACGATGATCCAACTGGTAAATGGAACCTTCCAGACAATTACTACACCGTGACCTATCCGGAATCATCTAGCAGTCCACTGCTGGAAGTCATCATGCTCGACACCGAGATGATTGAAAGTGAGTACGATGGCGCTGCTGCTCAAATTAGTTGGCTTGAAGAAACTCTAGCTGCCTCAACTGCCACTTGGAAAATTGTGGCTGGTCATCACCCTGCCTATTCCTATGGACAGCATGGGGACACCGCTAGTATTCAGGCGGATGTCTTACCACTTCTAACAGAGTACGGTGTAGATATCTATCTAACCGGCCACGAACATGACAAGCAGGTCATTGATAGGTCTGATGACGATATTCTCCACGTTGTCTCTGGAGCGGGCAGTCGACTAAGAGACACCTCTGAAGGAGCAGATACTCTATTTTCCGCCAGTACCCTGGGCTTCACGGGAATTCAAATCGTAGGTGATACCCTTGAACTAAGCATGTACGACACTGATCAGCTAGTTGAGTACTCAACTGAACTGACAAAATAATTACTGTAAAATAAAAAAGACGCCTACTAGGGCGTCTTTTTTTGGAATGAGTTTACTCAGCCGGTGCAGCGTCGTTGACCACTAACTGACCACAGGCCGCATCTATATCTAAGCCCTTTGAGTATCTTATTGTAGTGGGTAGCCCACGATTCTCAGTAATTTCTTGAAAGGCCTCCAATCGCTCTTGAGAGGAACTGTCCATTTGGGCGTGAATTGGGTTCCAGGGAATTAAATTTAGTTTTACCTGCGAACCAAACCGGGCAAAGTTTTTAGCTACTGCCGCTGCTTCTTCTGGAGTATCGTTAACTCCCTTAAGCATCACGTATTCCAAGGTTAAATGGTGCCTTCGATTACCACGTTTCTCTAAATAGGCATCCACCCACTCCGATAGTTGTGCGATTGAGGTTCCGCGATGCATAGGTACCAGTTTAGCTCGCATCTCATCAGTGCCAGCATGCAGTGATAAAGCCACTCTTACTGCTGGTAATTCATCATCATTTAAAAACCGGTTCAATCCCGTCGGGATTCCGACTGTCGAAATGGTAATTCGTGTAGGCCCTATCTCCATGTCGTTTACAAAAGTAAGAGCAGCCGTTTTAACAGCGTCGTAATTGGCCATCGGTTCGCCCATGCCCATAAACACAATATTTGAAATAGGCTCAGCTTCGGTAAACCTAAAGTAGCGCACTTGATCAACAATTTCGTCTACGGTTAAGTTTCTCTTTAGGCCCATTGTACCGGTTGCACAAAAAGTACAGGCCATGGCGCAGCCTACCTGAGACGATACACATACGGTGCGCTTGTCTCTAGCGTTCGGCATCCAGACTACCTCTGTTTTTAGATCATCTGGCAGTGTGACTAAGGCTTTTTTACTACCATCCTTTTTTGATGTTAAGACCTTTACCTCAGGGAAAATAATCCATGGGAATTTTGCCGCTAGTTGGTCCCGTAGCTCTTTACCAAAAACAGTAACCTCACTCCAATCCTTTGCGGAATACCAAGCTGCCTGCAATTGACGGGCTCTAAAAGCCGGCTCGCCATGCGCGGCTAGCCACTCGCTAATTTCTTCCAATCTAGTCTGAGACATAGCGCGAGGCTAGCACATTAAAGTCCCAGCGTCTACCCCTATGCCGTTTCAAATAAGAGTATGTTAAACTTATTACCAAACCTACCAATATGACAACAACACCAGAATCCAAACCACGAATCGCCCTGCTCTTTGCCGGTGGCACCATTGGCATGCTTAGTGACCATAACACAGGAGCTCTGTCTCCAGCTCACGACGCTGAAGCGCTTTTAAATACTGTACCCGAGTTAAAAAGTCGTATTGACCTGACCTTGATTCAGTTGTTTAACATCGACTCCTCCAATATGGCCCCGAGTCATTGGAGTAAAATTGCCGAAACAATAGCCGAGCATTACGATGACTTTGATGGTTTTGTGGTGACTCAAGGCACTGACACGATGGCTTATTCGGCTGCGGCCACATCATTTGTTTTACAAAATCTAGGCAAGCCAGTTGTATTTACCGGCTCTCTTATTCCAATGAGTGAACTGGGCGCTGACGGTCGCAATAATCTTATATACGCCTGCTTGGTAGCTAGTCTTAACTTAGGTGAGGTAGCCATAGTTTTTGGAAACAAAATTCTGCGTGGTAATCGGACAGTCAAAAATCACGAATCTTTTGTGGATGTCTTTCATTCACCATGTTTCCCGCTACTTGGTGAGATCGAGCGACCAATCCATCTTGATGAGTGGAGAAAGCGAAGACACGATAATCCTATTTCAGTTCACCCAGGATTTAATTCAAACATTCAACTTATCACTCTGTTTCCCGGTCTTGCACCAAAAGTTATTGATTCGGTTATCGATAGTGGAGCGCAGGCAATTATTATTCAAGGTTTCGGACCAGGGAATGTACCGTTTCTAGATAACTCTATTATTCCGCAAATCAAGCGAGCCACTAGCCAAAAAATCCCAGTTATCATTACTAGCCAAATGGAAAAAAGTGTCACAAACTTACATGCTTACGAGGCAGGGTACAAGGCTCTGGAAGCGGGAGCTATTGGCGCGGTAGATATGACACTGTCGGCGGCGGTTAGTAAAACAATGTGGACTCTAGCCCAGACCGATATCTACAGTGACAGGCTTATGAAGCTCACAGCTAATATTGCTGGAGAATTAAGCGTTGATTAGTCAGTTTGAAATGAGTCTCGGACAGATCGACAGAAAGGTAATCAGGTCAGATCTAATTGTAAGCTACCTTGTTATTGTTTTTTGTTTGTTGGGTTACGGTCTTTATAAAAACTACTACCACCAAGATCCAACTCAACTATTCATAAATTCAGATTCCGAAGTAAATTCAGTAAATGTTGCGGTGAATAGTGAAGAGATAGCCATTGATAGTGATGTCGTTCTGAGCAACATAGACGAACAAATTACCAACCAGCCAGAGGCAGTCCAGCCAGTTTATGTTAAACAGAATGTACCATTTACATCACAAGCCCCTTTTGGAAATTGGTCTGATCAGCGACAGCAAGATGGTTGCGAAGAGGCCTCGATTGTCATGGGGGCTCACTGGGCCTTGGGTTCTACGCTAACTCAGCAGCAAGCCCTTGATGAAATTTTAGAACTTTCTACAACAGCTGAAGAGCTCTTTGGCTATTACCAGGACACTGACGTTGAAGAAACGTTGACTCTACTTAATTCTTATTACGGCCTCACTACAGCTTACGCAAAACACAATCCAACTTTATCTGACATCAAAGACTTACTATCACAGGGGAGTATAGTTTTAGTGCCAACCAACGGTCAGGCTCTGGGTAATCCAAATTTTACAAGCCCCGGGCCTGATCGCCACATGGTTGTAATAGTTGGCTATGATCCAGGTACTAGTGAATTTATCACTAATGACCCTGGCACCAAGCACGGCACTGACTATCGATACAACGAGGACGTTCTCTTTAACGCCATGCGCGATTATCCAAGCGGCGACCATGAGCCTATCACCGGCCAATCAAAAAGTTTGATAGTGATATCTCAAGACCGATAACACTTGGGCGGAGAATTTGTACGTTAAGTCAGCTTGAAATAAATTATCACCTGTGCTATAATAAATCGCAGAGTAGGTCAAAACAAATAAAAAAGTGAAAAAGGTTCAAGACTTGGTTCACAAAATTGAACACCTGGCTTCGGAAAAGGGAATTATTGCACGCTTCCCCTTAGCCGTTGCTTTGTTTTTTTATACATGGTTGATGTATTTGTGTCAGCGGTTCTGGTGTTTTTTGGTTCCCCACAACAAAGCTTTGAGCAGATGAATCGCCTAACTCCAAATGGATATAAAAGATCATATCACGAACATCGTCGCTGGCATCGGGTTAGTCAATCAACCGCTTTGGTCTCTTTTTTCTTTGTTTTACTAGTTAACATAGCGCTTGGTTGGTTAACAAGCTCGCGTCCCGTTTATGCTGCTACCTGTTCAATTAGCGTAGATACCACGATTGACCAAGTCTATATTGATACAAATACTTGTACAGACATTACCGTTAACAGCAGCGCCACCTTAACTTTCACAGAGGCCATAGACTTAGGAGGCGCGGCCGATCATTCATTAACGATTAATTCTGGCGTCACGGCCACCTTTAACGGAGCTCTAATCTTATCTGATAGTGGCGACAGTCTGATTATCGATGGCATAGTTACGCACGCGCCACAAAGTTCAATTGGAGTAGATATTACCGCTACGACCTTAACCGTTAGTGGTACTGGAGCTATTAATGCAGATGTAAAGGGTTGCTCAAATCCAGGAGCAGCCAACGGCTATGGCCCGAATGGATCAAATGTCTGCACGATTTCGACGGCAGGTTATGGTCAGGGCGCTAACGTTGTCACTCAAGGAGGAGGTGGGGCTGGACATGCCGCAGCGGGAGGAGATGGTAACGGCAAAGTCGGTGGAGTTGCCTATGATTCTCAGACAAATCCAGTGCTGCTCGGCTCCTCTGGAGGGGCTATTGGTGGGGGTCTCGGCGGAACTGGAGGTGGTTTGATTAAATTAAATATTGCGGGTACTTTAACCCATAATGGTCTAATTACTGCAGACGGCGGCCCTGGTACGAACGATAATGGTGCTAACAATAGAGCTGGTGGCGGTGGTTCGGGAGGGAGTATTAATGTCTCAGCTGGCACCTTAAATGGATCAACTGGCACATTCTCCAACGACGGAGGCGCAGGTGGAGACAACTCCAAAGACGGCGGCGGCGGCGCAGGTGGTATCACGGTCTTAAATTACACAAGCGGATCTTTTGCTCTTGATAGGACAGATTTCACCGCAGCTTCTGGAACAGCAACTGGAACAGCTAAGCCAGGAGGTCTTGGAACAGTTTTTCAAAAACAGGGATCTTCTCCAAATGCCAATATTACTATTTATTATGGTTTTGCCTACGATGACGCCGATTACACCGAGACAAGCTGGACCGTGGACAGTAGTGCTGATGGGCAGTATTGCAGCACCGGAGCTGCCACACCGTCAATTACTGCTGGAACAATTTCTCTAGATGGAGCAATTGCCTGTAACGTAGCTACGCTGACATCATTTAATCTTTCAGCTAGCTCTTCATTTAATGTCGCCTCCGGATTTGCTATGTCTACTACAGCAAAAGCAGCGACTGTAGATTTCAACATTCCTAATGGCAATAATCAAAACTGGGATGCTGTAACCTTCATCGGCGGACAAGAGGGTTTATTTACAGTAAATGATGCCGTTGATTTGGTTTTACAAAACGGCACCGTAATTTCTGCCAATGTAAATTGGACAAATCTAACAAACGTATCCTTAGATTCCAGTTCAAGTATAAACGCAAATTCGAAAGGCTGTTTAAATACCACCACAGGTAAGGGATTTGGCCCTGATGGATTTAACGTATGCACAATTCAAACAGCTGGTTGGGGAAATGGCGCAAACACCACTAATGCCGGTGGTGGCGGTGCCGGATATGGCGGTACTGGTGGAAAGGGTGATACCTATGCAGGAGGAGTTACTTATGGCTCACCGACTGCTCCTGTACTATACGGATCATCGGGTGGCGCTGTTGGAGGCGGACTTGGAGGCTCTGGAGGAGGGTTAGTCAGAATTCAGACGACAGGAACGTTTACTCACGACGGTGGAATTAGTGTTGATGGTGGAAACGGCACAAACGATAATGGTGCTAACAGTAGGGCTGGAGGCGGAGGGTCTGGAGGATCAATTTATCTTTCATCAGATGTTTTTAATGGTACAACGGGTACTTGTAGCGCCATCGGTGGAGCAGGTGGTGATAACACCAAAGATGGCGGTGGCGGTGGCGGTGGCAGAATAACCATTGAGCACAATTCAGGATCGTATGATTTTGACAGCGGAGATTTTTCCGCAGCGGGCGGATTTGGTCCAGGCAACGCCCTTGATGGTAGCAATGGAACCGTTTTTGTTAAGCAAGGCTCATCACCCACCGCGACAGTCAAGATTTATCATGGTTTCAACTATGACGATACTGATTATGCCGAGTCCTCTTGGACTATCGACCCTTCAGCTACTAATCAATACTGTGACACCGGAGCAGCCACTCCTTCTATTACCGCGGACACTTTAACTTTTGCCGGGTCGCTGTCTTGTAACTTGGCGACGATCTCATCTTTTAATCTGAGCGCCGCCACAACCTTTTCTATGTCCAGTGGCACGGTTATTTCCGTGAACAATCGGACTGCGACGATGGACTTTAATATTCCAGTTGGCAATGATCAAGTTTGGGATAATGTAACAATTACTGGATCGCCTGAAGGAAAATTAACCATCGATGATTCCATTAGCCTTACTTTGCAAAATGGAACCGCCATTAATGCAAATACAAATTTCAGTTCCATTAATAATCTTACCTTGGCCAGTGGTACAAAAATTGACGCCAGCGACTTAGGTTGCCAAGCTATTGGTACTGTAAACGGCTATGGTCCAAATGGTTCAAATGTTTGTACTCTAGCCACAGCGGGATACGGTACGGGTATAAATAGTGTCACAAAGGGAGGTGGTGGTGGTGGACACGGTGGCCCAGGAGGAAACTCCAGCACTGGAGCAGCTGGTGGTATTGCTTATGACAATGCAGCATCGCCAACCTTGTTTGGATCATCAGGTGGGTCTGTTTCAATAGCTTACGGTGGCGGCGGTGGTGGATTGGTAAATATCCAAATGGCTGGCACGCTGTCTAATAGTGGTAGCATTTTAGCTGATGGAGGCACTGGAAGTATCGACGTTGGTAATAATAGAACTGGCGGAGGAGGTTCGGGAGGATCTATATTTTTAGCGGCAGACACTCTAGCAGGAACTGGAGGAGTAATTTCCGTAGCCGGTGGTTTAGGCCGAGATACGTCAGCTGATTCCGGATCTGGCGGAGGTGGTCGCGCGCGTATTACTTATGCCGTAGATTCTTCTGATTGGTATAGCGGCATAACAGCTTCTTCTGTTGCGCCTGGAGGAGCTGCTGTGGGAGTGGCCAGCGCCGGGTCTGACGGTTCTTATACAACCCTACAATATTCTACTCCTACCCAACCATCGGTTAACACACCAGCTGATGCAGCTAGCAATATAGCGCGTATTCCAAGTGTTACAACCTCAGCTTATTCATCAAACGGGGCTCTTCATACATCAACAGACTATCAAATTAGTGATGATAATACTTTTTCTAATGACTGTTCGGATACAAATATAGTTTGGTGCTCATTAGACAGCGCTTCGAAGACTTCCGTAACTGTGAATGCTGCATCAGGAACTTTTCAAAATTCCCTAGCTGGCAAAGCTAGCTTGGCACCAAGTAGTACATATTATGTTCGAGTTCGTCACACCAATGCCATCGGTGACTCAATTTGGTCAGCTAGTTCTAGTTTTACGACCCGTACAAATATTGCTCCAACTCAGCCGGTGAACACCTCTCCAGCTAATACTGCTACCGGAGTTTCACAAAACCCAGGATTAACAGCTTCTGTCTTTTCAGACAGTGACGTCGACTCTCACGCGAGCTCTAGTTGGCAAGTCTTTGAGAGTACGGATTGCACAGGCACTCCGGTCTGGCAAAAAAGCAGCGATGCTTCTAACCTGACGACCATTACTGTAAATACTACTAATGGTACTTTTGCAGATACTCATGTTGGACAGAGTAAATTAAAATCACATACCACTTTTTCCTATCAGGTAAAATATAATGATGGATTAGCTGACTCTCTAGACTCATCTTGTACTTCATTTTCTACCACCAACAACTCTCCTACACTATCTAGTATTGTTTCCAGCATAACCCTAATTGAAGACACTGATGTCACCGGAGTGGTTGATTTAGACGATAATATTTCAGATGTAGATTGGAATGACACCACTTTTACTTGTAGTGTAAATAACGACATCAACGCTGGGTTAGGCTCAATGGCCTTAAACGGAAACAACACCGTTGATTTTACATTAGCTGCTGACGCTAATGGTTCTGATACGATTCAATTTAGTTGTGCTGATGCTGGTGGTGCTTCAGTAGCTACAAATTCCATCACTGTTACTATTACTCCAGTCAACGACGTTCCTTCTTTTAGCAAGGGGTCAAATCAGACAATTGCAGAAGACTCGGGTGATAAAACAGTCAACGATTGGGCGTCTAGCATCAGTTCTGGACCTAGTAACGAATCAAGTCAAACCGTCAGTTTCACAGTCACCAATGACAATAATAGTTTATTTAGCGTTCAGCCAGCGGTTAGTAGTAACGGGGCCCTGGCCTACACCTCCTCGGATAATGCAAACGGATCTGCTACCGTTACGGTGTCTGCCACTGATAATGGAGGTGACGCTAACGGTGGCGTAGACACTTCGGCCAGCCAGTCATTTACTATTACTGTATCAGCAGTAAATGACACACCGGTTGCTAATGCTGGCGCTAACGTTGAGATTGATGAGGATACGTTAACTACGATTTTAAGTGGCACTAGCTCTTATGATATAGACTCAGATCCGCTGACCTACAGTTGGGTAGAATCATTAGACAACGGAGACGCTTGCAGTATCAATTCAGTAAGTAGCAGTACGCCAACTGTGACCATCTCTAATCGAATCTCTAATTATTCTTGCGTTTATGCATTAATCGTCAGCGATGGAGTAGTTGATTCATCAACGGATTCTGTAAACATTAGTGTCAGTGCAGATAACGATCAACCAAGTCTCAATATTAGCGTCAACGAAGCTGTTGAAATAGAGGAGGGTGACCATTTGATTATTCCAGTTTCATCATCCGATATTGATAACAATGAAGTTGAGCTCTCCGCTGAGGCAATTGATGGGGATATTCCAGCAGACCAGCTTTTTACAGATAATGGAGATAATACCGGCTTGTTTGATTGGGACACGACCGATAATGATGCTGGTGAATACACAGTCCGATTCTCTGCTACTGACGGAAATTCCCAGGCTCAGCAGGATGTGCTTATTGATGTGGCTGACATTGAAACTGGAACTACTCCACCAGTTAATAATGCTCCTACCTTCAAAGGTAAACTCCCAAATATTGGTGTACTGTCTGGTGCCATAACCGGACAGGTTTTCGATCTTGATAAATATTTCAGCGATTCGGATGGTGACACACTTAGTTATAAAATGTCTAAAGCTAGTGGAATCCAGGCCAGTATCAAGTCTGGTAAAGTTAGACTAGCAGCGGCAAATGGCATGAAGAATAAAGCAGCCATTACTTTTACCGCCACCGACGCAGACGGTGTTACTGTTACTAGTAATGAAGTTATTGTTGAAGTCAGCGCCGCTAAATTAAAGAATGTTAGTCATGTAGAAGGTGCCAATTCAGGCAAAGGCAAAATAAAAGTCATCGGAACAGACGGCAAGGCTGCGGCTTCATGGCGAGCTTTTCCAAAGGGAGGATCGGTCCCTCGCTTGGCTAACATCAATGGCGAGGGTTATGTCTTTGTGGTGAAGTTAAAATCTGGCTCCACTATGCAGGTGTACAAGTTAAATGGCGATCTAGTGACTAAGAAGAAGTTGTCGCCAAAACTACATTGGAGAAGATTAGCCACGGGTACGCTAAACAGTGACGAGACCACTGAAGAAATTGTCACTTCTACTAAACGCGGCTCAACCCTTTACTTAAAAGTATTTAGCTTTGATCCGGCTCAGAAAAAATTCAGCCTGGTTCGCCACACTGCTTACAAACCAATGAAGTCAGCCAATTATTCTGTAGAGGTAAAGAGTAATAGAGTTTATATTTACAAACCAAATGGCAAGAAAGCCTTTTCTTGGAAGCCTTTCAAGTAGTCCTTTGCTATCTTTCGCTTATCTTTGTGTCGCTTGTGAATAACTTTGACGTAGCGCATAAAAAATGGTCTGGTTAGTTTACAGAAAAGAGACTATAATCTACGCGTCACTCCTTAATAATGTTTCTTTTAGAAAAAATTGTGAAAAAAATACAAATATTGATTCATCGTCTTGAATCATTCTCGGCTAATAAAGGTCCGCTTTTTCGTATTCCATTGTCAATTGCCCTATTGTTTTTTTATATCTTAGACGTCTCAATAATTGCTGCCTTAGTTGCCTTTGGGTCTCCCCAAAAATCCTTTGAACATATGAACAAATTGACCAAAAAAGGTTATACACGATCCTACCACGAACATAGTCGTTGGCATCGGACTAGCCAAAAGACGGCGCTGATTTCTATATTCGCAGTTGTTGTTGTAAATATTTCGGTTGGATTATTTACCAACTCAGCAGCGGTATTTGCCGCTGGTTGTTCAATCAGCTCTAACACTGCTGTTGACCAGGCCTATATTGATACTAATAGTTGTGACAATATCAATGTAACAGCTAACGCCGTACTTACTTTTACAGGACCAATTGACTTAGGAGGTGCTGGTGATTACGTATTTACCATCAATAACACCGTATCAGCTGTTTTTTCTGGTGATTTTACATTGAGCGACCCGGGAGACTCTCTTGTAGTTAGTGGACAAATTAAACAGGTGCCGGGGGATACCAATGGCATAAAGATAACAGCGCAAAATGTTACCATTTCAAGCACCGGCGCCATTGATGCATTTGCAGCGGGTTGCCCAGGAGGAGTTCCATCAAGTCAAGATGGTTTCGGTCCGGATATTGCTGACTTTAATACAAATGGCAACACCAAGGAATGCTTACAATCCCAAGCGGGTTACGGTAAAACTGCTCGTGGCGGTGCAGCTCATAGTGGAACAGGAGGTCGTCAGTCAACTACCGATAGCTCACAAAAAAATACCTATGGCATTGTCCACGCTCCTGGCTTGTTAGGTTCAGGCGGGGCCGGTGGTCCAAATGGAGATGACTCAACGGGTGAAATTGGGGGAAAGGGAGGAGGCTTGATTAGGCTTGATGTGCCAGGAACCCTGACAGTAGATGGTCCGATTACCGCCAATGGTGGAAATGGAGCTGTAGCTTCCAATGGCGCGGGTGGTGGTTCAGGTGGTTCTATATATATTACAGCAGGAACTTTAACTGGAACTCAAAACATCACTGCTAATGGTGGCAACGGAAACGTTGCAGGTGGTGGTGGTGGCGGCGGTAGGGTGGCAGTCTATTACAACACCCTCTCTACATTTAACTTAGGAAATATCCAAGCCAATAAAGGATTTAAGGGTGCTAGTGCCAACACTACAGACGGCTCTGCTGGATCAACTTTTATCCTAAACAGACGAGTAGATGACGGCGTCGGTAACTTAAATGTTACATCTGGTTTGGATTTTCAATCTGGAGTTGACTGGACTCGAGATAATGTAACCTTCGCTAATGGCTCAGACTTGCGCTGCCGTTCATTTACAACGCTCGATCTAGGAGCAACTAACACCATTTCTTTTCAAGGAGCTAACTTTAATTGTGGTGGAGTTGATTTTATAAACTTAAGTGCGGCCACCTTGTCGATGAGCAATAATAATACAATGATGGCGAGTAAGCCGGGGGCCCAAATAGACTGGAATATAACAAATGACATTACTTTGACTAATTTTAATTTCAGTAGCGGAGGAGCAGGAACAGCGTCTGCTTCCGGGGGCGTGCTTACTTTGGACAATCCCATTAACGTTTCATTGGTAAATAGTACTATTAATAGTAGTATCAATTGGACGGGAGTGGGAAATGTCACAATTGATGGCACATCTTCGATTAACGCAAGTGGCAAGGGTTGCGCTGGAGGCAATCCAGCTAGTCAAAATGGATTCGGGCCAAATCCAAGCATCTGTCAGCAGGCCGCTGGTGGATATGGTAAAGCAAGTAGAGGTGGTGGTGCTCACGCCGGAGCGGGCGGTCGCGGTTTTACTGCTGGCACCGAGCAAACCTTTACTTATGGATCAAACACCATTCCAGTATTGTTCGGATCCGGCGGCGGCGGCGGCTCCAACGCCGGTGAAAATGCCGGCAGTGGTGGCGGTATAGTTCGCCTTGACTCAATCGGCACCTTGACCATCAATGGATCAATTCAGGCTAATGGATTTCAAGCCCCAGCCTCCGCCGGTGGCGCCTCTGGTGGATCTGTTTATATAACTACCCAGACTTTGGCTGGTTCGGGAAACGTCACAGTAAACGGCGGCAATGGAAATACCAACGGCGGTGGCGGTGGCGGTGGCCGAGCAGCTGTTTATTACTCAGCCCTGTCTGGTTTTAATACAAATAATATTACAGCTTTCGCTGGTCTAAAAGGTGGTGGCACTGGTACTGCCGATGGAGG
>PFGC01000024.1 GCA_002781785.1 Candidatus Kerfeldbacteria bacterium CG15_BIG_FIL_POST_REV_8_21_14_020_45_12
TCGTTAAAGCTGAGGATATTCCAACCGAAGTAATTGATAAGGAGCGCGAAATCTACCTTGAGCAAATCGAAGGTGACAAGCCAGCTGATGTTAAAACCAAGATTGTAGAGGGTAAAGTCGCCAAGTTTATAGACGAGTCGTGCCTGCTGAATCAGAAGTTTTTCAAGAACGAAGACCAAACCATCCAAGACCTCTTGGCCGAAGCTATCGGTAAAGTAGGGGAAAATATTCAGGTTAAACGATTCGTCCGTCTCTCTTTGGACGACGCCAATGAGTAATAGCGTAACAGTTGCAGAGATTCAGTTTCACCCGTGGGATCGGTCATATTTTTTCGACCCAGCTGAGTTTGAGGTGAAATTAGGAGATCGCGTGATTGTAGAAACCACCATTGGTCAGGAGATAGGCAAGGTAATTGGCTTTGGTAAAGTAGCCGAGCATGAGCTAGAGGCGCCACTACAACCAATTCTACGCCTTCCTACCGAGGCCGATTTTACAATCATGGAAGAGCGGTCAGTAAACAAGTCAAAGGACCTCCAGCAGGCTCGAGACATTGTGCACAACCACCACCTAGCCATGAAATTGATTGATGTGGTTTATTCGTACGATGATCGACGCATGACCTTTGCCTTTACCTCACAAAACCGCATTGATTTTCGAAATGCCGTCAAAGATTTAAATGTGGCCTTTGGTCGCTCTGTGCGGCTTCAGCAAATTGGCTCGCGCGATGTCGCCGCCGAAATGGGAGGGATCGGACCTTGCGGCCGTGAAACCTGCTGCTCTACCTGGAAAAAGGATCTAGACAGCGTCAGCGCTGATTTAGTGCCAATGCAGCAGCTTGAGTATCGTGGCACAGACCGTTTATCCGGACTGTGTGGTCGTTTAAAATGTTGCCTGGCCTACGAGTCAGAAGGTTACCGAATGTGTGGCGCCAAGATGCCAGAGGTTGGTACTTTTGTAAAAACCAAAACCTATGGTGCCGGTGAAGTTATTTCCAGAAACATTCTCACGCATGTTATTACCATAAAAAATGAACAGAACCAGCGCATCGAAATCCCGATGGGTTGCGACCGAGTTGGCTGTAGCGGTTGCTCAGCTGGCGGTGGATGCTGTTCAGATGATGACGATAAAACTCTATGATTTGGCTTGATATCACAATTTTGGCTCTAGTAATTATTGCCCTGGCTATTTTAATAGCTCTGTTTGTGAAGTATCGAAAAAAGATGACAATGTTGGACTTGGAGGCTATGCCTCGAGCTAAATTGCGCAGCAAGAAATATCAGCTAATTGAAAAACGCTTGGCGCGTAAAACTACCAGCATGTCAGTTGGTATAAAAAAGGCTTCCGTACCGCTCAGCGAAGGTTTACAAAAGATCTATCACAAGCTGCAGCAGCTGGAACGTCGTTATAGCCACGCTGACAAGAAGCCGCAAACTCAAGAAGAAAAAGAACAGCGTCGCTCAAAGGTAGCTGCTTTGTTAGAAGACGGTGCCACCAAGTTTAAAGATGAAAACTACGCCGATGCTGAACAGGTGTTACTAGACGTCATCCGGTTAAGTCCAAAGGAGATCGAGGCCTACGAGTATTTGGGCGAGATATATTTGGCGCGCAAGGAGTATGATCACGCTATCGAAACTCTTAAGTTTGCCCGTGAGTTAAACCCTAATGATGACCGCATTTATCTGGATTTAGGTAACGTCTTCGAACAGCAGGGTTCTTTAGAGCGAGCTACCGAAAACTATAAGCAATGCGTCAAACTAGCTCCAAACAATCCACGTAATTTGAGTGCCTTATTGAATGTGGCTTTAGCAAAAAAAGATAGATTCCTAGCCAGGGAAACTCTTTGGAAGTTAAAAGAGGTTAATCCAGAAAACCAAAAATTGGCTGAGTTAGATGCTCAGGTTAAAGAACTGTAGAGATAAAGTAGGCGATTAGGCTTGAAAAAATTATCAATTCTAGATAAAATAATCCGGCTGTAAAAAGCAGGAACATGCCGTTGTAGCTCAGTTGGTAGAGCACCACCATGGTAAGGTGGGGGTCTCGGGTTCGAATCCCGACAACGGCTCACTTAAGCGCTGATATTGTAAAATTAACTACCTAGCAAAGCTGGTCCAACCAGAAGGCTAGCTATCCATAAAAATATTCCAACTACGGCATACACCGAAGCGTCTCTTTGCATAAAATCTCTATCGTTCAAGACATACTGGGTTATAGTTCCTTGAATAACTGCTGTCAAAATAAACAGCCCGCTTGTTAATCCAAAATCACCTGTGGCTTTTTCATAGTTCCAAAATAGAATACACAGCCCGATTAACGGCAACCCACTAAGCATCAGTGTGCTTAACCTTTCTTGTTTGGTTGGCTTGCTAGACACGAGGGTGAGTATAAATAATCCAGCTAAAGCCCCGATGCATTCTACAAAAAATATCTTGCTAAAAAACATCTGTGCCGAGCCAGCTGCAAAACTAAAAATCGCTGCCGTAACTGGACCGTCTACTAGGAATATGAGATTCATCAGCCAGCTCGATGAACTTTTTATGTAGGAAGCAGTCGAAGCAATGTATATTGCAACAACAGCTATGCCCGGCAAAAATAACAAGAATGGCAGAATGTCATTATCTAAGCTACCTAAAATGCTAGCAGTTCCAATGGCGGGCAAGGCTGTTATAAAATACAGATTTAGTTTTAGTGAGAGCTTGTTCAATTTTTCTTTACCCATTCGCATAATAATTTGTGCTGGATAGTCAAAGCCTGAAGGTGTGTTAATCAATTACGACTTCTTTTGGCAAGCCTTGTATCGAAAACAGTCTATCGTATGATCGTTCACTAGACCCGTTGCTTGCATAAACGCATAGCAAATAGTTGGTCCAACAAACTTAAAGCCACGTTTTCTGAGGTCTTTACTCATCGCTTCAGAAATTTTTGTTGTTGCCGGCAGGCCTGACATCTTTTTGACTTTGTTTACAATCGGCTTGCCCCCAACAAACCCCCAAATATAGGCGTCGAAGGATCCAAATTCTTTTTGTATATCTATAAAACGCTCAGCGTTAGAAATCGTACTTGTAATCTTTAATCGGTTTCGAATGATTCCATCGTTTTTAAGTAACCGCTGAACATCTTGTTTTGTGAATTTGGCTACTTTTTTATAATTAAAATTAGCAAAGGCTTTTTTGTATCCTTCTCTTCTGTGTAATATTGTAGACCAAGATAAGCCCGCCTGAGCCGATTCCAGAATAAGGAACTCAAAAAACTGCCTGTCATCATGTGCGGGAACACCCCATTCTTCATCGTGGTACTGAATCATTAACTTGTCACTTGTCGACCAGTCACATCTTTTTACCATGTTGTTAGGGTAGCATGGAGGGGGAGTAGCGCCAATGGCGATGGTGGTCTGTGAGGTGAATTATATATGGTAAGGAAGTGGTCGATTGTATTTAAAAAGCCAAAAATATAATACCTAAAGCCTTATAATTAGGCCTTGATTTTTTCTGAAAAAAATGCTAATATCCTTTTCAAATAGAGTGATAAAAAGTTACTCAAGCCGTTATTAGTTCTAAGTTTTTCCTATGAATAAGCACGATAGCTTACCTAAGCGCCAGCGCACACTGATTGGTCGGGGTGGTGACACATCAGCCTGGAAACTTGATAAGGTGAAGCCTGAAGTAGGTGCTACACGCAATGGGCTTGTGATGAAAACTTTTGAAGGATATAACGAGCGTCACCGTGGCTGGGAAGCAGACAAGATCAAAGGTTTTAATCAGCCAGTGAGGGAGTACTTAGAAGAAACTCATCAACGCTTGCGATCACAATATGGCGATGCAATTTTACCTTGCCGTGTTGTGGCCAATCCAGATGAAAGTGGCCGATACTTTTTATTGCAAGCCCATGCAGATCCAAAAAATTATTCTGGTCGTTCACAACTATTACTAGAGCTCACTCCAGATGATATTCAGAATCCAGATTTACAACAACGGATAGGCAATTTCGCTACTAGCCTTAAAGAAAATTATGAACGCTGGGTACGTGGCGACCGTACTGCGGTTGTTCCTGATATAGAAAAAGCGAACATCATTCTTGATCAAGCAGGTGAACGATTTTATTATATTGATAATGAGGCCATGGAGGCTCCTTATGCTGGAAAAACCTTGAACCGATGGTTTGATCTTGAAAGTGTCGCTGCCCGTCTTGAAATGATGAGTGGAAAAACTGCCGAACAAATTTTAGCTGACCCTTTCTATCAAGCCCTATTTGCGAAATATGCAGAGAGCTACCCAGCTCTAGAGACCGCAAGGACCGATGACCGAGAGTTTTATGTCATCCTTATGCAAATGGGAGACGATATTCGCAGCGAAGCTATCGCGGAGTTTGAGCGCTACATGGCCAGCGCAAAATAAAATAGTATTCAAGTTTGCCTCAGTTGATAAAACACAATGTTTTTATTAACGCTCAGCGTTCATTAACTCCCACAGCTTACTGGTGGTGTTCCAATTCCGAATCGTTACCTGCTTATACAATTTTAGCTGGACAATTTTACTCAAATTGCTTTGCGACTCCTTGCCCTTAACACGCCAAAAGTACAGAGCGTGTTTTCCCGCGGTCGCGTTGTCAACGCCTGCCTTCATGGGCAATTCTCGGAGCGCTTTATTGGCCGTGAGCGGTGCTTTCACAAAAATGACATCATAGCGAAATGTATCCGGCTTGGTTCCGTATCCACTCGGCACACCTGTCATTACTTGGGCGAACTGCGTTTTATTCAGCGCCACGACCTGCGAATTATAATTAAATCTTTTTGACAGCGCGGACTGTAGGTCAGCAACAATTTTATTTATAGAACGACTCTTGCTAGAAAACAACACATTTCCACTTTGGATGTAAGTAGTCACCTCGGTATATCCTAATTCCTCAAAACACAGTTTGAGGTCTACCATTTTTATTATATTGTTGCCGCCAACATTAATGCCGCGGAGCAAGGCTAGGTATTTCATAAATTGAGAGAAGATCATCTCTGTGAGAATTTTTCTTCCAGCGTTGGGTCAACGTGAGGCAATCGTACTGGAATAGTCGGGAGTTAGTCAATTAACCCAGTTTGTAAAAAAAGAGCCGGGATGTCAGCAGTCTGTACTGTCATGACAGTGCCCGGGGTGGCTGCTCAGCAGCGGAAGCGCCACCGCAAAACCGAGTAGCTGATGTCCGGCTCGAACAGGACACAGCAGCCGAGATGGTTCTTCACCATCTCCCACGGTTTGAACGAGACTCCCACGACATTGAATCCATGCCGCTTGAGTTCTTTGGTCCAAGCCAACCAGCGATCCCGGATGGCCTGATCCTTGAGCGCACAGACCAGCAGGGCCACGCTGGTCTCAAAGAACAGGTTGTGGTCACTCGCCCTCAGGTTCGTCGTCAGCCTGCCGAGCGACTCCTTCTCCAGGTCATCGAGCGGAACTTCCTCCATTTCGATCACCGGAATGCCCACGCCTTCCCATCGGGCATTATCAGCT
>PFGC01000062.1 GCA_002781785.1 Candidatus Kerfeldbacteria bacterium CG15_BIG_FIL_POST_REV_8_21_14_020_45_12
GAAAAATTGTAGCCGCGCAGTTTCAGTCTATGGGTATATCAACCTACCGCTTTTTGGTTACCGCTGATGGGTCGATTTCTTTGCTGGCCAATCACTCTTCGTTTATTGAAGAAGTCGATAGCGCTAGTGAATTAGGTTATCCGTTTAGCAATGCGACCTTTGCGATTGATCGAGATACTATTTTTTCGGAATTACAGGCCCCAGAAAAAATGACTGTTAATGATCAACCTTTGGTTTTGTTCGAGCCGCCGTTTATTTTTCCTGGTTTTTATGATGTGCAAAACGACAGCGGTTTTTCTTTGGCAACAACAACTACCGGAACAGTTACAGAGGTGGAGACCAATGATCACGGAGTCGTTTACGAATATACTTACCCACTCGGCGTGACGGAGGATGATGCTGAGGTATATATGGCCAAGCGATATTATCTGAAGCTAGCTGACTCTTCTTTAGAAACATATACAACAGTGAAGAATTTCTTTGCCGACGATAATAGTGTCGTGGCAGACTGGAATAGTGCTGGTGCCAGCTTTGAGAATAAGACCTTCTTTAAGGAATTTATAGTTAGAGAAGGTTGTGGTGGAATTACCGCGGACCAGCTAATCAGCGCTAACGATGCTAAGGATTTGATAATGGTTGGTAGCACTTTAAGTGAGGGCGACCTATACACCATTAGGAATGCAGAGAATCGAGTATTGAAGAGTGCTTATAAGACATACGCAATGGGTCGACTTGATGAGGCAATGACCTACGAAGAATTTGTCTCTAAAGATCCTTTGCTGGTCTGGAAAAGTCAATCTGGTGATTATGTAGCCTTCTTAGATAACAGCTACGCGCCATTGGTTGAATGTGGCAAGCCTGTGATTTATCTGTATCCAGATAAAACGACGCGCATTGACGTTCATGTTGGAGCCGACGTGACACTGAGTGAGCCTGAATATAATAATGGATGGGAGGTAGTGGCTAAGCCAAACGGCGTGCTGCATTTAGCTGGAGGTCAGATAGCTCCAAACCTGTACTGGGAGGGAACTGGCTATGGAGAGTATCCAAAAATCACAACTGGAAGAGTTGTAGCAGCTGAAAATATTGCTCAAGAATTGCGCAGCGACTTGTTGGCGCAGGGGCTAGTTGGACGAGAGGTGGAAGACTTTATGGAATTCTGGTTACCACGTATGCCTGAAACTCCATATATTAGATTGAGCTGGTTTACAACTGAGCAGATGAATCAATTAGCGCCGCTGCGAGTTGTTCCACAGCCCAAGACCGTCAAGCGAGTCTTCCTAGACTTTTCTGGTCAAGACAGTGCTGATACTAACTTACTTCCACAACAGCTAACTTCATTTTCTAGAGACGGCTACACCTTAGTCGAGTGGGGTGGCCTGCTTGTTGGTGGACATGAATAGAAAAGGTTGGTGGCTGATCGCACTAAGTTTATTCAGTGGACTAGCGGTTGCCGGTAGTATGTTAATAGGCCGGCAGCCAACGGTAATTCCGCCGCTTATTTTGCCGCATCATGATTTGGTAAAAGATACGCGACTTGAGTTAGTAAAAAAACACAGCGAACAGTTTCAGCCGGTGACGATTATTTTGCTATCGCCTAATCATTTTGATTCTGGTAACGCTGATATCATTACCACCGACAGAATTTGGCAAATACAGGGTGGCCACGAGGAGTTGCAGCCAGACCTTAAACTAATTACAACAGTTGAAGAGGCTGGTTTAGTTGAATTAGAGGATGTCGCCTTTAACAACGAGCACGGCATAACTAATCTATTGGTTGAAATACATCAATATTATCCGAACGCAGAGATCTTGCCGCTGATGATTCGAGAGGGGACAGAACCGGATAAAATAACAAGGTTAGCCGATTTGTTATCAGAACAGTGCCATAATTGCGGCGTGATAGCTTCGGTTGATATGTCGCATTATCAGCCAGCTCATGTAGCTGAGATTCACGATGAGAAAACTCTACGCGCCTTACGAAGCCTTGATGAGTCAGAAATATTAGAGGCGGAAGTAGATTCCAGGCTTAGTCTGTTGTTTGTGTTGAGTTGGGCAAAGCAACACGGGCTAGAACGCTTTGAAGAATATGCGCATACCAATTCTGGTTTGATGATACAAGATAACGACGTGGAAACAACCACTCATGTCATGGGACAGTTTGTTAAAGGTGCTAAGGCCGAGCAACAAGATATAGTTACTTTTACTTTAGCCGGTGATGCCATGTTTGGGCGAAAGATTGGCGCACGTTTTCAGGGTAACAATTTTCGAGAGTTGTTTGAACATTTTGGCAACAGAGTGTTTTGGGGAACAGACTTTTCATGGCTAAATTTGGAGGGGCCGGTTAGTGATCAGACAGTCGTACAGTCTAGTGACCCGACTAATACCGAGATGCTGTTTTCTAAGCAAACAATTCAGGCGTTGAATTATTTGAAGCTGACCTCTGTGGGGCTGGCAAATAACCATGCTAGAGATGCCGGCGCTGAAGGATTGATTGCTACCCAAGAACTGCTGAAAAAAAATGATATTTTACCACTGGGTCAATCTGGTGCAATTGATCAAAGTTCAATTACCCAAGTACAGCAAGGTGAGGTGACTGTGTCATTCATCTCGGTTTTGGCTATTGGCGAATTAACTGAGTTAACAAATCTGATTGAACAAGAGTCAGAATCAGGACATTTTGTGGTGGTTCTGCCGCACTGGGGTGTGGAATATCAAGAACACCATTCAGCTGAGCAAGAAACTTTGGCGAGGCAATGGATTACTGCTGGAGCTGGCTTGATAGTTGGTAGTCATCCTCATGTTGTGCAGGATGCTCAAGTCATTGATGGTGCTCTTGTGCTTTACTCGCTAGGGAATTTTGTATTCGATCAAGATTTTTCTGTGGCCACTAGTAGTGGACTTATAGTGACTGGCGAAGTTAGTGACTCAACTCTCCAACTGGTGCTTTCTCCGGTGGTGAGTCGTGATCTTAAGCCCGAGGTGTTGAGAGGAGATGCTAAGCAAGATGTGATCAATCATGTTTGTGCCGATATTTCTGACTATTGTTCCGAAGATATTATTGAAGTGCCGTTCGTGTACTAAGGAAACAACAACTGGACAAAAGCTCCAAAAAATGCTAGAATGCTTTTAATTATGGAGGAGTATCATAGAAAATTTACTGGCATCATGGGGGCAACAATCTTGGTGGCAAGTTTTTTTTGTACTCAACCAGTTTTCGCTAATGATGCACCTCAAGGTGGTGTCGGCGAAGAAGTTATAACTGGGGCCGGTAAGCCTGAATATGCAACCGACCGTTTGGTGGTGCGTTATAAAGACGGTCGAGCGCCGAACAATAATGTAAAAGAGAACGAAGTTAAAATTGATGAGGGTGTTGCCCAGCGATTACTGTCAGCTCAAGATAAACCAAAACGCAATTATTGGTCCGTGGAGCTTGCGGAAGGGGAGTCACTTACTCAGTCGATGTTGGATTTATCAAATGATCCAAACGTAGCCACAGTTGAGCTAGATTTAGTCAGACGTGCAACTGGATCGGTGACTGCCACAACCCCAGACGATACAAATTTTAATTCGCAGTGGCACTTAGATGAGTTGCCAGGAATTAATGCGCAGGAGGCTTGGGACACGCAAACCGGAAGTAACTCCGTGGTGATTGCCATTATCGATTCCGGTGTTGATACTGACCATCCTGATTTGTCAGACAACATGTGGGTAAATCCAGGGGAGATAGCTAGTAATGGATTAGACGATGATTTGAACGGGTATATTGACGATGTTTATGGATACGATTTTTCAGACAGCGATGGTGATCCTAATCCCGCTCCGGATGGGATTGATAATGACAGTAGCGGCTCGGCTGATGGCGGTGTTTTTCATGGCACCCACGTGGCTGGTATTGCAGCGGCAGTAGGTAATAACACATTAGGTATCGCCGGTGTCAGCTGGGACGCGCAAATAATGGCCTTGCGAGTGTTGAGCGATGAGGGTTCTGGTTTTGATTCTGATATTGCGGAGGCAATCGATTACGCTGTCGCCAATGGAGCCGACATAATTAATTTGTCACTCGGCGGTGAGAGTTCCACAAGTATTTTACAAACAGCTGTTGCCGACGCCATCGCGGCGGGAGTTTTGGTTGTTGCAGCTGCTGGTAATGACGGCGTGAGTTTGGCCACAACTCCTTTTTATCCAGTGTGCTACGACAGTGTTTTAGGAGTGGGTTCTACAAATTCAACAGGAGGTGCATCATCTTTTACAAATTACGGAACTGATTGTGTAGATATATATGCGCCGGGTAGTTCGATTTATTCAACCTATTACACGGATGATGCGGTTTATGGATTCACTACTGATTATGGTTTTGCCAGCGGTACTTCAATGGCTACTCCGGTGGTGGTTGGCGTGGCGGGTTTATTGTATGCAAATAATAGCGGACTGACGCAAGTCACATCCAAAAATATATTGACGACAACTGCGGTTAACATAGATAGCCAGTTCTCATCAGCAGTTTACGAAGGGCCGCCCTTTATTGACGCGGACCGAGCTCTGCTGTTGGCAGATTGTGTTAGTGGATCATCAATAGTTGGTGACACAACTTATTTTGAAGATTTAGATAATGATGGTTTGGGAAATCCTGAATCATCCAAGGATTCCTGTGCTGAGCCTGGGGACGGGTGGGTAGTAAATGACACAGATACAAATGATAACGATGCCGATAACGATGGAGTTGATACTGAGCTAGACTGTGATGATTCCGACTCTACCGTTAGCGAAGATCAAGCCTATTATTTAGATGAGGATAGTGATGGCCTAGGAAATCCTGAGTTATCCACCCTGCTGTGCTCGGCTACTGCGCCCGATGGTTATGTTGATAATGCAAATGATACCAATGATGACGTTGTAAATAATGATGTCGAAATTGATGATGACAATATTGATAACGATGGTGATGGAGAGGTGGACGAGGTAAATAATGGCGTGCACCCAGGCTATGACTCAACTGATCCAACCAGCGCTAGTGATTTTGATTTAAACATTCAATCAGTTACTGGAAAAAAGCATGGCAAAGTGCAAGTTAAGTTTGCGGACGATTCAGTTTTTGTTTATCGTCCGTTTTCAGTAACGAGCTCAAAGGTTACTCAATTGGTGCGCTATCCTGGATCAGCTTATTTTGTAGTCATGCACCCAAAGGGCAAGCAAGTTACTTTGCTTAATCCTTACAACGGAGAAAAAGTTTCCACAAAAAAATTGTCTAAGAAAAAAGTTTATACAGTTCATGCAATTAAAGTGGGGCAAGCGCCAACCGGGGGTTCCAAGGAGGCGGTGAGCGTAAGTAAAAAACAGGCAGCCGTTCTAGTGGCTTTAATTCGGGTTAATGTTAACAAAGGCAAGTTGGTGATAAAGGACAAAGTAAAAGTCACTGAATCAGCTGTAAAGCCAAGCAAGACAAAAATTAGTAAAGGTAAAATTAAGTTGCGCAGCAAAAAAGCCAAATTATTGTTGCGGTATAAGGTGACTAAAAAATATCAGCTCAAGCTGCTTGGTTCATAGTTTTTTTAAAAAAAAGAGACGGAAGATAAGATCTACAAGCCGGTGTCCCAGCCAGTGTCGGAAAATCCGCCGTTCTCCAGGAAGCTCTCCATGTTGTCGAGCTCTTCCCGAAGGGTGTCAGGCCGCGCCAGCAGGGAGTCGAGCGCTACTGCGCAGGTCTCCGAGTCTGGGTCTCTTTCGAGATCAGCTGCCGTGAGGTCCGTGCAGACCTCGGTGACGATTCGTTCAGCCACTCCTTCGTCCTCGAACTGGTTGACCAGAGAGCGGCAGTTCTCGATCGAAGGCCGCCAGCAGTCTTCGTCGGAGAAGCATCCTTGCGAGATGGTGTCCCACCCGCCGTACTCGACACCCTGAGGGCACCAGGGGTGATCCAGAGAGATGTCGGTGGACCAGGGCAGCAGGGTCCAGATCCCGTCGACGAGTGCCCACACCACGTTGTTGTAGGCGTGCAGAGCGTCGTCGCAGGTGCCGGTGAGCGCGCTGAGGCACATGTAGAGGTTGTGGCTCTGGATGTCCACCACGTCCGCGATGTCGTCGGCGAAGCCGTCTTCCCACGGCGTGTTCGCGACGATATCGATGTCCTCATTGAAGGAGGTGTCATCACAGTTGTCTCCGTCCGACCACTCACACTGGGCCTCCCACCAGCCACCGAAGGGGTCTCCGTACCCTTCGCGGACTTCGGTCATCTCCGGCAGCTCTTCCTTCTGGAACTGAGTCTTGTAGGGCATCAGCACGTCGTGGGCCATCCAGGTGCCCTCGCCGTACTCGGTGTCCCAGACGTTGGAGCGGGTCCGAGCGAACGCCGTACGCGACGCCGGATGTCCGGCCCATCGCCAGATCGCCAGGGTGATGGGCTCGCGGAGAATGGTGCTGCCACCAGCCTGTCCGTTGTGCCCGAGAATGTGTCGGGTCTGGTTACCGATCTTGTTGTCGTCCTGGGTTTCCTCCGTGTCGATGTGGAAGTTGGGTCCCTCTGCCCACACCCGGAAGCTTGAGCTCCCCGGCAGGGAGAGTTGCTCCTCACCGGTGTCGGCACAGGTCAGTCCATCGGGGCTGACTATTCTGGTGTTGAAAGCCAGAGGCGGACAGCCACCGGAACCTTCGCCGAGATCGTAGGTTGACTCGTTGTAGTAGTTCCAGCTCAAGCACTCCATGGAGTCGTCGAGGTCGCGCTGCTCGCGCGTCACCTCGTGGTAGTAGAGGATGCCGTCTTCCCCGAAGGGATCAACGGTCAGCTCCTTGATGTCCACCAGCTCGCACTCGGGTAGGTGGGAGGTGTACTCCTCCAGTCCGGTGTCGCCGCCACTGGCAAGGCGCGTCGGTAAAAAATCTATGAAAGAATAGCAGACTATTTACCAGATGCATTAGTAAATGTCAATACACTAACTTGAAAGAATTGGCTATTTTTGCTATACTATAACGTATGGAAAAACATAATATCAGTTCAACTGAGGAGCTCGAGAGTGACGAGAGTGAATCTAGTTTAACTAAGGTGGTTATTTTAGGTGCTGGTTTTGGAGGCTTAATGACAGCTAGAGCGCTGGCTGGTTTTAAGAGGAGTCTTACGGGAGGGGTTGATCTGAGCATTACTTTAGTAGATAAGAACGATTATCAGTTGTTTACTCCTGAAATGTATGAAATTGCGTCGGCTAGTAGCGCAATTGATGGTACGCAGCAACTAAAAGAAGCTATTTGTGTTGATGTGGTTGATTCACTCAAGTCGCATGATGTGAATTTTTTGCAAAGATCGGTAACTGGAGTTGATCCTAAGTTACAGCAAGTAAAAACTGATGAAGGTAATATAGCTTATGATTATTTAGTCATTGCCCTAGGTAGTGAGGCGTTTTATTTTGGTATTCCAGGCATGGAAGAGTACTCGGTGCCCATGAAAACATTTGATGACGCCTTGCTGATTAGATCACGTGTGCATGAACTAATGACGCGGAAACCAGAGGCTCATTTAATAGTATGTGGTGGTGGACCAGCTGGTGTTGAGCTAGCTGCTGAGCTTAGAAAAGCCTGTACTGATAAAGTTGCTGGAATATGTCCGGCTATTACCATAGTGGAAGGACAAGATAGAATTTTACCTATGTTTTCGGAAGAGGTTTCAGTTTCAGCAACTAAGCGATTAGAAGGAGACTTAGGAATTAAATTAAAAACCGGGTTTTTTATTGGTGAGGCTAAATCAGACAGGGTAATATCCAAAGATGGAGAGGAGATAGTTGGTGACATTATAGTTTGGACAGGTGGAGTTACCGCCGTTAGCGTTTTGCAGCAGATGCAGCTTGAGCTGACCAAGCGAAAACAGATTGCTAATAGACCAACTATGCAGAGTCAGCAATATGATAATATTTTTGTAATGGGGGACGCCGCTGAAACCAAGGACTCCACGGGAGCCTTATCAGCCATGACCGCGCATGAGGCAGTGCATCAAGCACCGCTGGTTGCTAAAAATATAGTGGCTCTGTTATCGGGAGTTCAGTTAGAGGAGTACAAGATAAAAGAGGAGGGCTATGTTATTACCATGGGTGGAAAAAAAGGCTTAGTCGTGCTGCCTAGTGGACGAGTAATTAGCGGTTATCCGGGTTGGTTCCTACGCAAGTTTGTGGATTTTAGACATTTTCGATCTGTTCTACCGTTGACTGAGGCTCTGTCTATTTGGTATCGAGGAGCTAGGCTAATGACTAAGAATGATAAACCAAACCGATGAAGTCTATCCGTAAGATTCAATTACATGGCCGAGTGGTTTTTTTGCGCGTCGATTTTAATGTGCCCTTAAATGAGGCGGGAGAGATTACAGAAGACGGTCGCATTAAAGCGGCCCTGACTACGATTGAATATCTGATTCAGCAAGGGGCTCGAGTAGTTATTGGTTCTCACTTAGGCAGGCCAAAAGGTCAGGTAGTTGAGAAGCTGCGGATGCGTCCAGCGGCTAAACGCTTGTCTGAATTGCTGGGTCAGGAGGTTAAGTATGTTAAAGACTGCGTTGGTGAAGAGGTTCAGCAAGTCCAGGACAACCTAAAAAATCGTGAAGTCATGTTGCTTGAGAATCTTCGTTTTTATCCGCAAGAGACGGCCAATGATTTACGCTTTGCTGAACAGTTGGCGCATGGAGTTGATGTTTATATAACGGATGCCTTTGGAGTTATTCACAGAAAACATGCCTCAACTTTTGGATTGCCATCATTAGTTTTTGATAAAGGTGTTGGATTTCTAATTGAAGAGGAGATTGCAGCTCTTGGGCGAGTCATGCATGGTCCGGAAGAGCCTTTGGTTGTGCTAATTGGCGGTGTTAAAATTAGCGACAAGGTGGAGGTTATACAGAACTTAGCGCCACAAGCAGCCTGTTTATTGGTGGGTGGAGGCGTGGCCAACGCTCTATTGAAGGGGCTTGGATATGATATTGGTCAATCGATTGTCGAAAGTGATTCAGTAAATAAAGAGCAGGCGGGAGTAGACTATTCACAAATGGCTTTGACTATTTGGGATAAGTTTATCGGGGAGGAGTGCGGCATTGATATGACTTATCCAGATGGTAAGCCACTTGGAAGAATCGTTCATCCGATTGATTTTGTGGCAGCTCCTTCGACTGACGAGGGTGCCGAGACTCGTATTATAGAGCTAGGCGATGCCGTGCCGGAAGGTTGGATGTTTTTAGATATTGGCCCCAAGACCCGCGCATTGTATGTAGCTATATTGACTGAGGCGAGAACTGTTTTTTGGAATGGTCCGTTAGGTCTGTTTGAGAACCCAGCCTACGCGGAGGGGAGTCGAGTTGTAGCTCAGGCTATTGCCGACTGTGAGGGTTATTCCGTGATAGGTGGCGGCGATACCGAGGTTGTAATTGATCAATTTGGCTTGAAGGGGCAGGTGTCTCATTTATCGACGGGAGGTGGCGCTAGTCTAGCCTTTTTGGCCAAAAAAGAACTTCCCGGTTTGGCCGCGTTGGAGTAATAATTGATTTAAATAAATATGACTATCCAAATAAAATCCTTAGTGGCTCGAGAAGTATTAGACTCGCGTGGAAACCCAACGGTGGCGGTAAGAGCAACTTTGTCGGATGGATTAAGTGCTGAGGCTATGGTGCCATCGGGAGCGTCAACTGGAGTGCACGAGGCTTTGGAGTTAAGAGACGGCGATCCTTTGCGTTATGGCGGTGCTGGGGTATTAAAGGCTGTGGAGAATGTAAATACCAGAATTTTTGAGGCTTTGCAATCAATTGATCTGGCTGATCAGCGGCTGGTTGACCAAACCATGATTGATTTGGATGGTACTGAAAATAAATCAGTCTTGGGGGCTAACGCCATGTTAGGAGTATCACTAGCTGTCGCGCAAGTGGTAGCTAAGGCAAAGCATCTTCCGTTGTACGCCTATATTCGTGAGTTGGCACCCTGGGCAGGAAAAGATTATCGACTGCCGTATCCGATGATGAACATCATTAATGGCGGAAAGCATTCGAATAACGGTTTGGAGATTCAGGAATTTATGATAGTGCCGCAGCAACATGATTTTCATGAGCGTATTCGTTGTGGGGCTGAGGTGTTTCACGCTTTAAAAAAGATTTTAGACGAAGGTGGCCATTCTACTGGAGTTGGTGACGAGGGTGGCTTTGCTCCTAACTTGCATCGCAATGAGGAAGCCTTACATCAAATCACCGAGGCTGTGAAAGCTGCAGGATATATCTTGGGCGTGGATGTAAAAATAGCCATGGATCCAGCTAGTTCTGAATTTTTTAATGATGGTAGCTACACCTTTGATGGTACTCAAATTAGCGCTAAGGAGCTGACCGATATTTATGATCACTGGATTGATAAGTATTCTATCGTTTCGATTGAAGATGGTTTAGCGGAGGATGATTGGGATAACTGGAAAATTCATACCGAGCAACTCGGTGGACGTATCACACTGGTTGGAGACGATTTGTTTGTAACCAATCAAAAACGATTGCAGGAGGGGATAGACAATGGAGTTGGAAACGCTATTTTGATCAAGCTTAATCAGATTGGTACGCTGACGGAGACTCTGGATACAATAAAACTCGCCCGAGACAATAATTATCTGGTGGTAGTGTCACATCGTTCTGGTGAAACTGAAGATACGACGATTGCCGATTTAGCAGTTGGAATTAATTCTGACTATATCAAGACAGGATCACTTAGCCGCTCAGAGCGAGTAGCTAAATACAATCGGTTGATGGCTATCGAGGCGGAGTGTAGCTAGGTTAGTATAAAAAATACAATCATCAGGTTGGTATGAGAAGAGGCACGTCAAGACAAGTCGGGCCAGATCGCTTGCGTGCGAGTAGTTTTGAATTACAGCCAGATAAACTGGCCACGCTAGTGCCAGAGTATCCGCAGGCTGAGTGGGACAGAGCGCTGGGACAGGTGAGTGAGCTCATGCGCGAAAGCTCTGTTGATGTTGATACAATTTCGATGTTGCGGAATTTGATGCTGGTTAGCCCTGAGAGATATGCCGAGTGCAAGGATGGAGATTTTGAGTAAATTGCTCATCAGACCTTATTAAAAACCCTAGCTTCTAATAGTTCATTTGATAGGCTTTTTACTTGGAGTAGTATAGTTTCCATGGGCTGGCTGTTTCCTGACAAGATCAACCAGTGGGTACGTGAAAGAGCGCCTGGCGTTGAGTCAGCCATGGAAGTATCGCTGGATGAATTTATTTCATATGCCTTGTTTACTGCGGAAAGTTCAAATGATTCAATGAATAGTGCTATAGTTGGAGCTTCAGTAGGAATGCAGGCTAGGCGGTTGTTGTTTCCAAAGGCTCAAAAGCCGTTGCCTGTAGAATTACAAACACCAGATTTTTTATTAGCACCCGTTGTTCCAAATTTAATAGCTGATAATATGTCAGTCATCTTTGTAACTGGTCACTTAGCTAGAGTTAAAATGTTATTTCCTAAAGTGTCGACTGATCAATTGAACTTGGGTGCGGTTGAAGAAACTGCGGCTAGAATGTTTCCAGAATATATAACCTCTCCTGGGGCGCAGGTGGGACTAAGTTTAGCGGCTGGTTTAACTTTACTCAGAGCGAGAGAGTTGTCTTTTAATCCAGACGGTCGAATGCACCTGAAATATTTTGAGGAGGTTGAAGATAATTCAGAGTTGCCTAAGCGTGCTGTGGTTTAGGTACTTAGATATTGCCTGAGGTGATAATAAATTACTCGTAAATTGAGTTGATTTGTGGTATAGTGTTGTCATTATGGCTGCGTCGCAAACTCCACAATTCAATAGTGATTCATCGGTACCAACCGCTCCTTTGAGGACATCTTTGAGTGACTTACCGTCAACTCCACTGGTGCAACCAGCCACAGCTCCTCCAGCCGCTCCAATGGCTCCAATCATTCCAGGTATTGGGCTTGAGTCTTCAAGTAGGACGCCGAAGCAAGCTGAGAATTCCGAATCAACTATGCAAAAGCCACCCGTGGCTACTGTAGCGGCTCCGCCAATGGCAGCGCCTGTGATTCAGCTTGGAGTTGGGGCTCCACCTCAGTCAGTTATGCCAGTGCAGCCAGCCAGTCCAGTTTTGACTCAGCGTGAATCAGTTAAACCACCCCTGGACTCAAAGATTAAGCTACCCTTGGTTTTGTTAGTTTTGGACGGGTGGGGAATTGCTCCGTCATCTCGTGGAAATGCTATTTCTATCGCACGCACGCCAAATATGGATAAACTGATGCAAATGTATCCAACTGTAGCGGTTCAGGCAGCCGGCGAGATGGTTGGCTTGCCGTGGGCCGAGATGGGAAACTCTGAAGTTGGTCACTTAAATATTGGTTCGGGTAAAATAATTTATCAGAATTTGCCTCTTATCAACAAGGCAATTTCTGACGGAACTTTTTTTAAGAACGAACGCTTTTTGAATGCCATTAAAGCGGTGAAGGAGAGGGGCGGCAAATTACATATTATGGGAATGGTCAGTGATGGGGGAATTCATTCCAGTCAGGATCACTTGTTTGCCCTGCTTGAAATGTGCCGCGACAATGATTTGAAGGATAACGTTTTTATTCATGGCTTTTTAGATGGACGTGATACTGAGAAGAACGCGGCTCTTGGGTTTATCGCCAAGTTAGAAACCAAGATGCACGAAACCGGTGTTGGTAAAATAGCCAGTCTAGCTGGCAGGTTTTACGCAATGGATCGTGATAATCATTGGGATAGAATTGAATTGGCTTATCAGGCAATTTGTAACGGCAAGTCTCGTGACATGACAGATTCACCGCTCAAGGCTATTGAAGTTTCGTATGCCAAGAACGTCTTTGATGAGGAGTTTTATCCAGCAGTCATTACCTCAGAGCAAGGTCAGCCGGTAGCGACGGTTACAGATAACGATGTGATTTTTTTCTTTAACTTTCGAGCAGACAGAGCCCGGGAATTAACGAAAGCTTTTGTACTTCCAGGGTTCTCAAAATTTGAGCGAGGAGCAGGTCTAAATGGATTGACCTTTGTGTGTATGACTGAGTATGAAAAAAATCTACCGGTAAAGGTAGCTTTTGAGCCAGACACAGTGAAACAGCCAGTGGCGCGAGTGGTGGCGGACGCTGGTTGGAACCAGTTACATATTGCTGAGACAGAAAAATATGCTCACGTAACTTTCTTTTTTAATGGTGGCGGTGAGGATCAGTATCCAAATGAAGATCGTGTATTAATTCAGTCACCCCGCGTGCCATCTTACGACCAAACCCCAGCCATGTCGGTTGTGGTTTTAGCTGACCGCATTGTCCAGGAGCTCGCTACAAAAAAATACCAATTCGTGGTGGCTAATTTTGCTAATGCCGATATGGTTGGACATACTGGTAATTTACAGGCAGCCATTCAGGCAGTTGAGGCAGCTGACACGGCCATTGGTAAGGTAGCTGAGGCTGTATTGAAGATGAATGGAACTTTAGTAGTAACAGCTGACCACGGCAATGCCGAGGAGATGGTTAATTTACAAACTGGTGAAATAATTAAAGAGCATTCGACCAATGCGGTGCCAGTTATAATGGCAAATGCTGAGCTTCAGCAGATGCGTAATATGTTCCCACCGATATTAGATGGGGATCTGTCACGATTGCAACCGTCTGGAGTTTTGTCGGATGTAGCCCCAACAGTCCTAAGTTTACTGGGTCTGCCAGTGCCTTCTGACATGACCTCTCGAAGTTTACTTCCTCGCTAAATATATACTTATGGCCTTACGAAAACGTAAAACTAAATTTGAAATAGTTTCAGTAGGCAGCGCTGTTCGTGATGTCGTATTTTATACTGACGCAAGTTGTATTGTTCCAAATCCTGACTCTGACCCCACTAAGGAGAGGTTATTGTGTTTTGAATTTGGAGCAAAGATCAGGAGTAGCGATGTTAGATTTGGTTTTGGTGGTGGAGCAGCTAACTCCTCAATAAATTTTGTTGGGCTTGGTTTTAGAGCGGCAGCTTTAGTGTCAGTGAGTGATGACTTTGATGGAAGGGCTATTGAACAGCAGTTACGCAGTCGAGGTGTGAGCAGTTCTTTGATTCATGTATCTAAGAAGCATCGAACTGGTTTATCATTTTTGGTTGTAGACAAAGCCACTAGCGAGCACACTGCTTATGTGTATTATGGATGTGCAGCGGACTTGGATTTTAGCTTACCTGAGCTTAAGAGAAATCCTACTGAGTGGTATTACGTGTCGGCTGTACCAAGTCCAGGTTGGAAAGGTCTATTTACGCATTTAATTGAAACCGATTCAAAAATAGCCTGGAATCCAGGAGGTAAGCAACTTAAGGCTGGTTATAAGGGGCTGCGGACCTTTTTAAAGCGAACCTCTATTTTGATAGTAAATAAAGACGAAGCCGCTGAGCTTACTATGTCACATCCCGATTGCGACAGACCAGGTACAATTAAGCAGATGTTAAAACGGATTCAATCGTGGGGACCAGAAGTGGTTCTTATTACGAACTCACAAAAAGGTAGTACAGCTTATGATGGACAGAACTATTATCATCGGGACTCTCCACACGATAGTCCAGTAGATACCACAGGCGCAGGAGATTGCTTTGGTTCATCATTCACCGCTGGTATCATTAGATATAAAGGGGATATTGCTAGAGCCATGGAGTTGGCGCAAAAAAATGCTACATCTGTAGTTCATTCAGTTGGTGCTCAAAATGGATTTATAACTTGGGATAAATTGCCAAAGAATTTGCGTAAGGTGTAAATATGGTAATTGAGTGGCAAAAACCGTTACGGGCTCACGCTCGACATATTTTGGAGGAAGCCGGATACCACTCTTTTAATGATCCGAATACAGGTAAAGAAAGTTTCGTCCTCAGGTTAGGACGAGCTTTTTATCCACGTTATCATTTATATATCAAGCTGTTGTCGGGCGGTGGTGTTGAATGCGATCTTCACATAGATCAAAAACAGGCCAGTTATGAGGGGCAGCGAGCTCATTCGGGTGAGTATGATGGTCCACTGGTAGAGGAAGAGACACAGCGGTTGATGCGTTGGTTGCAGTTTTATTCTAAAGTTCAAAATGGACCGTCCAGCTGAAAAGTTAGTGGCAATCCCGAGCTTGCTTGAGTGTGAGAGTTTGTGGGATGAATATGCGACTCCAAAGCATGTGCGTGAGCACATGCGGCAGGTAGCCAGAGTGGCTCGGTATTTAGCAGAGGGCTTGCAATTGGCCGGTGAACATGTTATGATAGACCTCGTAGAACGTGCAGCTTATTTGCACGACACTCTCCGAGTCACTGACTGGGATGAACTGCGATTCGACTGGTTTCCAGATAAACCGACCGCAGAGGAGGTAGCGATTTGGCAAGAACAGCGTCGCAAATATCCACAAAACATTCCTCACGCTCAGGTCAACCATGACCTATTTGTGAAAAGGTACCCGGAGATGGCTCGGCTGATTTTGCTGCACAGCACAGGTGACGTCTTGCGTCTTGTGTCGTGGGAGGAAAAAATTGTGAACTACGCTGATCGACGTGTCGCTCACAGTAAGATAGTGACTGTAGCTGAGAGGCTTGATGAGTCTTATCAGCGCTACAAGCAGGGGAATAAAAGAGCCCTTGAACGCGATACGCAAATTGTGTCTGCTATTTATGCCATTGAAGAGGAAATTTTTTCGCACATCGGTGGTGATCCGGATAGACTTCCATTATGAGTACAATAGTCAACAAAGGAGGTTCAGGTAAAGAGGGTCGACCAGCGACCCAATCTTCAGGTGCAGTGACAAAGGCTCAACCTCGACAGGATGCTGTTTCTAGAAATAAACAAAGAAAGAATGTTGCAAAGAAAAAAGTAGCTACGGCTAAGCGGGGTACAAAAAATGTTGAGGTATCTCGAAGCGTGGGGGCGGTTGTCTTGAACTCTAAGTATCAAGTGCTATTAGTTTTTCAGAAAAAAAATAGATACTGGGAGTTCCCAAAAGGAAAGATTGAAGCTGGGGAACGTGAGCTTGATACTCTTAAAAGAGAGATTTTTGAAGAGACGGGAATTCGAAGGTTTCGCATGGTTCAAGGATTTCGCCGAGTGATGTATTATGACTTCAGATTCCAAGGTCGAGTGATTCAACGCAAGGTGGTATATTTTCTGATTAAGACAGCAGATAAAGTTGAAATATCTGCAGAGCATAGTCGATTCACTTGGATGTCATTACAGTCTGCTAAAAAACGTTTGAAACACAAAAATCAGATCAGTCTTTTAGACGATGTGATTAAACAGATTTATGGGTAGATTATATCAGTGGCGTGTGGCCGATGTGGCGCCAACCGATTTGAATGAGCGATATCCGGAGCTATTGCCAATTGCTGTACAAATGCTAGCTAATCGAGAAATTACGGAGCAAGCTGATGTGGATCAGTTTATTAACCCTGATTATGGTCGTGATCAACACGACCCGATGCTTTTTCGAGACATGGGCAAGGCGGTTGAGCGAATTGTGCTAGCTGTTGAACGGGGAGAAAAAATTATTGTCCATGGTGATTACGATGCTGATGGAGTTTGCGCCTCGGCGGTTTTGTATTTAACTTTGAAGGAGATTGGCGCTGATTTAGATGTATATATTCCGCATCGAGATACAGAGGGATATGGTCTGAACATGAATACAGTTAACGCTCTCCATGCCGAGCAGGCTAAGTTGATCATAACGGTCGATTGTGGCATCTCTAACGCACCAGAGGTTGAGAGAGCTGCTGAACTTGGTATTGATGTAATAATCACGGACCATCATTCACAACCACCACAGCTGCCGACGGCTGCTTTGGCTATTATTAATCCAAAGCTAGATGAGGAGACCTACCCTTTTAAATTTTTAGCTGGGGTCGGAGTATCTTTTAAATTATGTCAGGCCTTAATTGCGCACTATAAATTGGGCGAGGCTTACGAGAAATGGTTGCTTGATTTAGTAGCAATTAGCACGGTGACAGACTTTGTTGAATTAATCGGTGAAAATCGAGTGCTTTTGAAGTACGGTTTGATTGTATTGCAGAAAAATCGGCGCTTGGGGCTAAGGAAATTATTTGAAGCCATGGGTGTAGAGGCGGCTTCGGCTGATGCTCAAACCATTGGTTTTAAATTAGGGCCACATATAAACGCAGCTGGTCGAGTTAAGCACGCTAACATGGCTTTTGAGTTAGTAGTTCAGGATAAAGAGTCGCAAGCTGTCGAAGAAGCCGCGGCTTTGGTAAAAACCAACAAAGAACGTCAGGCTATGAGCCAAAGAATGAGCAAGCAGGCTATTGCTCAAGCTGAGTTGCAACGCGATGAATATGTCATAATTGTTGAATCAGATGACTGGCCAGTTGGACTGGTTGGATTA
Source organism: Candidatus Kerfeldbacteria bacterium CG15_BIG_FIL_POST_REV_8_21_14_020_45_12 (assembly GCA_002781785.1). Classification (GTDB taxonomy): domain Bacteria; phylum Patescibacteriota; class Patescibacteriia; order UBA9570; family XYC2-FULL-38-9; genus UM-FILTER-45-8. The sequence continues at coordinate 17,342 of PFGC01000062.1, forward strand.
GTGGCCGGTAAGGTGGCTAGCGATTTTCATAGACCAACTTTAGTTATTACTAAGATGGGCAAAGAGATGGTTGGGTCGGGCAGGTCAATTGAGCACTTCAATATGATTGAAGGATTACAATCGATGGATGAGTTATTTACAAAATACGGTGGACATCCAATGGCTTGCGGTTTTTCTTTGAACAGTGAGGATAATCTGGATGAACTTAAAACTAGAATTCGTGAGGCCGCTCGAGAAAAATTAGAAGGTCGTGATCTGAGAAATTTTCTAAAGATCGAAGCCGTGCTTGATTTACACCAGACTAACTGGGAGCTGGTTGATATTGCTAGGCAGTTCGCTCCGTACGGTCAGGCCAATCCCGAGCCAATATTTTTAACACGCGGTGTTACAGTTAAAGATTTTTCTTGTGTTGGAAAAACAAAAGATCATTTGAAAATGACCGTAGAAGATCAAGGACTGACCCGTCAGTGCATTGCCTTCAAATGTGGAGAATTTGCCGAGGCGCTAATGCCTGGTGTAAAAATAGATATCGCCTATGCCATTTCGGTTAACGAATGGAACGGAAATAGGGAAATTCAACTAATTATCAAGGACATTGAAATAATGCAATGAAATTTTCAACGTATACAGACGGAGGGGCTCGAGGAAATCCTGGGCCAGCTGGTATCGGTGGAGTGGTTTATGATGAGCAAGGGCAAGTTGTGGCTGAGGTTTCAGAGTACATTGGCGAGACGACAAATAACCAGGCAGAATACCGAGCGCTTTTAGCGACGCTGTTAAAGGCTCATGAGCTGGGTGCCAAGGAGGTTGATTGTTATGCAGATAGTCTACTAGTAGTAAATCAAATGAACGGAAAGTGGCGAGTTAAGCATGCTGAGATTCAACCGCTGGTTATTCAGGCGCATAATTTACGAACTCAGATTGGGCGAGTACGCTTTCATCATGTTCCCCGCGAGCAGAACACAGCAGCTGACGCTCTAGTTAATAAAGCGATTGATGCTGCGACGGCTAGTCGATAGCGTAGTCTTTGGTAGATATCGGCTTGACTTTTGAACAGAATTATCCTAGTATAAATCGGCAAAACCGCTATTTTTATGCTGTTTTGTGGGCTGTTTTCCAATGAAATATTCCAGATAGCTACCCTGACTCTTTTATAGAGATGGGGAGGAAAGTCCGACCACCGGCCAGCGCGCAAGTGCTTGGTCATGGGCAGTTGCTAACGGCAACCCGGAAATAAGTGAGCCTAGACCTTGGGATATGAGGTCTGCGCTTTAATAAATCGAGGGAAAGTGCCACAGAGACAATACTAGTTTTGCTTTATTGCAAGATGAAAGGTGAAAAGTATGATGGTGTGAGCTTAGCTTGCTACATCGTATCCTTCCGTGTGAGCGGAATGTGGTGGTAAACCCTGCCTGGTGCAACCCGTATGGGGCTCGAGGCGTCTGGCAACAGACGTCCCAGATAGATGGCTATCCGTCTTGCTAAACGGAGACGACAGAAGTCGGCTTATCGGAATGTTTCGGAACAGTTCACAAAAGAGCATATGAAAAGAGCAGAATTATTGTTTGGAGCAATTTTAGTGCCAGTCGACTACTTGATGTTGGTGCTGGCGGGCGTGACAGCCTACTTTTTTAGATTCTACGCTGAGCTTGGATTTATTCCAGATGTGGTTTATAGAATTTCTTTTGAGCAGTACGTTTTAATTGTATTACTAACGGCTGTAGTTTGGTTGGTCGTTTTTGCTTTTACGGGACTATACAACATTCGAGGTACTCGTCGGATTGTTGAAGAGGTCCGCAAAATTTTACTGGCTTGCTCGACTGGCGTTTTGATTATTATCGTTTTGTTCTTTCTAGATAGGGATTTATTTTCGTCGCGTTTTATCATTTTAGCGGCGTATTTGTTTGCAATAGCATATGTAACCATCGCTAGGTTAATTGTACTGAGTATTGAGCGACAACTTTTCGCTCACGGTGTTGGAGTTAATTTTGTAGCCGTAATTGGTGAAGGACACGTAGCTTCAGTAATTGTTCACGAACTCAAGCAGCGCACCAGTTTGGGTTTTGTGGTACAGCGGACCTATTCTAGGTTTACCGACGAAGTGAAAGCTGAATTAGCCGAATTAATTGCCGCTGAGAAAATAGATGAAATTATCAAAGCTGATCCAGACCTTTCAACGGAAAAGAGTGAAGAGATTTTTGAATTCTGTAATGAGCACCACATTATTTTTAAGTACGCGGCGGCTTTGTCGGATGCACAACAGGCCAATCTATCAATCAGGCCAATTGGTGGTATTCCAGTTATCGAAGTTGAACGGACTCGGTTGGATGGATGGGGCAGAATTGCCAAGCGGCTATTTGATATTATAGGATCTCTCATCTTGATAATTGTTTCATCACCTTTAATGCTGATAACAGCACTGGCCATCGTTATTGAAAGTGGTTTTCCTGTAGTGTTCTCGAGACGGGATGACGATAGTCCGGTGATGCGAGTAGGGCAAAATGGAAAAAAGTTTCGTTATTATAAATTCCGCTCAATGAAACCTGGCACCGATTCTCAGCGTTACTCGGAGGAGCTTCAGGATAATAATCTGCGTAAGGGGTCCCCACTTGTAAAAATTAAAGACGATCCAAGAATCACTCGAGTTGGCCGAGTTATTAGAAGACTATCACTTGATGAGTTGCCGGAATTCCTCTTGGTTCTCAAAGGAGATATGAGCTTAGTTGGTCCGCGGCCCCATTTACCTGAAGAGGTTGCCAAGTACCACAAGCATCATAAAAGGGTTTTAAACATCAAGCCCGGGATTACTGGAATGGCTCAGGTATCAGGACGGTCAGATTTGGACTTTGAAGATGAGGTAAGACTTGATACAGTGTATATGGAAAAATGGTCGCTGTTGCTTGATTTGATCATCTTATTAAAGACCCCTCTAATCGTATTACGTAAACGTAAAGCACTGTAATGAAAATAGCCTTAGTTCACGATCACTTAGCCCAAGATGGTGGAGCGGAAAACGTTCTCGAAGTTTTTTGCGAAATGTGGCCAAACGCACCTATCCACGTATTAGTACACGATCCAAAAAATGCCAATCCATATTTTGCTGACAAGGATATTAGAACTTCATTTATTCAGCGCTTACCTTTGGGAGTCAAAAAGTACCAATGGTATTTTCCGATGATGCCGGCTGCTATTGAGAGCTTTGATTTGTCTGAATATGATGTAGTTATTTCAACAAGCTCCTCCTTTGCAAAGGGGGTAGTGACAAGACCGGGCACTATGCACATTAGTTATTGCCATACGCCCACGCGATTTTTGTGGAGTGACACACATTCATATGTTGAGGAGTTGGGAGTTAACTCATTCTTAAAAAGAATTATCCCAATATTTTTATCGAATGTTAGAATATGGGATCGTATTGCAGCTGAGCGCGTTGATCATTACATAGCCAACTCTTTAGCTGTTCAAAAACGTATTCAAAAATACTATCATCAAGAAAGCACTCTAATGTATCCGCCGGTCGATGTGGCTGATTTTCAAATTGTTCCAAAAGATCAGGTTGGTGATTTTTTTCTAGCCGGTGGTCGATTGGTGCCATATAAAAGATTTGACTTATTGATTGACGCCTTTAATAAGTTAGGTAAGCCACTGAAGATATTTGGAAATGGACCGGCCATGGCTGATCTTCAGCGTCGGGCTGGGAGTAATGTAGAATTCTTAGGTAGAATTTCAGACGAAGAACTGAGACGTTTATATTCTACCTGTGCGGCTTTTTTGAACCCTCAAGAAGAGGATTTTGGTATTACTATGATTGAGGCAATGGCGTCCGGCAGGCCGGTGATTGCCTATAATAAAGGCGGAGCCACTGAAATTGTGGAGGATGGTATTAGTGGTAAATTAGTTGACTATCAAACCTGGGAGGACTTTGCTGATGCTTTAATTGGTTTTGACCCAATGGCTTTTGACCCAGAGCAGGTAAGAGCCAGAGCCTTGACCTTCCGCGTAGATCAGTTTACAACTACTATGCGTCAATTTGTCGAGGATCGCTGGGAGGAGTTCCAGCGAAGAAATACGTAATCTAGTAAATGAAAAAAATGGAACTACACTCTCACGCTAAAATTATCAAAGGAAATGCCTGGTTTATTGTAGTCTTTACGTTGTTAGTTGGAATTGCAGCGATGGTTTTTGCACTGGTCCGACCGGTCCAATACAAAGCTGTGGTATCTTTTGATTTAGATTTTGCTGGACAAGCAGCCACGGCTGATTATCAGTACGGTGGATATTATGAATTGAAGGCCGCGGAGCTTTATGTTCAAGATTTGATGAGTTGGTTTAAGACCCCAGCTTTTGTTGAACAGATTTACTTGGCAGCTGGTTTTGAGCCGGCGATTGATAATATTGCACAGTTTACAAATCGTTTTCAGGCCAAACAGTATTCGGCTTTGAACTTTGCAGTACAGTTTACTGACGCAAGTCGAGACAACGCAGAGAAGTTATCAGCGGCAATTGTCACCATGGTTGAAGATGGGGCTGGAGCTGCTGACCAGGGTGATGGTGAGAAGGTTTTATTCACTGTGCAGGCTTTAGATCCGGTGGTGGCAGAGTCTAAATTCCCGATTTGGCTGGTTACATCCGTTGGCGTATTGGCAGGACTGATCCTCAGCCTGATCTTGGTCTACTTGCGCGAATATTTCAGAAAATAATATGCGCATCGGCGTAGATTGCCGATCACTGCAAGAACCCCAGTCCGCTGGGGTTTCTGTGTATACGAAACAATTATTGCGAGCCATGCTCGACCTGCCTGAGTCTCAGGAGCACCAGTTTGTTTTTTTTGTTAATGCTTCAGGCTTGGGAAAAAACCAAGAGGTTTTGGAAATAATTCAACATGGTCTTGAAAGTCCGTTGGTTGAGTGGAGGATTCATTCTGTTCCAAATAAACTGATCACGACGCTTCAGGTTTTGGAATCTAGACCTGGCTTCAATTGGATGTTTGGAGAAGTTGATGTGGTGTTTTTTCCAAATATTCATTTTTTGCCACTGGTAAAACAGAAAATTCCGTATGTGTTGACCATGCATGACTTATCTTTCGAGCGCTATCCAGAATGTTTTAGCGCCAAGGGTAGGTTATGGCACCGTTTAATAAAACCAGCTGTTCTGACAAAGTTAGCAGATAAAGTGATTGCCGTTTCTGAGCATACTCGTCGAGATTTGATTGATCTATATTATATTTCACCTAATAAAATCGAAGTAGTATATCCAGGGCTACCAAAAGCGGCGCCGGCTGTTTTTATAGATACTCCAGAACAATATATTTTATCGCTAGCCACTCTGGAGCCACGGAAGAATTTGGAGGCATTAATAGAGGCATTTGATTTATTACGTGATGACTACCCGAACCTAAAATTAGTCTTGGTTGGCGGTGGTGGTTGGAAATCAACAGCTATTCAGTCGAGAGTCGCAAATGATCCTAGAATTGAATACCGTGGCTATGTTGATGAGCCTACAAAGCAAGCCTTACTGACTGCAGCCAATGCTTTTGTGTATCCGTCTCTTTATGAAGGGTTTGGCTTTCCGCCTCTGGAAGCTCAGGCCTGTGGCGTTCCTGTAATTGTGGGAGCTCACTCTTCTTTGCCTGAGGTAGTTGGTGACAGCGCGTTGTTGGTAGATGTGTTGGATGCCTCTTCAATTGCTAGATCTATTAAGCATGTTATTAGTGATGAGCCCTTGCGAACCGAATTGATAAAAAAGGGCTATGAAAATGTTCGTCGTTATCAATGGCAGCAATCGGCGGAAAAGACTTTAGCTGCCATCAAAAGCGTTGTCCAGACTTAAGCAAAAGAGTAAAATTTAGTTATGACAGATACTGACCTAGGAATAATTGAAAAGGCTGGAGGCGTGGTTATTCGTGATTACAACGGTCAGCGAGAGTTTTATTTAGTGCATCGTCCACGCCATGATGACTGGTCAACGCCAAAGGGTCATATTGATAATGGAGAAACTCCACTTCAGGCGGCGATGCGTGAGGTGATGGAGGAGACTGGATTTTATTGCTCAATGATTCGTCAGTTGCCTCCCTACCAGTATAAGTTGCCAGATGGCCGAGAGGTGTTGGTTCACATGTATGAAATGAATTTTCTAGAGGAATTTGGAGAGTCAGACGAGGAAGTCGATGAAGGGCGTTGGGTATCGTTAAAAACTCTAGCAGAGTTGATTAGTTACCCTAGTTTGTCGGAGTATTTGACCAGTCTCTACCAGGACTAGAGTTTTTTTGTAAAAGTTGGTATAATCACGTTGAAATAAAACAGAAATCAACGGCGTGTTTGTCTTCGATACAATTCGTTTTCTCATGATGGACCTACTTGTAGGAATTTTGTACTTTCCGGTGTGGTGGTACACGGTTGGACTTATGAAAGTAGTTCACATGATGCAGCGTGAAGCTAAGGGAATTGCGTATGCGCTTAATTTAAAAATTCTGTTTCGGTTTTTATTGAAGCCGATGTTTGGCCAGTATGATATTTGGGGCCGCATTATTAGTTTTGGAGTTAGGATAGTACATTTTTTTATCCTGTTTGTTTGGGCAATTATTCTGACCGTATTATTATTGGT
>PFGC01000057.1:0-22938 GCA_002781785.1 Candidatus Kerfeldbacteria bacterium CG15_BIG_FIL_POST_REV_8_21_14_020_45_12
CTGAAAAAACCTTGGCGCGTAGCGCAAAAATGGCATTCCGTGTCGCTTCGCGACACGCTCGCTCCTGCCGTTTCGGGCAAAAGTGTAAATTGGCGGAGAGGGGGAGATTCGAACTCCCGGGACCATTGCTGGCCCAACAGTTTTCAAGACTGTCGCTTTCAACCGCTCAGCCACCTCTCCATAAATTGTGTCAGCCGCAAACTTATGTACTCAAATCCGACCTTTACGTCAATTTGAAATTGCGAAACTGAGTATATCCGGAAAAGACCGGCGAGTCAATATCTTAGTAAATAGCATAATATGTAGGTAAATCAAATGCGTTACGCCAGGTTAACTTGGGTGATATTCTAAAGTACTAGACCGGCATAAATCTATGCTTATCTATAAAAATAATTTTAATAAGCTAGCATGAAAATTTGGATATTAAATGGCATTGGCACAAGATTTTACGGCATCTCTCAACCTAACAAGGAAAGCCTGTCTGAGACCATGACTTGGTTACGTTCTTATATTCCTGCCGATTATCCTTGTTTGGAAATGGAAAGTTTACGACGAGAAAAGGGCCCGCCAAAAAATAAATAGACATTATTTAATTGCAGTTGATCTGACTTAAGCTTCCGGTTGACGATTTACAGTACGCTCGTAGCGCTCCCAAGTTTTTCTAAACTGGACTGAATTCTTTAGTAAATCATCAAAGCTGCCAGATCCAACAATGGAAGCGTCATCAAACATGACAATGCGGTCAAATTTTGGGAGAAGATGAAGCCGATGAATCGCAGAAATTATTGTTGTGTTGGGAAAGGCTTCAAACATACTTTCGTAAACGGCTAGTTCGTTTTTTGGATCAACGCTACTGGTTGGTTCATCAAGTAGCAAGATTGATTTATCAACCGACGCCATTAGTCCACGAGCTAGGGCCAGCCGTTGTTTTTCTCCTCCACTTAAATTTACTCCTTTTTCAACTATCGATGAAGACAGTCCTTTTGGCAGCTGCTCAACAACACTACTAAATCGAGCCATGTCGGTGACAGCCTGAATTTCATCATCCGTATGTGGTACGCCGACGGTAATGTTGTCACGGATGCTTGCATTAAATATCTCCGGATCCTGCGGAATTAATGCAATATCTGCGCTCATTGATTTGAAACCATTTTCTAGTTCAAGGCCATCTACTAGCACGCAAATAGATTGTGGTTCGTATAATCCGCGCATTACTTTTAGAGCTGTCGTTTTTCCACTACCGCTTTCACCTATAAAGGCGATGTTTTCTCCGCGTAAGAATGAAAAAGAGACATTTTCCAAATGCAGATCATCATTATCTGGGCCGTGGTAAGAAAAGTTTAAATCCAAGACCTCTATTTTCTTCCACGTATTATCAAGATGACCACGTTCAGACTCGACGTCGTCTGGGAATTCATCTGTCAAAGCTTCAGAATTACTGACGTCTGCTTTATGCCGCACGATGTTTCCATACAGATAGGCAAACCTGAAAAACAGATCACGAATACTTTGGAGATAGCCGTATAATAAATAAACCGTTCCAAATAGAACCACTCCGCCAGCTAGTAAGGTCAGCCAGACGTATGATCCAATTACCATAAACACCATCAAGGCTCCACACATGGTTACCAAAAACCACTTCACTTCGTTAATACGGATACTTCGCTTATATAGTTTTAGCGGAGCCATGATTTTCTTATAGATGGCGTTGCTCACCAACCTTTCAATCCGCAAAATAATAACCGTTGTGATGTTACTGATGGTGTCGTATATTTTAGCGGAGACTCGGTTATCAAATCGGTTAAGCTTGGCGTACTGACCTTCGAGGACGCGGTCAAAGCGTAGAATCATCCAAATAGTTAGCACTACCATCACTCCAACAATGTAGCTGGAGTGTACGTTAAAGTAGACCAAGGCAATGTACGCACCTGTAAAGCGGACTAAAGATTCAATGACCTCAAAGGTTCCCTCAGCATAATTAAAAATAGCTTTGGTGCCTTTTTCAACGCGGTCAATCGTATCTCCAGAATGATGATCGCTATGCCAGCTGGCTGGCAGGTTCATTACTCCGTTCAGCAAGAACTTTTTATATTGTGCTCTTACAAAAAAAGCGTTTTGTAGTTCAATGACCCGAGCTGGTCCATGGAAGGCCCAGAAACCAATTTCAATGACAATAAAGAGAGCCAAAAAACCCAAAATTTGCCAAAGGTTTTCCTGTGTGACGCCGGCCTGCTGAATTGTATTTAATATTTTGGCAACCAGGAGCGGCTCAAGCAGAACTATGGCGTTGGCTGCCACAAATAACAAGAAATATAAAACCACCGCTCGGCGGTTGCCTCTGGCATATCGCCACAGCTGGCGAGTCATATAAGTTACTGCGTTGTCCTTAAGAAACATACCAAGTTAGACTACTGCCGCCTTTCACATAGGTCAACCGCAAAGACAGCTAATATTCATAAAAAAAGAGAGGTCGCGGGAATCCAAGGGGACTCCTACGACCGCGACAAGCCAGCTTAGAACGCCTAGGCGCTCTGTCGCAGGCGGCTGTCGTCGCTACCTTCTTGTTTGCCCCCACGGGCTGCTGCAGCACTCTGGCGCTGGGCGTGGGCTTCGTAGCCCATCATCACCATCGCCTGGTGGTTGCAGTTGAATCCACCCGGCCGAGTAGCGGCCGAGTGGGCGGGGGTGGCGGGCGGGATGCCCACCGCCGTCGAGTTCTGATCCATCGAATCCTCCGAAAGGTGCAAGTACAATACTCCCTTTTAGGCCCTTATGTCAAGTCTAGATAGATCACTCCTATTGACATTTACCATTAAAAATGGTAAACTACGACAATAGTAAAATGTTGGTTGATTTATCAGTTTAGGATTTACAGTTTTATGAATCAGGAAAGGATACCTACAGCCGTTGCAGTTAATGCCCGTGAGGCAAAACCCGGAATTCAGCAGACCACTTGGGAATGGCGGAGTTTTATTAATGCGGAAGGAAGCACTGCTATTGAGCAACAAGATGACGCCGCTATGCTGGAGGCCGGCATGGATTATCTAACGACAATTAGTACAACTGCTAAGTATATTCCAACTCCAGAATTGATTAGATCAATTGGTGAAGAGGTAAAGCTGCATGGAGAAATTAGACCAGATGATTCCCCTGAGATAACAGCTGAGGAACTTATACAGTTGCGTGATAAGACCTTAAGCACAATGACCGAGCTAGGGCTAGTTCCAAGTAATGAGAATGCTTATCACAATGAGAGTCACATAACCGCTGCTGTCTGTAGGACATCAGCTCTAATTGTAGAATACAACGCCGGTCCTCAGTCCAGAAAAATTTCTGTTACAGAGGCTAGGGGTTTATTGCTCGCGGCAGCAGCCCATGACGCTGATCACACTGGAAAAGCCAAGCGTGAAAGCAGCTCCGATAATTTTACGGCAGAGCAATATGCCGCCAACGTTGCTGACGCAATAGCTAGACAAGAGGGTATGTCGGTTCATGTGAGACAGTTAATTGCTAGGTCTATTTTAAGTACGTCTTTTTGGGAGCACCCAACCAATCCACACATCAAGCCTCAAACAACGGTCGAGCGTATACTACAACAAGCTGATATTGGTGGTTATGTTTACGAGCCTGAGTTCTTTCCAAAAGACAAGAGCTTTGAGCAAACCATATCTAAAGATGGCCAGACCGTCGGAGATCGGGAGAGTAATTTACAGTGGCTACAGGACTCTTTTAACGTCGCTAAGGAGCAAATGGACAATGCTATTGCTCCTGCGCCAAGATCTATTGAGGTTTGGTTAAAGGGGCAGCGGGGCTTTCTTTACTATCTACGAGCCCAACATGACTCCATGGTAGAAGCGGCCTTCCCTCAGCACATCATAGATCGTGATGCTGGTATTATTGAAGTTGATCCAGAGTGGATCTGGGAAAAGCGCCTCCGCGAAAAAGAACAGTTAGTGGAGGAGCTGATGCGCCATTTTAGTGGTTCATCAGAAACAGCTCAAGGTCTAACTGACCACTATCAGGATGAGATTCAGTCTGTCCAGGATTGGTTCAGCTCCTTGCCAGTGTCCGAATAAGCTCATTTTGTATTAATGGTATTATAAAAGACGAGGAATACTCGTCTTTTATAATAAATGCGGAGAGGAAGGGATTTGAACCCTCGATGCCGGAGAAAACCGACATAACAGATTAGCAATCTGCCGCTTTCAACCGCTCAGCCACCTCTCCATTGGTCTAAAAAGCTAGCTAACTATACGGTTGCTTGCTGGAATAGTCAACTCCCCAGCATTATTCTATAATTGCTTCACAACGCAGACAAAAAATGTTATACTATGTCCAATATGGCAGACTCCAAAACCAAGCCAAGGATTAAGCAGGAGAACCTACCTACGACTGATCCTGACCACCCAATCCACCGTGGTCAAATCATGTTGCAGTGGGATTTCCCCGAATATATTAAACATGATCGCGGACCGCTTTGGTACGCGCTGGCAACACTAATAGCAGGCGGTCTTTTTATTTGGGCAGCGTTTGACGGCAATTTCTTATTTGCTTTAATGATCGTATTGCTAGGTTTTATTGTCCTGACACATCACCGTAACGAACCTTTGATACTTCATTTTACTTTGTACGAACGGGGCATTCAAATTGGTGATAAGTACTACCCGCACCGCGATATTGATAGGTTCGCGCTAGTTTACGACCCGCCATTCGTTAAGGTGCTTTACATCATGCCGAAAAATGCGATGTTGCGCCAAGAAATACCGATACCGTTAAAGGATCAGGACCCAGTTGAAATTCGTACGATGTTATTAGACTATATTAGGGAAGATCTTGAGCGCGAAGACGAGGAAAATTACTACGAAACGATCAATCGTCTATTGAAGCTTTGGTAGCTTGACAGCAAGTTTAAAATGAAGTTGACTGTATAAGCTTTTCTAAAATATGTCCTCGTAGCTCAGATGGATAGAGCATCAGCTTGCGGTGCTGGGGGTCGCACGTTCGAATCGTGCCGAGGACACATCTGCTAGATCATGAGCCCCGCTGACGCGGGGCTTTGTGTTACAATATGAACATGACACCACGACTTTACTGGCTATCAATTTTCCTTACGCCTGTTTTTTGGCTAGGTCTAGCTTCCCAGGCAGATGCTAGTTACCCAGCTAGCTACAATATTTCAGTAGATCAGTCCGCCCAGTCCGTGACTTTATTGGGCAAAGGAGATGACTCAGGTAAGTCCACGGTCATTTCGCTGCCTAGCCGAGCAAAAAAAATTCAAGGCCGAAAACTTAGAGTAGCCGGAGTAAACTATCTAGGTGTGCTCTACCAAAAAAAACGTGGAGTTTATTTACGCTTTTACCATCCAAATGGAAATAAATTAGCACAACGCACTGTAGCAACCAGAAAAGGTGACCAGGCTTTTCCCGCTATCCGATTAGATTCCGTGGTAATCAGCGATCGGCGCATGGCCAAAGTAACGCTCATCAAGCAGACTAGTGCCGGTATTAATAAACGCTTCATCAGTAAGCGGTACCAAGTTAAACCTAAAAAAACCGGTAACAAGCAGCTGGCTGTCTATAAAAGTAAATCAGAGGTCATCACTGCACCAACCTTCAATGGTGATAATTGGTTGGCGATGTTGAATTATTATCGGAAGGCCAGCGGAGTTACCCCAGTTTCGGAAGATGTAAATCTATCGGCTGACTGCCAGCTACATAATTCCTATATGGAGCTGAATAGTGAGTTAACTCACTACGAGACCGATGATAAGCCTGGTTACAGTGAAGATGGGGCTCGGGCTGGGATTAGTTCTGTGTTAACTAGTTGGTGGAGTACCGAGAAGCGAGATGCTGTGTCGGGCTGGTTTGTAACTCTGTATCATCGCTTACCACTTTTGGATCCCGCCATTGATGCGCCAGGTTTTGACGATGAGTTTAATAGAAACGCAGTGTCATATTACTGTCTATATTTTGCAACCTATGACACGCAGCTTTCCGGAATTGATCATGAACCGATTGCTTTTCCATTCCCTGGAATGACTGACGTGGAGACAAGTCTTACAATAAACGAATCACCGGATCCGCTTGAGCCTCATCTTGATGAGGGCGCAGAGTGGCCGACAGGGCCCATTATTACTCTGCAGTTTTATAATGGTGAGAACGTCTCCAGTATGTCGGTCAGTCTGATTGACAGTAATGGAGTTAACTTGACTGGATATAAACAATTACCAGGTGACTCAGATAATCCAAATAATGCAGTGCAGGGTAACGCTGTTTCGTTTATCCCAAAAAATCCACTAAACACAAACACTTTATACACGGTTCGCATGACTGGAGATGTCGACGCAACATCGTTTAATAAGACTTGGAGTTTTACAACGGGTAGCTAACTTCCTCGCGCCACGGCATACAACTCAATTTTCCTAACGCCGGCCTTTTGTAGGACCTTAACCGCGGCTAAGGCCGTCGCTCCGGTAGTCACGACATCATCAATAAGGTAGACCGTCTTACCTGCAAGCACTCGCTCCGCTCTAATCTGATCATTTAGTGAGAAAGCTTTGCTAACATTATTAAATCTCTCAATGGGATTTGATATCTGCGCTTGAGCTCGCGTCGACTTAATGCGCACCAGTAAATTGTCTAGTAGGGGAATGTCCAGTGACTGACTTATTATTTCCGATAGCAGAGTCGCCTGATTATAACCTCGTTCACAGACTCTTCTAGGATGTAGTGGCATTGGAATAATAATGGCATTATCAAATGAAGTATCTAATTCATCTATATATTCTGCGAGCGCTAGTCCTAAAGGTATAGCCACCTCCTTAATTCCTCGGAACTTCAACAATTCAATGGAGTGACGCCAAAATGGATCATGATATGGACCCAGTGTCTGAATAGACAGGACGCTAGATTCGGGTAGAGTAGTTTGGTGTCGACGTTGGCTGGCGGCTACGCAGTCATCGCAAGCCCAGGTGTCATACCTTAAACAGCCCACGCAGCGACGGGGGAGTAAAGCGTCTAGAAATTGTGAAAGTATTTGTTTATACATAAAACACCACCCGTTCGTGGGTGGTGTAACGAACTTATTTAAAGTCTAGCGTTATTTATCCTTTTTGACAACAACCTTTCCATTTACGGCCGCTAAAGAGACATGGTCTCCAGAGGATATTTTTTTAGACAGTAATTTCTCGGCTAACAGGTTTTCTACTTGATCAGTTAAAACACGCCTAAGACCACGAGCGCCCTGATCTGGTTCATACCCTTCTTTTACGATTAGTTTCTTCGCCGAGCTTTGTAAGCGAACTGAAATGTTCATCCTTTCTAACTGTGCAGCTATCTCCGAGAACTGTAAATCAATTATGCTAGACAAAGATTTTTCAGAGAGAGGCTCAAAAACTAACTGTTTATCAATTCGGCTTAAAAATTCTTGTGGGAAGGTCGCTTGTAGGTCTTGTAGAACGGCAGCTTTAACCTCGTCAAACGGCATTATCGAGCTAGTCGATCCCTCTGCTAAATCAAAGCCTAGTTCTGCCTGCTTAGTCAGCAAGTCAATTCCAATGTTAGAAGTAAGCACCAAAACTGAGTGTCGGAAGTTTAATTCTCTTCCACTTGAGTCAGTTAATTTGCCTTCATCTAGAATTTGTAATAGCACGTTAAAGATATCGGGGTGAGCTTTTTCAATTTCGTCAAAGAGTACGACAGAGTATGGTTTTCGACGAATATGATCGGCTAGTTTAACAGTGTCATTGTAACCGACGTATCCGGCTGGGGCACCAACCATTTTTGAGACTGTGAAACTTTCTGAAAACTCAGACATGTCTATTCTTAGTAGAGCGTCATTGTCGCCAAAGTGAGTCTCAGCCAATTTTTTTGCTAATTCAGTCTTACCAACGCCCGAAGGTCCTAGGAATAAGAAGCTTCCTAATGGTCGTTGCCCAGAAGACAAGCCAGCCGCTGATCGCCTTAAAACCGCACAGACAGCGTCTACTGCAGTGTCTTGTCCAATGACAACCTTTTTAAGTTCACTGGCAAGTTCTACAAATCTCTTTTCAGGTTTTGCGGCAATATATGAGTAGGGCACCCCAGACACCGAGGCAACCACTCTAGCTATGTCATCGATAGTGACAGGTGTCTTGGGTAGCTTTAACTTTTTAACTTGAGCCCTTGCCGTGACTAGTTTTTTTTCTAGTTTTGTCTCCTTGGCCTTTATTTCAACTGCGGTTTGATAACGTTCGTTTCGAACGGCAGTCTCTTTTTGTCGCCTTAAGCCAACGGCTTCTCGGCTTAGCGCATCAAGCGTTTTAAGAGCGGCCGGTACCTTGCGCTGTACACGCGCTTTAGCTCCAGCTTCGTCAAGTAGGTCAATGGCCTTATCGGGCAGGCGTTGTTCTGGTAAAAATCTTACCGCCAAGTCAACTGCGGCAGTTAACGCTTCTGGGGTAAATTTAACGTAGTGAAAATCTTCATAGAACTCACTCAGTCCCTGTAAAATCTCAACAGCCTCCTGTTCTGTGGGCTCGTTAACTCGGATAGACTGAAAACGGCGATCAAGCGCCGGGTCAGCTTCAATAAACTTTCTATATTCATCAGATGTGGTCGCACCAATGCAACGAATATGCCCCTTGGCTAAAGCTGGCTTTAAAATATTTGCGGCGTCCATAGATCCACCCTGAACCGTGCCCGCTCCCACTAAGGTGTGGAGCTCATCTACGAACAAGATGATGTCTGTATTTTGTCTCACTTCATCAATTAACTGTTTTATCCTGGATTCAAACTCTCCACGATACATAGTACCAGCAATCATGAGGGACAAATCAAGAGCCACCACGCGCTTGTGTAGCAAAATATCAGGTACATCACCGGCGACAATTCTACGAGCCAGTCCTTCAACAATAGCGGTTTTACCAACACCCGCTTCGCCAATTAATACCGGATTATTTTTTGTACGTCGAGAGAGTATGTGTATTAGGCGTTCAATTTCATCAGCTCGTCCAATTACCGGATCAAGTTGGCTCTGCGTGCCTGACGCTGTCAGGTCTGTGCCAAAGTAATCAAGAGCCGGAGTTTCTGAGGAGGACTCATTGTCAGTGGATTCATCTATGTTAGCACCTGTGTCTTTTCCAAGTCTCGTCGATTGACCATTGCCATACAGAGCTTGAATAGAAGTATATTTTGTATTGCTGTTCATCACGTTTAAAAGTTGCTGACGGATTGTTTCTAGAGACTCATCCACACTCCTCAGGAGCTCTGACCAATCAAGCTCAGAGTGTTCCACTAAAGCAAATAGTAGGTGCTCAGTTCCAATATACTGGTGGTGCCGATCCATTGCCAAGGTCGCCGCTCGTTGAATTAGCTGCTTGGTTTCAGAGGTAAACTCCGGCCAGAGAAATACCACGTCAGTATTTTCCTTGTCTGTTTTGCCATCAAGAGAGATACCTTCTGATGTGGACAGGTATTCCGAGAGTAGGTCAGGGGAGACATTACAATTGCGCAGCACCTCAGCTCCGATGCTGCCTTCCTGCTGGGCTAGGCTGTATAACAAAAAGCTTGGAGAAATCTCCTGGTGCTTGAGTTCCCACGCCAAATCAATAGATCGCGATAAGGTGCTACGAAGGTGGGTGGTAAATCTTTGGAGAATGTCAGGTTGCATTTAGCTTTTCGCCAAATCTCGGTACAGTACCGACAGATAGATGACGCTGAAAGGAGTTATAATCAATAGCGAAAGCAGGCTACCAATGATAGGTACTCGCGTCAATAGAAAGGTAAGAATGCCTGCTACCGTATAAATCAAAGTTAATCGAATTACAACTGTTACGTATGAGCTCCTCACTAAGTCATAGCTAGCTTTCAGTGCAGTTTTAAGCGAGTTGTTCTTTTCTACAATACTAAAACCAGTGAAGATAAAGAACGATGTCAGGGCAGCGCTAAGGACAGCTGGAATTAGTGATAACCAACCAAACAGTCCGCTGTTTAATGTCCACGATGTCATGCCTAAGGCTAGTCCCGCAATCATACCTATAACTACCGAGCCAATTAAAGTTCCAGTAGCCGTGACTATTACAAAAACTAAACCATACCCGACGAATCTTAAGAAGAACGCGACCGACTGTTCGAAGGCATGCATTACCGTTATTCGTTCATGATGCATGGTCATGTAGTACAGAGCGCAAATACCAAGAATCTGTACTACGAAGATGGTAATTAACACTAAACCACCTATCCAGATACCTTCAGTAGAAAAATCATGTGATTGTGAATTAAGCAAAGCCGAACCGAAAAAATTACCAATAAAAGCCACGCCTAGCAGAAAGCTTATCAAGGCAGGAATAAAGGATACCCCAAAGAACTTTGAAAAGGATCCAACATAAATCTCGAGTGTATCATGATAACTTTTGCTGATTGGATCCATTTTTTTTACGGATGATGTTGCAGGCATAGCAATATTTGGTTAACAATGACCCTTAGTATAGCGGTTTCTATCAAAAATATCTACCAGTCTTAATTTTCATCGGTCGGTATATCACCGCCCATGGCATTAAGGGCATTAATTCTATCCTCGACAGGAGGATGTGTTGAGAGTAGGCGGGAGTAGACAGATTTTTGACGGAAAGGATTAGCAATGAACAAATGCGCCGTTGCGTGATTGGCTCGAGCTAGCGGTTGATTTTGTTGGGAAATTTTTGTGAGTGCGCTCGCCAAGCCATCCGAGTACCTCGTTAGTAGAACCGCTGAGGCATCAGCTAAAAACTCTCGTTTTCTAGAAATTGCTAGCTTTATCAATTCGGCGAACAATGGAGATAGCATTACTAGTACAATTCCTATTATCATCACGACTAATTCAATTTGATTGCCACTCTTACGTCCACCGCTATCACGACCGCCAATAAATCTAACTCGCCACATCCAATCTGCTAGTAGAGCTATTACACCAACTAGAACTACTACTATCATCATTAGTCTGGTGTCATAGTTACGAACATGTGACAGTTCGTGAGCCGCTACTCCTTCCAGTTCCACTTTAGTTAGATTAGCAAGTAGGCCAGAGGTGAAAGCAATAGAGGCTTTTTCTGGATTTCGCCCCGTTGCGAAGGCGTTCATGGCAGAATCTTCAATGATGTACACCTTTGGCATTGGCAGGCCTGCTGTGATGCACAAGTTCTCGACTAGGTTCCATAATTCTGGTGCGTCTGATTTTTCAATCTGTTTTGCACCAGCAGCTGCTAGTGATACCGAATCGCCACCAAAGTAACTTATGAGCGTGAGTATCGTGGCTATTATTCCGGCAAAGAATATCCCACCATAACCTGAGCCATAATAAACTCCGGAAACATACCCAATAGCCATCACTAATAGAAAGAACAGCGCCACCAGGATTACTGAGCGGCGCTTATTCTTACCAATTTGCTGATAGACGGTCATTCGATCTATTTCGCTTCGTCTTGATGAAAGTCTACACCTGGATTCTCACGCTGTTGCTCTTCAATCTCGAAGAACTTACGAGCGGTAAAACCAAAGGCTCCAGCCACTAAGACAGTTGGGAAAACCTGAACCTTAGTGTTGAAGTCACGCACGTTACCATTGTAGAAGCGACGAGCGGCTTGAATCTTATTTTCGATGTCAGATAACTCCTGTTGCATTTGCATAAAGTTTCCGTTTGCTTTCAAATCCGGATAGGCTTCAGATACCGCAAACAATGACTTTAAGGTAGAGCTCAACATATTTTCTGCCTTGGCGCTAGCTTCTGTATCACCAGATTGCTCAGCGCTGATGGCAGCAGCTCTAGCTTCAGTAACTTTTTGAAAAACTTCTTTTTCATGTGAAGCGTATTCCTTAACTGTATTCAGTAGGTTAGGAATAAGGTCATAGCGAAGTTTAAGTTGAACATCAATGTCGGACCAAGCTTCATCGACTTGGTTCCTAGATTTTACCAGGCCGTTGTAAAGGGCGATCAACCAGATCACCAATACTCCAGCAACTCCGAGTAGAATGAGAAGGATCATCATAAATTTATTATTAAATTCTTTTATTAATTAACGTAAGTTTTCTATCTTTGTGGCCGTTACCTCAGCTGTTCCGCTTAAGATAGGCGAACCACTGTATACCACAATAATATCACCAATCGCAAGTTCAGAGACCGATCCCGAAGTAGGCTCAACTGCATTCTGACCAGGTAAGCGTTGTACGCCAGTTTCTAGTACCTCCGCTGATGTGGTGTCCGTGGTATTAACTGTCATGGTTCTCACAGGCACATCCGCCGAGACATCAACATCGATGGTTAAACCTCCTTCAACTATGTCGACTATTGTTCCTCTAACAAAGGATGCTTCAGTCTCATCCTTAATTTCCAAGTCAGGGACCTCAGTTAAAACCGCATCATTTTGGTCGTCTGACCCACCAAGGATTATAGGATCTACGGTATTCGACGTAGTGGTTGGCCTTTGATCGTAAAGACCATATCCCAACCACCCTAAGACCCCAACAAAAACTAAGCCAAACCCGATCAGTAGAAATTGTAGATATCGCCTATGTTTTTCCATTTGGGAGTGCATTTACAGAGATAGTATATGTTGCCAGTATACTTATAAAATGGTATAACGTCAATGTAAATGTCTACCAAAACAAGGACAATTAACATAACGTTTTTAGTGGTTCTAACCCTGTCCTTTTTAGGGTTCACAGGGAAAGTTGAGGCAGCCTGGAATGTGCCGTCGTGCAATCCAGATACTGTTGGACCGACTGATCCTAGTTGCAATGTGGCGGCTCCCCTTAATGTAGCAAATTCCGCGCAATCAAAATCAGGGGCATTAACAATACAGAACACATTGTCAGCGGCTGAGCTTCAAGTTGATTCTACGTACGGCGGTTCAGGCACGGTTAGGATTACTGCCGCTTCGGGGGATGCGCTTAGCGTTACTCAAAATAGTACAACTGCCCGAGGTTTTTATTTGAATATAAACAGCAACTCCCCAGCCCAGGAGATAGATCAAAATGGTACTGGTCCAGGTATTGATATCGACTCATCTGCCGGTACTGGAATTTTGGTTAGTGGATCTGCTGATGGCATTAACGCTACCGGAGGGAGTCATGGCGGTTCCTTCACAACGACGACTGGAAGTTCAGGGTTAGTCGCTGAACATAAAGGTGGGCAAGATGCTATTCGGGCTATTTCTGGAGCAGACCCGAGCTCCTTTGCTCTTCCGGGAACATTAGCCGCCTACGGAGCTGATGCTGTTCGAGCCGGATCTGATATCGGCTATGGAGTCGTGGCTGTGACACACGGGTCGGCAAACAGTAGTTCTATCCTCGGTTATTCAGATAACGCTTACGGTGTATTTGGGTATAGTAAAAATAAGGAAGGCGTTTACGGCAACAGTGATAGCACTACCACAGCCTACGGTGGATATTTCTGTAATCAATTCACCAGATGTGCCGGTCTGGGAGGGCCAGTTTACGCAGGTTATTTTAATAATCTAGTTTCCATTCAGACTAATAGTGGCAATGCATCATTGTCTGTAAAAAATAGCAGCATCTCAACAGCAGGGCGTGCCGTTGTGGGCCATACCGGAACTGCCTCATTAACTGCCCTGTCCGTAGCTCTGCCTATTGGTGTTTCTGGCCAAGCGTATCAGGGGTATGGTGTATTAGCCTACAGTCAGGGCGCTACTGGATTGTATAGCGAAGGTACCATTGGAGCAGAGATTAAAGGATCTTCAGAGGGTGCAGAGATAAAATCTTCAGCAGGCGGCACTGGCTTGATCGTTAAGACCGATACCGCGGGCCTTGGTGCTTCAATATCAACGGACCAGGGCGGCACCGGGCTACAGGTCAAAACCTCCAACAGCGGCACCACTATTGGTACTGGAATTTCTGTTACCGTGGATGCCTTCGCCAATGCGCTTGAGACTAACTCCGGCCACATTCATAACATCGGAGCTTATAATGGAGGAGTTATTTACCCGAATGAAAACGCCGGCGGCGGTTTGCATCCAAATGTAGAAGTTAGACAGTCACATAAGATCTCGCTACCAAATATTATTGGTGGTGCCGAAAACATCAAACCAAACGCAATAGAGTTTGATGGATCAGACGTTTGGGTAGTAGGTTCAAGTAGCACAGGATCTGGAGCCTTGTATCGTATCGATGTGGCCACCAGCCGAATAGTTGAGAGTTATAAGCTAGCTACAAATGAAGGACCAACCAACGCCAAAGAGCTGCTTCATGTGGAGTCAGATATTTGGCACGACGTTATCTTCGTCTTTGGGGATAATGCTAATTATCAGGCAGTCCCACTTTATGATGACAAGAGCAAGATAACCGCCGCTGCTTCCACTGGGGCCACTGGTACTGTGAACGGAGCTGTTTTTGATGGTAATTCAATTTGGCTGGCTACTACTACGGGGGTTTATGATTGGGATTTTGAGGGAGCTAAGACTTCAGTTTCTGCCATTACCGGTATCAATAGTCATGATGTCATCTTTGCTGATAGTTATATTTGGGCCTCTGATTTTGCCAATAAAAAAGTGCTTAAGATTGATCCAACTTCGCGAGCGGTAGTTGCAACAATTACAGTTGGCTCAGGTCCTAGAGGGCTGGCCTATGATGGACAGTACGTTTGGGTGGCTAATTCAACGGACAATTCAATTTCGCGGATCAATACTTCGAATTCAAATATTCAAACCGTTAGTGTTTCACCTCTAGGGTCAACGCCAAGATTCTTGGTTTTTGATGGCGCTAAATTATGGATCACCTTCCAAAATAACTTAGTTGGTAATTTTGATGTATCCAGCATGACAGCAGGTAAAACTGTTTCAGTTGGCAACTCCCCACAAGACATCGCCTTTGACGGCACCAATGTCTGGAGTGCCAATAGTGGATCAGCCGATGTTTCTAAAGTGCCCACCGGAACCGGCTTTGGCGTAAATCCCGGTGCTTATCAGACAGGTCTGTTGATTGCTGGACAAAATGACGTGCTTTACTGCCTTTACGTGGATTCTACTGGCGCCTTTAAGCAAAGTTCCACCCTCTCAAATTGCGGGTATTAACCCTTGACGTTTACTCTGGTCTTGGGTATAGTCCTATCGCTTAATCAATAGTACGTTGTTTCTCTCCAGTTTCTACTGGGGACCCATGTCCACTACCTGCATGCTCTAGGCGTCGGGCGAAAGTGGGCGAAACACGTCTAACAACAATAGAATGGAAGAAGAGACCAACCTTGAGGTCGAAGCCTTTGAGTTTCCGGCTAAGGAAGTTCAAACTGATCACTATGAACTAACCGTTCTGGTGGTAAACCTCACCGACGATGCCGCTGCCGGTATCTTTAAAGACGTTAAAGAATACGTCACCTCTTTTGGTGGCGAGATTACTTACGAAGAAGACATGGGTAGACGCAAGCTGGCTTATCAAGTAGCTGGCAGCACTTCGGGTAACTATATTGTTCTAGAGTTTGATCTAGATCGCCCTAAGCTAGCTGAGCTTAATGAGAAGCTGCGTATTACCAAAGCGGTTACTCGATACCTTATCGTTAAGCGGCCAAAGCGCACAGCTGAAGAAATTGCCGCAGAGGCTACTAAGCGTGAAGTTCGTCTTGCCCAAGGTCGTAAACCAAAGGAAGAGGAAGAGAAGAAAAGCGATCGCCGCAGCGACAGGCCAGCTCGTCGTCCACAAGCAGCTCGCGAGCCTGAAGAGACTAAGCCTGCTAAGCCACAAGTAGTAACCGAAGAGGTCGCAAAAGACAAGCCTGAAGAGGTTAAAGCAGATGAAGTTCTAGCCGAAGCTAAGGCTACCGACGCTCCAGACGAGGAGAAGAAGCCATTGGCTGATATTGATTCAGAAATTGAAAAGCTTCTTAGTGACGAGGTCGACGTTTAAACACACACAAATATGGATCTCAATAAAGTTATGATTATTGGTCGCCTCACCCGCGACCCAGAGGTAAAAACTATTCCATCTGGACAAACAGTGGCTACATTTTCTGTGGCTACCGGACGTCAGTGGAAAGACAAGAATTCAGGTGAGCAAAAATCACAGACGGAGTTTCACAACGTTGTGGCTTGGCGCCGCTTGGCAGAAATCTGTGGTCAATATCTTAAAAAAGGGCGTCAGGTCTACCTTGAAGGACACCTGCAAACTCGGTCTTGGGATGACCAATCAGGCACTAAGCGTTACCGCACAGAGATTGTGGCTGATAACCTCATCATGCTAGGAGGAGGTCGTGGCGAGAGCGACGGTGCTCCAGCAGCAGCAGCCGCTGCCGCACCAAGCGCAGTTTCTGCACCTACTTATAGTGACGATCAGTCACCGCCGCCTCCACAGCCGGCTGATGACGTTGACACTATTTCTGTCGAAGATATTCCTTTCTAAATCCACTCTATATGGCAAAACGAAATACTAAAAAAACTCAAAAACGCAGATACGATTATTTCAGTCTGCACGGAGTTGATTACATTGACTTCAAGGACATTGAAACTCTACAAAAGTTTACTAGCAACTACGAAAAGATTCTTGGTCGCAACCGCATGGGTTCAAGTGCCAAGCATCAACGTCAGTTGGCTAAGGCTATCAAGCGCGCCAGATTTATGGCCCTGATTCCATACGTACCAAATCACAAATAGACCACAATGTATTCCATCTCAGACATCAAGGTTGGCACAGTCGTCACGTGGAATGGAGAGCCTTACGTCGTGACTCGCACGGAGCACTCTAAGCAGGCTCGTTCTGCCGCAGTCCTGCGTGTAAAGATGAAGAATCTGATTGGTGGGCAGGTGCTCGATAACACCTTCCAACAGTCGGATACGATTGAGGAGGCAGATCTGGAACGTAAGAAAGCCAACTACCAATATAATGACGGTGAAAATTTCACCTTCATGGACAACGAAACTTACGATCAGTTTGAGCTGACAGCCCAGTCAGTTGGTGATGTGGCTAATTACATCAAAGAAGGTCAAGATGTTGATATCCTCTTCTTTGAAGGAAAGCCAGTCTCTATCTCGGTTCCAGCAAAAGTTGAGCTTATGGTTACTGAGGCGCCTCCGGGAATCAAGGGAGACACCGCCGGAAACGTGACTAAAAAGGTTACTCTGGAAACAGGTTACGAAGTAGCCGTGCCGCTCTTCATCAACGAAGGACAAAAAATCCGCGTTAATACTGACACCGGATTGTACGTCGAACGCGTAAACGATTAGACAGCTCCAGTTTAAAAACCCTCCGTTTGGAGGGTTTTTTGTTATTTAAGAGTCAGTCTTCTCGGGGCAGGTATTGACAAAAGCCATTTTTTAGGGTATTATCTGCGGTCATTTGCGTTGCCAAATCTGGCACATGACAGCGTTTACGGCTTGGTTTAGCCAGGTTGGTAGAGCCTCTCAGAGAGTAGAGTGGAACCACACTCTTTTGTCTGAGGAGCCTCTACCAAACAGGAGGCAAACTCACGGGAGATTCCATGGAAAGCAGCAGAAGCAAGGAAAGTGGCGTCTGGGCGAACTTCGGGAAGTTGGTGGCTGGCCTTCTTCTCCTCGGCCTCTAACTTTCTCTATTTGATCGCAATTTGCTGCTCGACACCTTTTCGCCAGGCGGCTTTGTTGTTATACTGCGGCTATGAAACATACAAAAATTGTTTGTACCGTTGGACCAGCCAGCAGTTCAAAAACCCGGCTAACACAAATGATTTCCGCTGGCATGAATGTCGCCCGTTTTAATTTTTCTCACGGCGACTACTCTTTGCATAAGCAAATGATTGCATCAGTTAGGTCTGCGGCTAAAGCCAGCGGACGAACCGTTACCTTGCTCCAGGATTTACAGGGACCTCGAATTCGCACGGGGCAAGTTGCCGCTGGTGGGCTAAATCTCAAAAACGGAGCCAAGGTTGTTTTATTGTCACAACAGCATTACCGGGCGCACACCGGAGAAGTTCAGGCCATTCCAATCCAGTATCCTCAAATTTCTGACTTTGTAAAAGCTGGAGTCCATATTTACATTCAAGACGGCTTGATTGATCTTCAAGTTACCAGAGTGGCTGAAGGTCAAATCTATTGTCGCGTGGTGCAAGGTGGAGTAGTCGGGTCTCACAAAGGAATCAATGTTCCAGGTGTCAGTCTCGATGTTCCAGTTATTACCAAAAAGGATCGGGCTGATCTTAAATTTGGAGTTGAGCAAAACATGGATTACGTCGCGCTATCCTTCGTGAAGGATGCTAGCAACATTAAAGCGCTGAGACGACTATTACCTAAGACCAGTTCCATTAAAATAATTGCCAAAATTGAACGCGCCGAAGCCGTTGATAATTTTGACGAGATTCTCGCAGCAGCAGACGGAATTATGGTGGCGCGGGGAGATTTGGGAGTCGAATTAGGCGCCGCTGCTGTCCCTCTACTGCAAAAGGAAATGATTATGAAGTGCCTTAAGGTAGCCAAGCCAGTGATTGTCGCTACGCAAATGCTTGAATCAATGACGGTAAGTCCAAGGCCAACTCGCGCCGAGGCGGCCGATGTTGCCAACGCTGTAGCTGATCACACTGATGCCATCATGCTTTCAGCCGAAAGTGCTACTGGTAAATTTCCGGTCAAGGCAGTCCAAACCATGAAACGAATTGCTCGAACTGTTGAATTATCTACCTTTGATGATCTGCCGGCAGACCTGCACAAACATCGCCAAGAAGCCTCTCAAACTGGCATGGCTCATGCCGCGGTTGACTTGGCGGAAGCTATTGGAGCCAAGGCTATTGTGGCTTACACCAAGGATGGTAATATCGCTGCTCACATTTCACAACTCAGACCACAGAATGTTCCAATAATTGTTACCAGTCACAATACTAAGTTGCTCCAACAGTTAAATCTGTTTTGGGGAATTCACAGCGCGACAGTTAAAGCGCCCAAAAACAGAGCCGATCTGATCAAGCTATCTCGTAAAGTTATCGACGCCGAAGGTATTGGTAAAACAGGGGATTTAATTGTTATTATTGGACCACCTAACAACAAAGATGCCGCTGTGCTTGAAGTTGTGGTTGTCTAAGTTTCGAGATCATACGAAATATGATATCCTGCGAATGGCTGAAATACGCCATTTTCGCTTACGAACATAATTTCAGAACCTATGACCGACAGAGCAAAATCACTCATTCTCTGGTTTAACGAGGTATCAATGGGCGACGTTGGTTTAGTTGGTGGAAAAAACGCCTCACTTGGAGAGATGTATCAAAACATGTCCGGTCAGGGCATCCGAGTGCCTAACGGTTTTGCTATTACGGCACACACCTATAACACAATTATCGACGGTGCAGGTATTAGAGGGGAAATAAAAAATATTCTCAGCGACCTCGATACTTCCGATATCAAGAACTTGCAGTCACGAGGAGAGCAAGTCAGACAAATTATTTTGGAAGCCAAATTTCCAGATGACATTGTAGCTGCTATTGAGGTGGCTTATGAAAAACTTAGTCAGGAGTACGGGGTTCCAGCTGTTGACGTTGCTGTGCGCTCGTCTGCTACCGCCGAAGATTTACCAGACGCGTCATTCGCTGGTCAGCAGGAAACCTATTTGAATGTTCAAGGAGCTCATGAAGTTATCGAGGCTACCAAGCGCTGCATTGCCTCGCTTTTTACCGATCGAGCCATTTCCTATCGTGAGGACAAGAACTTTGATCACTTTGACGTGGCATTGTCAGTTGGCGTTCAAAAAATGGTTCGTTCAGATCAGGCTTGTTCTGGTGTTAATTTTTCAATTGATACGGAATCTGGTTTTGAAAACGCTGTCATGATCACAGGTTCCTGGGGATTGGGTGAAATGGTTGTACAAGGTAAGGTTGATCCGGATGAGTACATAGTTTTTAAGCCTACCCTTAAAGCTGGTGTTAAAAAACAAGGTGACAATTTGGAATTCACTTATCGTCCAATCATTGGCAAAACTCGCGGTTCCAAGAAGTACAAAATGATCTATTCAGAGAATGCTCAAGTGGCGGCTCACGGCTCGGTTAAAGAGGTGCCAGTAGCTGATGAAGACGCTGCCAAGTTCATCTTGAGCAACGATGAGATTCTACAACTAGCCTACTGGACTATTTTAATCGAGGATCACTATCAGCGGCCAATGGATGTAGAGTGGGCTAAAGACGGACAAACCAATCAATTGTTTATAGTTCAAGCTCGCCCTGAGACAGTCCAGTCAAACTCCAATCGCAAGGTACTAGAAGAGTACGTTTTAGATAATCGGGGAGAGGTTCTACTGGAGGGTGTGGCTGTGGGTGCCAGAATCGGAGCCGGCGAAGTTAATGTTATTAAAAATGTGGCTGACATTGATAAATTTGTTGAAGGTCAAGTCCTGGTTACAGAAATTACCGATCCCGACTGGGAGCCAATTATGAAAAAGGCCGCTGCCATCGTCACCAACTCGGGTGGGCGTACATCACACGCGGCCATTGTATCTCGGGAGTTAGGTATTCCTGCCTTGGTTGGGACCGGCGGTGCTACCAGCGAGTTAAAAACTGGAACGCCTGTGACTGTGTCTTGTGCCGAAGGCGAGCGGGGTTATGTTTACGACGGGCTCTGCGAATTCCGCATAAATAAGACAGATTTATCAGCCATGAAGGCTCCAGATACCAAGATAATGATGATAGTAGCTGATACTTCCAAAGTGTTCGATTTTGCACAAATTCCAAATCAGGGAGTGGGCCTAGCCCGTGAAGAGTTGATCATCTTGAATCACATTAAGGTTCATCCACTGGCCTTACTTCATTTTGATGAAATAGAGGATCACGCAGTTAAGGCTGAAATTGCAGAGATTACTGCTGGCTACGAGAACAAAGCTGATTATTTTGTAGATAAACTAGCCGAAGGCGTTGGTAAAATCACAGCGGCTTTCTATCCGCATGACGTGATTGTTAGAATGTCAGATTTTAAATCAAACGAATACGCCGGCTTGCTGGGCGGTCGTCAGTTTGAGCCCCACGAAGAAAATCCCATGCTCGGATGGCGTGGTGCGTCACGTTACTACTCAGAAAAATATGAAGAGGCTTTTGCGCTTGAGTGTGAAGCTCTCCGCCGAGTTCATCAGGACATGGGGCTGACTAATATGAAAGCCATGATCCCTTTCTGTCGTACTCCAGATGAAGGTAGAAAAGTTATTGCCACCATGGCCAAGCATGGTCTCAAGCAAGGTGAACAAGGCCTCGAGGTTTATGTTATGTGTGAACTTCCCTCCAACGTTTTACTGGCCGAGGAATTCGCAGAAATTTTTGACGGTTTTTCAATTGGCTCCAACGACCTGACACAGCTAACTCTAGGTCTTGATCGTGATTCCGGCTTGGTCTCTCATATTTATGATGAGAGAAACCCAGCCGTCAAAGAGTTGATCGGCAGGGCCATTGATGTTTGCAAACAAAAGGGGATTAAAATAGGCATCTGCGGCCAAGCTCCATCGGACTTTCCTGAAATAGCAGAATTTCTAGTTGATAAAGGTATTGATTCTATCTCTCTAAATCCAGACTCAGTTATAAAAACTTCACTCCACGTTTCCGAGTACGAGCAAGGTAAAAAATAAGCACGCGCCATTGACAGGCGCTCGGTCAATCAGTAGTCTATGCTGCAGGCCAAGCGCCTGTTTTTGCAGCTCAAGTCGAGCCGCTGAAACGGTCTAGTGGAGGAGATTTCCACCACCTGACCACTGACCCTGGAGGACCACATGCACTCCGCGTTCTGGCTCGCTCTCGCTCTCGCCTTCGTCGAGCGACAGCCCCGGTTCAAGCTGGCCTACGCCCACATCAGGCATCGGCCCGTGCGTCTCCCCAGCAGCGGTCGCTGGTCGTACTGACCTGAACGGCCCGCTGCCAGTCCGCGCTCACTTCCGACACCCAGTGTGGCGAAAGCGACCGGACTCTTTTTTTTGCAAAAAATTACTTGTTCCTTCTACGCCAGATGCGGACGGAGCGCGCCTCTTTTTCTATTCCTATGACAAGCGTTTCGTAAACAAGGGTATACTCATCAAACATAGTTCCAACTTGACCATCAGCGGCAGCACTCTCTATATCTGAAATTTCTTTAAGGTTTTGACCCCACACGGCTGGGCCTTGGTCTCCTGACTTGGCTACAATGTAGTCAGATTTTGGTAAAAGCTGCTGCCAGTTTTCAAACCGGATTTGGCTACTCAGAGAATAGTCTATAGTTCGGTCATCGCTTCTGCCTAGTCCTACCAGCAGCGCATACCATTGCACTTGCTGAGAGGTTAGATAGATACTATTAGGAATTACCGCTATGCTAATTTTTTGACCCGCCTCACTATGGTCCAAATCATCTTTAATAAAATTTGATACATCTGTCAGATTATAGTGATTTTTTGTTGGGAATGTAAAACCGTAACCAGGCTGCTTAGGCGTGATGGTTTGTAAGCCGTATGTGTGGTCAAGGCGAAGCGTTTTTTCCGTTTTGCTAGGTAAGTTAATCCAACCAAAGCCAGTCACTACAAACCAGGTGAGAGCTATTAATCCAATCACCAAGCCTCCAACTGCGCGCCACAATTTTGACAGCTGCCAAATGCCCCCACTAGTGATTAAGGCGATAGCGGGAAGGAGGGGTAAAATATAACGTGCTTCTTTGGCTGAAAACAAAAAAGTTAAAAGCAGGTAAGGAATAAATAGCCACAACAGCATCAGTAAGCTAGTCTGCCGCCATTTTATGTGGGCTCTTTTCCAAAAAAGAATTATAGCGCCAACAACAGCCGCTGCTAATAGCGGCCAACTTAATCCAGCCACAATCAAGTTGAAGTAATATGTAAAATTCTGGATAGACAGTAAATCTTGTGTCGGAATTGACCAAGTATTAAAGCCAGCGGCTTCCGATGAAAGTAGAACTTCGTCGCCATGTAGTATGTACCAAGGTGCGGCTAGTGATCCTGCGAGTAAGGTAGCCCAGGAACCATATTTTAAAGCTCGATCCTGACTATCTCTGTCTAATAGTGCTTG
>PFGC01000057.1:23417-23677 GCA_002781785.1 Candidatus Kerfeldbacteria bacterium CG15_BIG_FIL_POST_REV_8_21_14_020_45_12
ATCGATCATACTGCTACCTTGAACTCGCAGAGCATAGTGTTTACCTTGCTTTCCAATTTCATCTTTTGCTATCGTGATAGTCTCATCAGAAATTTCTATGGCTTCGATGGGCTGACCTGCGGCGATTGCCCCAAGGATAGGAATCTCTATCATCTGCTTTGCTTCTACTGTGGAGACAGCCCGGGGTTGGTTATGTTCTTTATTCAAAAAGCCCGCATTTTGGAGTTTTCTGATGTAGTAGTGAGATGTTGAAACGGAGG
>PFGC01000010.1:0-22357 GCA_002781785.1 Candidatus Kerfeldbacteria bacterium CG15_BIG_FIL_POST_REV_8_21_14_020_45_12
GATCCTCCGCGACTGGCGACAGCCCAGCGAGATCAAGCGGTGGGACGCCCGTCCCGAGATCGGTCACCAGGTCGGCGTCATGCCACCCTATACCGAGACCGCACGGGACAACAGCTTCCGATTCTCAGGCATGCCCACCGAAAACCAGCCGGGCCGGCGCGAAAATGCCAACCCCTACTGGCGATTCTTCCACCGCTTCGGAGAGCGACCGACCTACGATACCGGCTTCCCGGTTCTCAACACGCCCCCCGTGATCCCAGTTGGCTTCGAGGCAGACTGGGCGACTGTCACAACGGAAGTCGGTGCTCTGATCCTGAGCGCCATCAACCTCGCCACCAGCCTGATCTCTCTGGAGTACACAGGCAAGCCCGAGACCCTACTCAGCATGACTCGGTACGGACAGCACCTGCTGGCTCCAACCGGCACCAACGTCAGTGAGCTCATTCGCTTCGAGGGCGACCAAGCGGTCATCGCGGCTGCCCACGAAGATCTGAACTGGATCAGCGGGCACTTGCCGGCCAACGGGCCAGGACTGCGCGCCTGGACTCGCGACCTCAGTGCCTTTCTCGTGAAAGCACCGCCCAACTGCGTGCTGCTCCAGGCTGGCATGCAGCTCCAGCGCGTGACCGGCGGCCGCATCCTGGCCGGGCTGCACGAAGTTCTGGTCACCCCAGCTCTGGTTAGACTGGCACAGGCCAAAGAACTCAGCAGCAGTGAGCCCTTCTGGCGCACAAGCTGCACCGTCTTCGGCGCCCTCCGTAGCGATGTCTCGCTGCGCTGCCACCCGGAGATCAGTGCCCGTCTCGGCTTGGCGGATGGTCACCAGGACGAGGACATCCTCGCTGGAGACTTCGTTCTTCGGGAGCTGCGGGCCATTGGCATGCTCCGGGACTAAACGGAGCCAGGCTCACAGACCACTGCCTCTCAGTAAGAACAAGGCAGTTGGTCTCTTTTTTTTAAGTAAAATAATGTATACTTAATACATGACAAACACTGTAAAATACAAATTATTTGGATTTTTAACACTCCTCCTAGCCCTAGAGCCGTTAACCGCCAGCGCTCACGTCAAATGGTTTGTCGACTCTGATGATATCCTCGCTCACGAGACGGTTTATTTATCTCTAGCCAATCCAGCTATTTTGATATGGGTAGTAATTGTTATTGGCTTAGCGTCAATATCAATTTTACTGGACAGAAAAATAACAGCCTTGCCCTCATTGCTCCAACAAAAAATGGAGTCTTGGAAACCAATGATCAATAGACTGTTTTACCTGCTAATCGCAACCTGGTTAATCATCAATAGCTATCAAGGATTTTTACTATCACCAAATTTTCAGGTCACCTCACTTCCGGAAAATCTTTTACTATTCGTTCAGTTTATAACTGGTCTAACCGTTTTTCTGCGCAAGCTTCATCCTCTAGCAGGTGGTCTTTTGCTGATAACCTATCTTGGCAGCGCCATACTTAACCCTGGTGTAGAAGTTTTTGAAAATATATTCGTCATAGGCATCGCCCTCTATCTTGCCTTTCACGACAACGTGAAAATAAAAAAACTTCCCCAAGCCAACGTCTGGGCAATTCCCATACTTCGCGTTACCACTGGAGCCAGTTTAATTATTTTAGCGTTTACAGAGAAATTACTACACCCCGCCCTCGCCTACGCTTTTCTGGCAAAGCATAATTTGAATTTTATGCCCATGCTGGGCATGAATTGGTTTAATGACCAACTTTTTGTTATTAGCGCGGGTATGACAGAGGTAGTCTTTGGCATCATTCTCATCATGGGAACAATAACTCGAATCAACACGCTAGCGCTGTCGTTCTTTTTTGTCAGCACCACTATAATCTTAGGGCCATCTGAAGTCATGGGGCATTTACCTTTTTTTGGGACCGCCTTGCTTCTAATATTTTTTGGATCGGGAGAAAAACTCAAAATCAAAATCCAGCGCCCTAATCAACTTGGCAACTCTACTTAACGATCATTTTTAAAATTCTGGACATCAGCCAACACCTCTTGAGGGTGTTCTTCAGGATTTACCTTTTCATAGTGCTTAACTATGACCCCTTCAGAATCAATCAAAAAACTTTCTCGCCTGATACCTATAAAGCTTTTGCCAAATAATTTTTTCTCCGCTTTAACTCCGTATAGATCGCAAACTAAACCTCCTTCGTCCGCCAAGAGTGGAAAATTTAAATCATGCTTAGCCGCAAATTTTTGGTGCGACTTAACTCCATCTTCACTGATACCAAGAATCTCTACACCAGCATCCTGCAGGTCCTGCATTAAATCTCTAAAACACTTCGCTTCAAGAGTACAACCAGGAGTCATATCATTAGGATAAAAATACAAAAGCACATACTTGCCTCGGTGCATCTCAAGCGAGTGTTTTTTTTCTGTCTGATCAAGCAGTGAAAAATCTGGAGCCACCGACCCAATTACAGGAATCATATATATGAACTAATGTTTTTATAGTTACTCATTACATCCTAGCACATTGCTCTCTTTACTAGGATAGATTAGGATGTTTACATAATAAATAGTCAATATATAAGTGAATATTCCAATAATTCTAGGTACTGGACGCGTTGCCCGAGAATCAGAAAAAGTTGCTAGATTTGTTCTAACACGCACATCCAAGCAGGGACTTGATTCCCCATTTATAGATGTGAATGACTTCGCCACTCCAGTTACTGTCTCCTCTTGGGAAGACCACGAGCTCGTCACAAAATGGCAGGAAGTTGTTACCACCGCTGACGGTTTCATACTTGTTGTGCCAGAGTATAACCATAGCTACCCAGGTGAACTTAAAATACTACTCGACAAGGCTAAAGATGAATACCAAGGCAAGCCAATTGGAGTAGTTGCCGTTTCTTCCGGTGGTTTAGGTGGGGCTAGAGTAGTTGAATCGCTGCTGCCCGTTTGGAATACTCTCGGCCTACATCACGTTAACCAACCTGTTTACGTTTCACACGTTAAAGAACTATTTGACGACAATGGTGAGATTGCTCCAGAAAAAGAATCTGACCTCACTCTACGAGTAGATAAACTTATTGAAGAGGTAAAAAATTATATAGCCATATAAATATATGCGTAGAGAAAGAGGTACACCATTCCCAAACCGCACTCGTGCCTCAGAGCTAGCCCGCGAGCCTGAGCCTACTCCTGAAATTTTTCAGCTGACCGAAGATGATAAAGCGCTGGCTCTGGCTGAACTATCATTAGTGCAACGTAAAATTGAAGATGTACCTTCCAGTGAAAGAGTCGGACATTGGAGCAAAGCTGCGCTATGGCTACACTTACTAGACAATGACGCCGTACCAAAACTAGAGGCATTTTCGGCCATGCACCAATACCTCTTCGACAGCGCCTCAGCCGATAGCAATGAAATTAATGTTAGAATTTACGCATCTGTAGCCGTCCGCCTTTTAACAAGTGACGGAAAGAGAGAGCCCCTAAAGCAATTTCGTTTAATGTCGGACTTTGCTTCTCGTTTAAGATCAGAAAAAAAAATATACCCCAACCAAGCCCTAATGGAACCAATGACGGTACTATTATTATTGGGCCTGCCCCAGGGGCCAAATGATAAAGTCAGAAAATTTCTTGAAACATTCTTAGAAGATGAAAAAAAGTTTTTAAGGCCAGACAGTCTTAACCTGCATGATGCCATCCATTTATTATCCGTAGCTGCCTTGCAACGACTGCTGCACCCTAGCCAGCCGATAGAGCTATCATCTGAGGCAACTGAAACAATTTCTTTAGTGCTGCAAAACGAACGTAAAATAGATAAAATAGAAAGTTATGTTCACCTACTAGCTCTACACGCCATTGCAACAGCCAAGCGGATTTATTTTGATGCGACAGGAGCGCCAATTCTAGTACCACCAGACTCCTCTAATCAAATTCAAGTGTCTGCGAGTCTCCCACCGAGAAACTCGATCTAAGACCGTGCTTAAGACTCCATCCAAAACTAATAGTCTACCCTTTACCCAAAAAGTTTTGGCTATCGTCAAAAAAATTCCACGGGGAAAAGTTATGACCTATGGTGAAGTTGCCAAAATGGCCGGTAGCCCAAAAGCCGCCAGAGCTGTCGGGAACATCATGAGCCACAACTGGAACAAATCAATTCCCTGCCATCGTGTTGTCAAAGCAGACGGAACAACCGGTGGCTACAACAGAGGCAGCGCTAAAAAGATAAAACTACTAAAAAGCGAAGGTGTTAACATATAATCAATGCATTCTTGCTAATGCCTTATTTCTAGAGTAAAGTATCGCTCTAGTATGATCAAAAAATCCCTGCCATTCGAATGCGCCCGCTGCGCCTCTCATGCACCTGAGGAATTTTTTTATTTCGAACCAACCGATACCTGGATTATAATTTTTGTTGAAGACAGACTCATCCACGTACACTTTGGCAAAGCTACTGCCAGTGCTGAAGAATCTACAACTGAAACAACTTTTCTACACGATCACACCACAGCTTGGGTCCAGGCCAATCACCCCGGTATATCATTTTGTGGCGTAATAGATGTCTCAAGAGCCGATGATAGTGAGCTACCATCTGATGAAGCTGTTGAGCTTTATAAGAAAATACTCAGTCATGAGCAAAATGGCATTACAGTATTTTACGGCATGACTCCATCCATGCGTTTCTTCGTTGGCATGCTAACTCATCTAATTAAAGACGGTAAGCGCATCCATCTAGCAACCACGGCTGATGAGGCAGAAGCGGAATACAAAACCTGGCTTGCAAAATAAAATACGCTAGCCCAGTGTTAGGAGTGCTCTAATTTTTATTTATTTTTTACTCACCAACTTCCTGTTCATTGGAAATTGAAGCAGCTTTAATATCTTCCACTTTCCTTTCAAGTCTATGGTCTAACAATATCAATAAGTCAGCGTCACTCACAGCTCCTACTAAGGGCATTTGTGTTTTTATTGGCGCCGACATAGCTACCGCAACTTCATGTCCCATAAACAATGTACCACTAGCTGTTAACGACTCCTGTTCTTCGGGTAGATACATCACCAAAATCATCGGATGTCCATTGGGGAGTTCAAATGCAACTCTGGTCAAACCACTAACGACTCCGTATTCCATTCTATCGTCTCTAATATATAAAGCCTCAAGGTTGCCTGATTGATCATCAAAGAGTGGTAACACTCGACTATTTGCCATAGAACGGTTAACTTCAGCACTAGCGCTAGCCGCCGCCGGTCCCATTTGATCCATTAGACCAAATAAAGGATACAAATCACGCACTGTGTTTACATCTTCAGTTCCAAATTCAAACGCCATAGCCTTTTCCCAAGATTGTTCTCCAAATTTATTATTCCAAGAACCTGCCAGTGCAGCATGATCATCTGTTACTATGCTATTGAACATAAATTCACTACCAAGCTCATTAGCAATCAAGTAGCCTGCCTGTTTTACGCCTGTATCATAACCAGTATCAAGCAATTTAACTTTTGGATTTAATCTCTTAATAATCTCCAGTGCAAACACCTGCACTCCTCCTTCGTGCGCTAATCTATCAAGATCTGTAAATCTTTCATCATAAACAGAATCATACACCAACGCATGCACAAATTCGTGCATAGCTACTTCGGCCACACCTTCACTAAACTCACCGTCGTGTAAAATATTAACAAGCAGATCCAAATTGATACCAATCAACTTTCCATTACCCGTCGTAAAACCAGCCGCTCCTTTCCACTGCTCCAATGACTCTGGGGAAACGCTAGTGTATCCAGCTAATTGAGCCAAACTACTCTGGTTTTTATCTAACCACGTTGGAGAATAAACCACGACACGCTCGAGAGCTGATCCATTTAATATTTCCTCCTCTGACACACCGCTCAATTCTGCCATAATTGCTGCGGAGCGCTCCACCGGGAATTTACTCAGTAACTCAACAGCCCGAACTCTCTTCGCCTCCGGCATGTTCCTAAAGAGTGGATCATCCAACTGTTCTCCAACTGCTGCAAAAGCTTCTTTCAACCGCTTACTAGCATCTTCCGCTCCAGCCTCTGGTGAGATACCAGCTTGCTCTACCATTACTGGTCCTACAGCCTCATTTGCCTGAACTGGCTCGCTCACCGTTAACGCTAAGGCTGCGGCTGCCGTGGCTAGCCACCGACTCCTGCTCATTACAGAATCAGGGCGCGCCATGGCTTTGACCGTATCCAACGAAAACGCTCGTGGAGACGCTTCTGCTGATTCCTGGCGAGTCAGACGTTCTTTTCGTGGTAGAAATGATTTCATAAACAGTGAATTCTACTCTATTTTAAGCACTTTGTCAATAGCTGCCAGATGATCCACAAATGCCCTTGTCACTTCATGTAATAAAAAACAGCCCACGGTGGGCTGTTTTTACACCGACTAATTTACCACCAAAGTTCCTTTCATGCTGCCGTGTCCAGATCCGCAAAACACACTACAGAAAAATGAAAAGGTTCCAGCTTGATCAGCAACGAATTCTACAGTTACAGTATCTCCATTTTCAATTGTCTTACTAACTCCAAATTCCGGAATAGAAATTCCGTGAGTAGTATCTTCGCTTGTTACTGTAAGTTTAACGGTATCTCCCTCATTAACAGTAATGGTAGAAGGAGAAAATTCAAACTGGGAGGCAGTTATTGTAAATGACTTAACACTAGCAGTTACTGCGGGGGCCACTTCGTCAGCAACCTCTTCTGTATCGTCATCTTCAGTTTCCGTGTTCGTAACCGACACGCCTGTCTCAGCCTCATCTTCATCACCAACCTCACTATCCATAGTCTCGTCTAAATCCTCATCGTCAACTTCTGTGACCACGGCTGCATTAACATTGTTCACACCAGCAGATGTAGGTGTATTTGTAGTAGAGGCAGTCGTACAGCCTGTCGTAGCAATGACTAAACCAGTCATTAATAATGACAGTTTCAATATAGATCGTGTGCTCATAGGCATCTCTTTACTTAAGATAAATTATGCTCAACATTATATCAATGACTCTCGTCATCGTCCACCACGCGCTTATTATCCATGTCAATTTTCCAAATCGCTTTATGTGCTCGCCAAACCACTATGACTAAACCAATTGATACAACAATCAGTGCGGCTGGTAATGTAAAACGAATATAAGTCTTACCAAATAGTATAAAGAGGGTGTTGATTACAATGAATAGTATACGAATCTCTGAAGGTCCGATTCCGTAATGCGCTATTTTAAAACGACCAGTTGCCCCAAAATCTAAATATGAATGAACCATATAACCAGCACAGATGGCCAGAATAAAAAAGAACATAAACTTGAAATCATCTGGGGCAAAAAAGGAATATCCGATCAAGATAGCACACAAAAATACATAATCTAGCAAGTGGTCCATATAATAACCCCACCGAACGAGTCCTGTATTACGAAATCTACCAACCGCACCGTCTAGCAAATCGGTGACATACTGACCAAGAACGCAAGCGCTCATTGCCCACAACCAAGCTACATTGAACTGGGCTAAGTAACAAAATATCAAAATCAAAAAACTCCACACCAACGTAGCCATCGTTAGGTGATATGTCTCAATCTGTTTTGGTACTCGCGATACCGCCCAGCTTAAAAACCATTGCTCAACTGGGTATAGCCAACTTTTCCCTACTTTTTTGTCTCCTTGAAATTCTCCCATAAAAATTATCGTAAAAGACTCCACCGCACCGCCATCATAAACCATGAAACTGGAATCAACCGCCTCAACCACAGCATAGCAGGAGCATTCCCAGCCGCTGGATACCTGAGTTTCCAACCCTTGGCTGTAGCTGACCTGTAAATTACTTTAGCAACATCAGCTGGTGAAGCTCCGTTTTTGCCAGACGACTGCATTCTCGGCATAGCCGTTGCAATAATCCGATCATAATCTTTAATTCCACCAGTATCAATCATGTCCATGGAGCGTCCATAAAAATCAGTTTTAATTGCCCCAGGTTCAACCAAGCGCACTTTTATATTCTGTGGTCTTAATTCGAATGATAAGGATTCCGTAAAACCCTCCACGGCCCACTTGGTTCCGTGGTAGACGCTATATAGAGGAAAAGTAACCCGCCCACCAATCGACGATATATTTACAATCACACCGGCCTTTTGCCCTCGGAAATGCGGCAGTAGTGACTGAGTTACGGACATCAAACCAAGCACATTGGTATTAAATTGCTTTTCTATTTTCTCTGCTGGCATCGGTTCAAATGGACCAACCAAACCATATCCTGCATTGTTAATCAGAACATCTATTTTCCCAAACCGCTGAATTGACTTCGCAACAGCCTGATTAATAGACTCTCTGTCTGTAACATCCAATGCCAGGACATATGTACGCTCACGGTCTAGCAGCTCACCCGCCCGCTCCGGTGATCTCATAGTAGCCACCACATTCCAACCAGCTTTCCAAAATAAATCAGCCGTCGCCAATCCAATGCCCGAGGATGCCCCCGTAATAAAAACCGTCTTATTGTTCATATTCATATAACATCATTCAAATCTATCCAGAATCTAAGCTTTGCTTTGCCTGTATTTGCAATCACCATAGCATCTTCCAGCACACCTCCACAACTTTCAATAATCTTGCGCGAAGCTACGTTAGTTTCATCACAAGTCACCAGCGCTCTAACTAACCCCAAGCCCCTCGCCTTAGGGAGAGCCATTTTAAGAATTTTTTTACCATAACCCTTTTGACGCTCCGATGGTCTAATCGTGTAGCCGATGTGCCCACCCACACGTCTCAACTTGTCATTCAGTTTGTGCCTAATAGCTACTCTTCCTATATAGAGACCACTGTCTACTAGCCAAAAAAAGGACTGAGGAACCTTTCCTTCTGCGATGAACTCGCCCCTTGAATCCTGCTCCAAGCGAAATAAAAAATTCTGAAAGTTGTCTTCCGCTAAATCATCATACGCGTGATGCGGTTCACCCAAAGACCGATACTCAGACAAGGCGTCTAAAAAACTGGCCTGGTATTTTACTGATGGCTCAATAAGCTCCAACATTACTATACACTTAACCAATATCGTAATACTGAGGCATCATTTTCATCAACTACAATCTTATCAGCCAACTTGCCTCCACACTGTTCTATTATCCGGACCGACGGGGTGTTATTTTCATCACAACAAACTAGCAATCGAGCCAGTCCCAACAGTTTAGCCTTTTCCCTAACTAATTTTAACATTGTAGTTCCATAACCATTATTTCTGGCCGTTGGACGAACCAGATAACTAACATGTCCACCTTCTCTGACCAATCTTTCACTGAGAAAATGTCTAACTGATATATCACCAACGTGCTCCCCGGAGTCATCTATTAGCCAATAAAAAGACTCTGGGATCACACCTGGCCGTTCGGGTATAGTATTGGCGTGGCGTTGTAACTGCAGAACAAACTGCTGAAAATCAATAGCTGCGAGTGCCTGATTTTCATACTTATCTTTAATACCGTTATCAGCATACTCTCTAAAAGAAGCTAGTACACTTTCCTTATACTCGACCGCTGGCTCTACCAAACAAGGCATAAAAATCAAAAGGTTCACGTAATTAAACTTGGCGGAGAGAGAGGGATTCGAACCCTCGAGACCCTTTCGGACCTACCGCATTTCGAGTGCGGCGCCTTCGACCAGCTCAGCCATCTCTCCATTATATACGGACATTATCACCATCAAAATCGTCAAACGTGATCAAACCCTAACGGATGATGACCAAAAATGCAAGTGCTACCGATTGCTAATCAGCATCATTTGTATTACCTTCACCCGATTCAGATAAATCTGCCTGTAACCTATTAAAGGCCTTTATCTCCATATCTTCAAGTGATACAACTCTACCGTCCGCAATGGTTTTAACTTGACTTGGATATATATATTGAACATTAGGGACATCGTGCAATAAGAAAAGTAGTGACTGTAAACTCACTGGATATCCGTCTATAATATACCCTGATAAATCAACCACAATATAGTATTGTTCTTTACTAGATTTTATTTCATCCGCCAGCTTTACATGATGTTGAATATAATCATACTCAACATTAGGATTTCGAACCCACACGTAAAAGTATTTATAAGCTTGCGCTCCAGTCAGTAACGTCACGAATGCCACAGCAATAATTATCAGGGTCCACCTTGGGAGACGTAGATGAGTTGAAATAAATTTCCATAACCACGCAGCGCCCAGAGCTGCAAATAAATATACTACCGGGACTACACCAATTGCCCTAAGGCCGTGGGGAGTATTTTCATTAGAAAAAATTGTTGGACTCAACATAAACGCCAACCAAGAATACAGTAATACCCGATGGACCTTAGACAGGCTACTCCAAGACGAGTGTAGATTTACAATTAATCCAATCAGAAATAAAACTCCAACTGGAAACAATAACATCGGTTGGTCTGCAATATTATGGCGCCAAAGTGGCGAGCCTGCAATGTTGAACATTCCAATGGTCTTCAAAAAACTATCCAACAAAGCAAAGGTTGGCTGATCTGCCGCAAACACAGAAATTGGCCCAGCTCTTCTGACTGCCTCCGCCGGATTTTGCATAAAATACACCACCAGAGGCATAGTTACTAACCCTCCACAAATGAAAGCCACCAACCAACCCCACCAGCCCTCTCGTCCAAACCATTTACGAACATTCCAGGCGCCAGATTCCCGATACCGCTCAACTAACCACGCCACCGACACAAAAAATACGATCCCGACAGCCGCTCTAAACGATATGTATGTGTACATACCTAAACCAAAAGATACGCCAAACACCAAAAAGTGCCATGGTGATTTGGTTTTGAGTGCACGCATCAAAAAAAACATTGACCAGACCAAAGCCAGCGGAGTTAAAATACCGCGATAGGCTATACGACTAAACATCACGTGCCAAAATGAAACTGCTAGAAAAAAACTAGCCAGCAGACCAACATTACGACCAACCATCTCCTTTCCGAGAAAATATAAGCCAACCACTGTCATTACTCCAGCCAGGGCTCCGACTGATCGTAGCTGTAGAACTCCAACTCCAAACAACCTAAATGCCACACTAACTATCGCGACATGTAAACCCTCACGCCCAAAATTAGTGTCATAGTACACCCTGTAATCTGACTCCTCTAACGCACTGATAGCATCATTTCCATTCACAGCCTCATCATTGTACAAGCCTGGCGGCACAACACTTAAGTCCCAAAATCGAAAAAATATTGCTAATAGCAGCACCATCAAAAATAACAGTCGATGTCGATTCGACTCACTCACAAATTTATATAATCTCGTACTTCTTACCAAGCTTTTCAAAGGCAGTAATCAACAGATCAATTTGATCGATGCTGTGCTCTGCCGAAATCTGCACCCTAATACGAGCTGACTCAATTGGCACAACTGGATAACTAAACCCAATTACATAAATCCCCTCATCTAACATATCACGTGCCATACTGCTGGCTGCAGAGCCTTCACCTATGATCACCGGAACTATTGGATGCACAGACTCTGGCACATTATATCCAATCGCCACCATCTTCTCACGAAAATAATTTGTATTTTCCCACAGTTTTTCACGTAATTCTGGATGTTCATCAATATATTCCAAAACCTTT
Organism: Candidatus Kerfeldbacteria bacterium CG15_BIG_FIL_POST_REV_8_21_14_020_45_12; assembly: GCA_002781785.1. Lineage (GTDB taxonomy): Bacteria > Patescibacteriota > Patescibacteriia > UBA9570 > XYC2-FULL-38-9 > UM-FILTER-45-8. The sequence continues at coordinate 11,609 of PFGC01000010.1, forward strand.
ATGGTTGTGGCTGCCACAACTGGTGGAAGAGAGTTGGTAAAAAGCGTTGTTCGTGCCCGCTGATGTAACAGCTCAATTACTTCCTTTGGGCCGATAATGGCTCCCCCAATCGCACCACCTAAAGCCTTGCCAAAAGTTGTAGTGACAATGTCGACACGATCCAGCACGCCTTCAGACTCAATCGATCCTCGCCCAGTCTCACCCATAAATCCAGTAGCGTGAGAATCATCTACCACCACGTATGCATCATACTTGTCTGCTAAATCACAAATCTTTTTGAGTGGGGCAACGTCTCCATCCATACTAAATACTCCGTCCGTCACAATGCACCTTAATCGCTTACCCTGAGCCTCTTGCAACTTGGCCTCAAGATCGGCCATGTCCATATGATTAAAAATATAACGCTCCGCCTTGCACAATCTAATACCATCAATAATGCTGGCATGATTTAACTGATCAGTTAAAATAGCGTCTTCATCAGTTAACAGCGCCGCAAAAACAGCCTCGTTAGCGTTCCAGCAACTAGTAAAAGTGATCGAATCTTCAAAGCCCATCCACTCAGCCAACTTCTCTTCAAGCTGAGTATGGATAGACTGTGTGCCACAGATAAATCTTACTGAAGAGGTTCCGTAGCCATACTCACCCAGCGCCTGGCAAGCCATATCAACCAGCTCTTGTTTTCCAGACAAACCCAAATAATTGTTGGCACAAAAATTAATCAACTCCTTGCCGTCTGCCACTACCGTGGTTCCCTGCCTTCCCTGAAGAGTTCGGTGCTCTTTCCATAAACCAGCCTCATGAATTCCTTGCAATTCATTCTCTACAACTTTCTTTAGGGAATTATACATAAAATCTATTTTTGAATATCAAAGACTAACTTTGGGTAAGCGCGCATTCGTTCTTCAAGAAGCTCTGCAGAAAATTCTGACAGAGGAATAATTGTTTCCTGGCCACCCTTCATAATTACATTCCACATTTTATCCTGCACACCATTTGTCTCGTCAGACAAAACTCGCTGTGCGATCTGCCAAGTTTTAAAAATCTGACGACCAATGACATTGTGCATGGTGATTCCTTTTACCACCATCCGTGAAAAATTTGGCACAACAAAATCACCATCTTTTATTCCAAACAAGATAACATCTCCTCCAAACCGAGTAGCTGCAATGCAATTATTAACCGATGAGTTAAATCCAGCCATTTCCATACTAACATCAACTCCCTTGCCGTAAGTTAATTTCATCACCTGGTCAATCACCGCTTGGTCAACATCGTAATCGTGTTCTTTTTTTTCTGGCTTAACCAAGATAGTTTCGTGCGCTCCCAATGCTTCAGCCATTTTTAGATTGTCAGGATTGACATCGATTCCAATCACCTTAGCAGCACCAAAGTGCCTTGCTAGCAATACTGAAAACAAACCAATCTGGCCACAACCAAAGACAGCTACTCGAGCTCCCCTTACATCTGTCTTTGACAAAGCATGTACGGCGTTTCCAAACGGGTCATACATTGCACAAATTTCTGGCCTCACTCTCTCGTAATCTACTACCCACAGATTTTTTGCTGGCACCTTAACGTACTCCGCGTAAATGCCATCGATGCTAATTCCCAAAATTGATTGGTCTTGGCAGACTTCAGCCTCACCCATGCGACACTGAAAACATTTGCCACAGGTTACGTGCGAATCACCTGACACTGGGTTACCAACGGAAATACCGTATAGCGCCTCTACTTTTGAACCTGCTTCAACCACCTCACCAACAAACTCGTGCCCGAGCACCCGCAATGACTTTCCCTCGCTAGCCAGAGACTCCTTAAACATATCCGAAAAAGCGGCTCTATTCCAAATACCCCGATCTGATCCACATAAACCAGCGTAGTGAACTTTTACTATGACAGAAGCACTGTCGGCTGGATCTGCTGACTCATTAAGTGTTGGCTTTGGTATTTCTCTTTTAATAAACCCCCGGGATTTTTCCCAGCCATCCTCCTTAAGGTCGATTGTAAGCGCTTTGATTGATGTAGACATATAGGCAATAGTATACAGAATTTAGCCTATTTCAGCTAATCTGCGGTTATTTTGGTGCCGTTACATCTATTAACAACAACTGTTCGTGGTTCAATAGGGCGTCTGAAAAATCGCCATATATTGCATACTTTTTAAGCAGCGGCCGCCATAATTCATCTTTATCATATGCCACAGCCAAAATAGCTAGCTTGGGTTTTCTTTCAGCTACTACATCTTCAATTCTTTGTATAGCCACGTCAGCTCCCAAGTCATAACCATACGATTGTTCAGTATTCCAAACCATATAGCTCACATCTCTTTCATATTCCACTCCATATACAGTCTTATGCGCGTCGTCAATAAAGGGCAGCAAGCTAACTCCATACTGAGATGGAAAACTCATTAATAATACCTCAACATAATCTGGATCAGAACGTAAAACTTTCGCAGCCTGTTGTGATGGAGAAAACATGCCAAACAAATCTGTGGTGAGCGCAATTCCCGCCATCGGTATTTGTAAAATAAGCACCACGCTAACCATTGCCCGTGACAGGCCAAGGTCCGACTTGCTGCTCTTAGACTTCTCAAGTTCAGCCAACCAGTAACAGGCAATTAATATTATTACTAAAATTACCAGATAGCGACTAGCCTGTAAGTGTTTTGTTAGAAATAAAATTATCATCCCTGAGCTCATGACACTATATAAAGTGATGAGCTTTGATCGTCCAACATAAAACGACAAATAAGAAACCACAAAACTAAACAGTCCAATTGAAAAAACCGCTTGATTACTCCACCATACATTATTCCAAAACCTTCCGCCCGGATCAGGTATCGGGAAAAAGGCACCTGTAATTACAAACTTCAGCTGTTCCAAATCTCCCCATTCAAAAATAAAATCAAATGGCGCAATCGAATGTGATAAGTCAGTAGGCGGCCACAGCATTGCCACGGCAAGGCCTATGGATAAAATTGGTAAGGCTATCAAAAATAAATTACCTGCTAATACGCGGCCATTCATTTTCCTAGCATCAACTAACCAGTAAACTACAAAACATATCGCCAACCATAATCCAAAGATATGCACCTGAGCCAGTAATGTTATCAGCAGAGCTAATTGCCATACCTTACTCTGCCTATTAGGCCAAGCTGACAAAACAGCAAAGATCAGTAAGACACCGAGCCCATAGCTCCGAGAAATAATGGCATACTCATAAAACATCGGATACGAAGCCAGAATCAGCGCCTTCATCCACCAAGGAAATGGTGCGTACTTTAACAGCAACCCAGCGGCCGTTAAAATAATTATAAATTGCAAAACCTGCATTGACGCAATTGGCAGGCCTAGTTTAGCAAATGGCATGAGTAGCAAGTGCCACAATACGGGAGAGCCCTCATACCCAGCTAACTTAAATAAGTCCAGCAGCGATGCATCTCGTGCAATCAACCAGGCTTGTGATTCGTCCAGCCAAATCTCGTGAAAAAATAGACCAACCGCTATAACAACAGCGTATATTAAAAAAATAACAACCAATTTATGTTTTTCAGAGACTCGGCTTATAAACATGATTTATTTATAACACGACGAATCAACTAAGCACGAGGCATCGTAGATAATAAATCCATTACCCGGGAAAAGAGCGTCTGGAAAAATAGCTCGGCGAGTAAAAGTCTTTTCCATAAGTGGATAATCTTGCCCCCACGTCGGCACGACCATAAAATATCGCTTGTCCCCAATTAATGTAGTAGCCTTTTGAGCACGTTCAATAGTCAATGCTTCGCTCATAGTTAAATTATAAAACAACTCGCTGTTCCAGATTGCATAATGCGTCCATTCTTCGGTGCCCAAAAAATAAAATTGTCGGTCCGACTTATCTAAGTAGGGCAGAACAGATATTAACTTTAGATCATTGCCCAAAAGAACCGTATTATCATCAATGACTAATTCATTTTGCAAAAAATCAGCCATCAACTTTGCGCTTGAAAAGGGACGGATGACTTCATTTGGAATCGCAATTACAGTCATTGGAATTTGCAGAAGAAACAAGCTCAATAGTCCAATTGAATGAAAACGATTAACAAACTTTGGTCGATACTCGGGTAAGTTTGTCAGCCAGTAACAAAATAAAAAAGCCACAAATAATAATCCGAAGTGCCTCATTGTCTTAATATTTTTCAACAACAAAATCACTACCAGGCCGCCACCCAACGACAAATACAGCCAACCGATCAATCTGTTTCTTTGATAAATTATTACTGCACTAATCGTTGCCGCCGACAATCCTATAAAAGCTATGACACGATTTGTCCACCAAGGATTATTCCAAAAATGCTCACCCCACACCGGAAATGGACTAAAACCACCTACAGCAATGAGGATTAAAGCACGTACACGGTCCCAAAATATAAAGGTAAAGTCCCACTCCGACAAAGATACAATTAAATCGGCCGGTGGCAGCAACAACCATGCCACCACCAAGCCAGATAAGGCAGTTGCAGAGGCTCCGAGCCAGAATTGCAATGACCGCAACTTTCGGGCGCGTAATCTGTCCACTATTAACCAAACGGATAAAACTCCTGCCATCCACAAACCAAAGACACTCGTCTGAGCTAGTAAGGCAATCGGCAGCCAGACTAGCCATGGTGAAGTCATTCTCTTCTTATAAAGAGATGCAATTATATATAAGAAAAATGGAATTAAAACATAACTCCGCGCCACTACCCCATATTCATATAATGAAAAGTAGCCAAAAATATATAAAACCTTATACCGATTAGAAATGGGCGCGAAAAAAAGAAATAATCCAACTGAGCTTACCGCAAGTAAACCATGAACAACTTGCTCAGCCTGGTAAGGTAAGTCACTCTTTGCAAATGGCATTAGCAACAGGTGCCACAACACGGGTGACCCTTCGTATGCAGACAAACTAAATAAAGTTGGTAAGGAAGCAAACTGCGCTATCATCCAAGCCTGCGCCTCATCAAACCATTGCTCGTGAAAAAACAACAAGGTGGCCAACATGACAACATAAGCACCCAGCAGCACCCATTCAAGCCTGACACCACCAACCTTAATGCTATTTCTCTTCATGATACTCCTGCTCGGTGTTTACTTCCCACACATTACTGTGATCAGTTCGACCAGACACTATGTTATCAACCGCAATCATGGCCGTTAACATGGAGTGATCTTGGTTATTATATTTATGCATTCCATTGCGGCCAATGCAATATATGTTCAAAATAGAATCCAACACTTCTATAACACGCCCGAAATCACCATAAGCCTCATCATACACTGGGTAAGCTTTTGGCACCCTAATAACCGTGCCATCAATAACATCATCAACCTTAGCCAAGTCCAATGCGGCTAATTCCTTCTTAGCAAATTCTATCATTTTATCATTAGGCGTATTCCATAACGGGTCAACATCATTACAAAAATATTCCATCCCAATCCAGGCTGTTGTTTTTGACTCTGCCACCAACCAGGGGCTCCAATTGTTAAATATCTGGATACGCCCAACCTCTACATCAGGCTCTTGAATGTATAACCAGTTATCGTCTAAAGCTTGCTTACGACCATCCTTGTCTATCCTTGAAAAATCTTTTAGCAAAAGTCCCACAATAAAAAAATCTCTGTAGTTCAATCCGTCACCTGCCGCCTTTTCCTCTGGCGACAACGACTCACCCATAGCTGAAAATAATTCAGTAATTGGCATCGTAGAAAATACAATCTCCGGATCAAACGACTGGCGCTCCCCAGTTTTTACATTAACTGTCTCAACTTTTACAATCTTGTGATTTTCTAACTCAAGCTTATCAACTTTCCAGCCCATTAATATTTCACCCCCCTGTTTCTTAATCTCCTCAGCTGCCACATCCCACATCTGTCCCGGACCATATTTTGGATATAAAAATTGCTCTATCAAAGAAGTCTCACGCCCCTTTTGTCCTAACGAATTATCCCGAGCAAAAATATCTTTAACAGCCTGCCAAACTGCTTTACGAATCGACAAACCTTTTACTCGTTGCGCTCCCCACTCAGCACTGAGCTCATCACATTTTTTACCCCAAACTTTTTCCGTATAAGATTTAAAAAAGGTCAGGTAAAGCTCACGACCAAATCTATTTGTAAAAAAATCTTCTAGTGTCTTTTCTGGACGTATTGGAAAAATATCATAGCGAATGTAACTGATGCCAATTTTTGCCATTCTCAAAAAACCTAACTGACGAATTGTCTGCCAGTTCAAAGATAGTGGATAATCAAAAAACTGACGTAAAAAATAAATGCGTGATTTTCTTTTTCTAAGCAACATAACTCGCTCTACTTTTTCAGGATCTGGCCCCTCACCCGTTGATAAAGCACGATGACTCCCCTGATATGTAATGGTTTGAGCTTCTGCTGTATCTAATTTTTGAAGCGGCATTAAATTTAGCCACCACTTCATCACTCTATCGGACTTGCTAAAAAAGCGATGTCCACCTAAATCAATTTTATTCCCCTTATAATCAATGGTTGCAGAAATTCCACCAACCCAATCCCCCATTTCCAAAATTACCGGCTTTAAATCCGTGCGCTGTAGCAGCTCATAGGCAGCGGTTAAACCAGCTGGACCACCACCAATAATAATGGCCTGTTTTGATTTTGATGATTTTTTCACACTCATGACTCCAGATTATAAAACGTACTCCGAACATGGTAGCACAGAATCACCAGAAAAAAAGTCCCCGCAGGGGCTTCCTTTATGGTTTAGTTTGGCGGACCACACTATACTTACTCCATGCCGAAACATCCTCTGTGTCATACACAACCTTCATCCTGATTTTATACTTGGTGCTACTCTTGAGCTTTTTTGCAACTTTTTTAACCTTTGAGCTGTCAATCGATTTATACGTACGAATCTTTTTCCATTTGGATGCTGATTTCTTATATACCTGCATCTTGTACTTACTGACGTAAGCGATCGCTGCAGGCGCGTCCCATTTAATGGTCAGTTTTTTCGACTTTCTCTGTTTTTTAAGAATTTTAGGTCGACTAGCCTTTTGCGATGAAATACTCTCAGTAGTAGCTGTTTCTTCTGTCGCCGAAGCCGCCACGACAGTTTCTCCAGTTTCATCAAAAGCATCTACTAACCAATAGTAAGTAGTGGACGGTTCCAATTCTAATGTTTTAAAAGTGTCTGTTGTTGAAGATACAACATTTGTCTCGCTGGTTGGGTCTGCAGCATCATCTTCAGAAATTGTACTATAAATCACACTATACGAGCTTGCACCATCAACTGGCTCCCACTCAATCCCGATATTTTCTCCAAACACAGTTGCTGCTACATCCAACAGCGCAACATCACTTTCCGCGTCGCAACTCCCACTTCCAATTGCAAATGGCTCGCTAATGCTGGTATAGTCCGAGCCCTCAGATGGAGAAGCGTCCGTTGTAAAAATAAAAGTATAACAACCACTCGTAGCAGAGTTAACTACATCTCCTAAACCAATAATGCACTGACTCGCATGAGACGCTCCAAACGTAAACGATACGCCCGCCCCAGAATTAACTGATGCGGCTGACCCAGTAACATCTCCGCAACCTGCTGACAACGCATAGGTATCAGTAAAATCAAAACCAGATGTCAGTGGACTACCATCTGGATACTCTTGTGCAAACATAGTAACCGTATCACCATCTTCAAAAGTTGTGGTTGGTGTGATTCCTATCGTATAGCTTGCATTTGCTCCTGCGGTACTAGAACCCGGTGTTGTTATCTCGGCCGAGGAAATACTTGCATCATTAGTAGCCAGTGTCAGAGTTGGAATAAATATCAATGCTGCGGAAATAACAGCGAAACGTATTAGTTTCATAGACTAAAATATTAACGGGATTAGCTACCGCATAATGCGGCTAAATTTCAAACTTTGTACTTAAAAACGGAAACCTTTCTTTTTTGTATATTTAACTGAGCAAGTATTGCTATCTAAGCAAGATTGCACTTTAAATTTGTACCTTGTTCCAGCCTTAAGAGACGTATCGGTCAAATCCAGGTAGTTGGCATTGCGCACTAGCGTAGTTAACTGAAGTCTCTGTGCTCCATTTTTCTTCACTTTATACACTTTAACATTATAGTCACAGCCTAGCGCTAAGCAACGCTGTGGGTGATTCCAACGTAATCTGACGCTCTCTCCAGAAACTTTTGTGCTCTTTGGCACTCGTGTATTCCAAGCTTTTTTTGGCAAAGTTACCATTTCAGAGGACTCCTTCCAATCACTTGCCGAATCGTCTGGTGCCAAAAATCTAGCCCTAACGTAATAACCCATAGCTGACTTCATCCCAGTGATAGAAACTGCCATTTCCCTATTATCAGTATCAAGGTTACCGGCCGAATCTATTGATGATAAAACTTGGACGCTACTATCAGGATTATCAAATGAATTATCCGTATCCCACTCTAGTTCAATCCTATCAATATCGCCGTCTTGATATTCACTGACATTTGCACTATACATTCCAATCTCTAAGTCTAACTTTTTGACGTACTCCTGAGACAAGCGCGCTGTTAGGGGGCGAGTTGGGGTGACTGCCAAGGCAACGGTCGGCAATGATACGACCAAGACTGTACCCACCAGCATAATTAGTGATCGGAAAATATTATTCATACTCTCAAGTTAACTATTGATTAACTCTATACTAACAAATTGACCTGTATATGAAAAGACGCCCTCACTGGACGTCTTTCTTGTACCTTCAAAGCTCAGCTATATCAGTTTTTTGTCATAAAACGTTTCCAAGTCGTAAAGTCTGAACACTCCTCCGTTAAACAACTTTTAACTCTCCATTGATAGTAAGTTCCTACCTGTAATTTCTTCACAACCTTCTTACTCTTTGTCACGCCAGTAAATTTTCTATATTTTTTCTTAGCTTGATAATGCTTGGCCTTAGTGCACTTTTTTTTCAAGTCATTCTTACACTTTTTCACCTGCACAGTGTAGGTCTCAGCGCCGGTGGCAACCGACCAATCCAGCGTTACCTGTTTCTTCTTTTTCTTTACTACTTCCATGTTTTTCTTGGCCGGAGCCGACAAGGCCACAAAATCAATTTGCTCACTAAAAACATAGGTCGACTCATCAGATGGATCCGTTGTTGCTTCAGCAGTTAAAGACTTTGCCGAGGGTGCATTTTGAACGCCACTTAATGTAAGCGTGTGCTCTCCCGCAGCCAAGGCCTCAGTTAATTCAACTGACCCAGAAGCATAATTTGTACTCTCTTTTGCTGTAAAATCACCGACCACCGTATCAGAACTAAAGACAGCGCTACTTAAGTCGATTTCAGATGCTGACGGATCAGAGTCTCCTTCGCTTAAAAAGAAGGTATAGATTTGAGATCCAGAAGCTATCTCGGAATCAACAGTGATTGTCAATTCATAATCAGCTACCGCTCCAATGATAGCCGGATCAACGGTCCAGGTCAGAGCGGAAATAGAACTGGCGGCAGCACCTTCACCGATGTCAAAAGTATCAGAATAGGTATAGTCAGCATCTTTTAGTTCTCCCGTATATGAGGTACAGCCGATACGATAAGTTCCATCCGCATCAGGATTAGTTAAACCACTCATTACAATATTATGGTCTCCAACGGATAGCGAGCTGCCAAAGTTATAGATAAATCCAACCACTTCTCCATCACCTTCACTGCCATCAAACAAAGCTGCTTCCATAGGAGATAGCTCCATGTCCGATGAGCTGACGTCCACAGTTGGCCCCTCAAACAATATTCCACCTGGATTACTACTTGACCCTGTAAATATATAACAGGACAACTTAGAAACTTCATCACTCGTTGTAACAAGTAATGTATGTGTTACCTCTGTTGCTGACAATTCAACTGAGCTTGGCGTTACACTCACACTTGTTACCGAAGCATCATCTACCGCCAAAGCTGCAGACGTCGGCATGGCTAAGATAAATGACACTAACAAGCCAAATGTAATCTTCCTCATATTATCTCGATAATAATATTATAACCTCCTTAGTATACAACTACCCACAACAAAAACAATAAAAGAAAAACCCCCCGCCGAAGCGGGGGATTAAACATAACCTGGCAGCGTCCTACTTTCACCCAGAAGGCTATCATCGGCGCTGATGAGCTTAACTGCTGTGTTCGAAATGGGAACAGGTGTTTCCTCATCGCTAGAACCACCAGACAGAATTGCTATATAAGCCGCTCTGTCCGGTGGTTCTACTATTGTACTGCCAAGAGCTGTGTCGGCTGCACCATATAAAGGATGACAGCACCTACAGCTAGAACCACCACGAATACTCCAACGTATCGTGCAGCTCCTTTAATTGAGGTCCAATGCTTTCTCATAAAACTCGATCAAGTATACATCAGCTCAAATAAGATGTGAATGAGCAAACTGTGCGTCGAGACCAATCGACATATTAGTACTACTTGGCTGCACCCGTCACCGGGCTTCCACCTGTAGCCTATCAACCTGGTCGTCTTCCAGGAGTCTATAAATCCTAATCTTGCAGACGGCTTCCCGCTTAGATGCTTTCAGCGGTTATCCGAACCGAAGGTCGCTACTCAGCAATGCGGCTGGTGCCACAACTGATACACGAGAGCTTCGTCCTTCTCGGTCCTCTCGTACTAGAGAAGGGCCTGCTCAAGATTCCACGCCCACAGCGGATAGGAGACCGAACTGTCTCACGACGTTCTGAACCCAGCTCGCGTGCCGCTTTAATTG
>PFGC01000010.1:22399-22972 GCA_002781785.1 Candidatus Kerfeldbacteria bacterium CG15_BIG_FIL_POST_REV_8_21_14_020_45_12
GAACCTGGCCGTCTATATGGACTATTGGGCCAGACTAGCCTGTTATCCCCGGAGTAACTTTTATCCGATGAGCTTCCGCCGTCCTATTTCGTACGGTCGGATCACTAAGTCCTACTTTCGTAACTGCTCGACTTGCGGGTCTTGCAGTAAAGCTGGCTTCTGCCTTTACACTATCGGTTCGATTTCCATCCGAACCTAGCCAACCTTTGTGAACGCCTCCGTTACATTTTGGGAGGCATCCGCCCCAGACAAACTACCCACCAGACACTGTCCTCACTCCAGATTCATGGAGGAGAGTTAGATGTAACAAATCACCAGGGTGGTATCTCATATTGCGACTTAGCAACCGCCAAAGCGGCGCCTCAAAGTCTCCCACCTATACTGAGCAAATAATTCATTACATCAATGTCAAGTTGTAGTAAAGCTTCACGGGGTCTTTTCGTCCTGCTGCGGGTAACCGGCATCTTTACCGGTAGTGTAATTTCGCCGAGTCCCTCGTTGAGACAGTTTCCAAGTCGTTATGCCATTCGTGCAGGTCGGAACTTACCCGACAAGGAATTTCGCTACCTTAGG
>PFGC01000014.1 GCA_002781785.1 Candidatus Kerfeldbacteria bacterium CG15_BIG_FIL_POST_REV_8_21_14_020_45_12
TGTCTTCATTTCTCAAAAAAGCGATGGCGTTACTGTCCAGCGGCACCTGGCCACTAATTATCTGGTTGATAATTTCTGCGACTCTTTGCTCCAAAGGAATGTGCCAAGGCTCTTTAGCTTCTTCATAGCGGATATCTGTAGGCAGCTTGTTTCCTTCTGGCCTATTCTTAAAAAAAGTTTGATCTACCGGGTACGTGCTAAAGAAATTAGCTAAGGTCTCTGCCCGGTCAACTCGTCTTGATACTAAAATAGTAACTGGCAGATCTCCCCTCTCCTGCTGAAGCTTTAGCGCTCCCATTAGCAAGTGATTGTTGACGGTGTCTTGATCTGCTCCATCAATAATGATGGCGCCTACGTGGGTAGCATTAACCCGTCCCTCCAGAGCGTGGCGAGCTGCATTACCAGTGGCGCTGGTACTAATCTTAGCTCCAGCGTCTAAATTTTTCCCTTGGCCCGTGGCGTACCCAACATAGGAACCGAGACTTTGACTGCCGTCATGTAGCGCGCTAATAGCGTGGGACGCACCAATAGCAGCATCTACTGTTTGTGTAGCAACTGCCACGTTACGAGACCTGGGCTCACGACCCCTTGCTGTGGTAACAAAGCGATCGGCCGCTTCGGATAGAAAAATTGTATCTTCAATATCACCTTGAACTACCAAAACCTGACCGTGCCTGGAAACAGCGTCAGAAATCATCCAGCGATAATCTTCGATGTGCTCCTCAGCGTTGTTGTTCCTGTCCAGGCGATCTCTTAATCGATCTTGCCAACCCAACTCAACAAACTCAGAGTCAGTTGCTTTCTCAATGATTGGATCGCGAGTCCTACCTGGGGGTTGGCGCCACATATTAACTTTGTATAACAGATTTTTAGCCCTTTGTCAACAATAGCCCCGGTTTATGGAGTGGGTCTTTCTGGTAAAAAAAGTGGCCTACGACGCTGTGGTGTAGGCCTTCTTGGCGGGAGCAGGGAGACCCATCAGTCTGGAGTATCCCTGCGTACCTTCGGCTCCGAAGTGGAGCTCACCATCACGGTAGGCGCCGTCGAGCAGGTACTCCCTCTGTGGCGACGCGGGGGCCAGAGTGAGGAGTACAACACGGGTGTCTTGGTGAAAACTGAGCCCCTCCACCCTGAAGCCATGGGGGGCCAAGACACCCTCCAGTGCTTGAAGCTGAGCTTCACTCCGCGGACCACGAACGCCCCTCAATATGGCAATCATGGCTGGCTTGAGCGCGGGCAGGACTTCCCTGGCAACTTGTTCCTTCCTCGTCATGGCGTTAACCTCCTGGTACGCGCGAGCAGGATAGATAAGAACGCCGCAGACGTCAAGGCGACTATTAGTTGACCGAAAAATAGCTCTAGGCTATACTTTTCCGCGTGACTTTCAAACAGAGGGTCAATATTCCGGGGTAGCTCAGTGGTAGAGCAGTGCGCTGTTAACGCATTGGTCGTCGGTTCGAGCCCGACCCCCGGAGCCAGATAAAGAAGAGTCGTCCATCTGGGCGGCTTTTTTATACTCGTGTCGTTTGAAGAGTGTTAAGAGCGCGTCTTTTGGCTCAAGACAAAATTCATAGTTTAAGCAAAATAGTTCGGAAAAAACCCGTGAGACAACCTCTTGTTTTTCTAAGCCAAGAGCATGATTGAATTATAAACTAGTGTTTTTAACTAGCTCGGAAGTTGTAATCTATTTCAGCACCTGAAACATCGGTGTATCCTCACCGCTTTAACGAATATAACGATACAAAAAATACAGCGGCAGCGAAGCCAAGAATAAACCAGAACTTCAGACCATGAATATCACTTACCCCAGCAAGTGACGTTCCAATATGAATAATTATTCCAATGAGAGATGCCATGAGATAAACAGATGACGTATTCCAACCAATTGCATAACTCTTGTCTTTTTTTGTTCTGTTGTTATCCATTGTAGATGATATTGAACCCTTTAAAACGAGGACCTGTTTGATTCTATGTTGTTGTGACTAATTATTTATTTAAGATATGGATTTGTCAATAATTCTCCCATTTCAAGAACGCGAAGTTGATCTAATGGGATATCGTTAATGTCTTCCATTGAAATAATTGATTCCTCACCAGTCGCGTCATTCTCCCACTCGGGACTCTTGGCGTATCGCCCCTCTACATAGATGGAAAGGCCATCACTATTGTCTCCGATGAAGGCGCCATACTCTTGGAGGGCGCGGGCGATAATCGTACCGGTCCGATTAAGGCCGAGTGAGTCAACATCAAGGTCTGGATTAAGTTGAATACGAGCGCCCTCAGGAATTGCATAGTTCTCTTCGCTGCGTCCATCTTCTGCGGACGCGGGCCACACAAATGATCCAGCCTTTGGGTAGTCAACAGCCATCACTAGAGCGTGTGGGATGTGCCCTTGAAGTATTTCATCACGATGAACAAGACCGGCCATCAGAGGAAAGCCAGCACCACGAGCACCAGTACTTGTCGCACTAATTTCCTGAACTCCATCATCACTCAAGTCAAAACGAAACCCGCCCGCTGTCGTCCAGTTTTTACCTTTTTTTTCGGCTTGAAAATAATCATAGCTGTAGCCAGTTTCAACATTCACCACGGTCATCAGCCCATCGCTGGTGTCGTCTGGCTCGGCGTTATCAGGTATTGGCATCGCCGCAGTTTCATATCCTAGTGATCCAGTAAAACCCGGTCCACAACCGCTAGTGCAATCAACAACATAAGTAGGAGTGCTATTGTCAGCATAGTAGATTGGCACAGTCCACTGTTCCACATTAAGGAACAGACGGCCCAACGAATAACCGTCTTCGATTGTATCGATCATGAGATCACTCTTCTCCTCTATCTTAGGGTTATCGTCGATAGGTGTGTTCCAAATACTATCCTCTGTGAAGGGCCGGGTTACAAACGACGAGGTTTGTCCACCGTACCAAAGTACATTATCGAGGTCTCGTGTCCCAACAAAGCTTGTGAATCCATTTTTCCTTGCTCGAGTCTCGGCGATCTCTTTATTACTCTTTTTTTGCGTGAAATCGATGGTGTATATCTTTATACCTTTACGTTTGTATGTTTTTAACTTTTTTACCCACGACTGTCGTTTTTTAGAGGTCTGCTGTTGGTAGGTGTCTTGACCATCATCAGAAGCTGAGTAATTTGGCTTGTAGTTCAACTCTGTCTTGCTGATGGCATCAACATGGCGCAAGATCTGCTCCCTGGTTATAACATCATCACCAAATGCACCAAGTGGATCTTCAACTATAATCTTCTTCTTTGGATATTTCTTATCAATTTCTATTATCGTTCTGAAGACCCCTGCCGCGACATCAGATTTATTTTTTTTACCAACTGAGTCGTAGACATCGGCACCGGTCAGATAGAATCCATCTACCTCTTTCTTCTCTGCGCTCTTCACTCGAGTATTAACCACAAAATTCCGCCAATTCTTTTTTGACGGGTCCATGTAATAGGTGTTCGTCAACGTTTGAGGAACTTTCTTGAGCCGTGCTGATTTCTTTTTCTCGTGCACAGATGTACCTTTTTGAGCTGTGCTTATGGAAATCTCAGCATATACCTTAGTACCGCTGTTACGGAGAATAGAAATTTCGTCTTTACTGAACTCACTTGTATCGATGACAACCTTCTCAAAAACAGTCAGTCGATAGAGCATATCCGGATCATTACCTAGATACACCCCGAATTCATAGGCCTTGTCGGAGAGGTCACGGGAGAGAAGATCCTCACTATCGTCGCTCGTAGCGGTCGCAACTGAAGTAACAAAGATTAAACACAAAGCTAGTCCGAAGGAGGACAACGCGCCTGCTATTTTCGTGACATTTCTTTGTGATTCCATGCTATCTCCCTAAATAATAACGAAGCAGACTAACAAAAAATGGAGGTTTTGTCAAGATCCTTTGCAATCGTTTTATAGATACTGGAGCAATTTGGAAATCGCTTATAATCAAAGAAAAAAAACTCTAAAAATATCACTCCAGAGTGACTTTCCGGTACAAGTAATTTACATAGTTAAAGGCGTATGCTTAACTTGTCACATGTCTGAAAGAAAAATCTTTGGTAAGCCTCGTAAAGAAGGTGATCCTGAGTCGAAACAAGCGACAACAAGCGCAGAACGAAGCTCAGTGTATGAACAACTTTTTGGTTACCAACACCAAAACATGGATGAGATCCGTTCAGCAGCAGCAATGGCGTACGAAGCCGCTGCTGGCCCTTTTGGAATATCACAAAGCGCTGGTTATTCGGAGATATGGGACGATGGGTTAAAACCAACAGTTGAGGAAATTAAATCAGAGGCTGGGGGTGGTGTTTTTGTATCGCTCGGACATGGCCTTGGCTCGGACGTGCGTATTGGAAGAATGGTTGGCGCCTCAACAATTATTGAGGTAGATATTCAAACTCCAACTAGTCTCGAAATTGGTCAAAAAAGAGAGACGGAGATTCAAGATACGTGCCTACTCGAAATTCGAGATGATATCGTTGTCGCATTGGCGAAAATGCATTCAGAAACAGTGGATGTAATTTATTATCGTGCCCTTGATAACTTTCGTGGCAATCTCCGGATGCTGTTGCAAGAAATAGAGCGTGTATTAAAACCTGGTGGTTTTATTATTGAAGATGGACAAACCTGGTTTTGGACACGTCCAGAGTGGGAAGAAGTAAATGAATCATTTGAACTTTTTTCTGAAGGAGATGCGCGCCTTACTGTTATATTTAGGAAGAATAGCCCTGAGCAACGAGAAGCGACTGACTGATTTTATAAAAGTTGGTGATTATGTAATCCGCTGATTCATAAATCAGTTACGCCTCTTTTTCT
>PFGC01000052.1 GCA_002781785.1 Candidatus Kerfeldbacteria bacterium CG15_BIG_FIL_POST_REV_8_21_14_020_45_12
TCTCCGGCGAGTTTTTCGATTCGGATCGTGAGCGAACCTTGTTGGTTGACCGTCGCTCCATAGATCGTATCACCGACCTTTTTGCCGACGGGGAGACTCTCACCGGTCAGCATGGACTCATCAACCGAGGAAGCACCTTCCATGATGGTTCCATCAAGAGGAACCTTTTCACCTGGCTTCACGAGGACACGATCACCAACGTTTAGCTCGTCTACATCGACTTCATCGATCTCACCTGTGCTTGAGAGTCGGTGTGCACGCTTAGCCCCAAGCTCAAGGAGCTTCATCACGGCTTCACTGGCTTTTCCTTTGCTCGTTGCTTCTAAGTAACGACCAAGCAGAATAAAGACCGTAATAATTGCCGCTGTTTCGAAGTAGAGCTCGCCACCTACAAACAGCTGCCACCAACTAAAGGCAAGGGCGACAAGTGTTCCCATCGAGATGAGGGTATCCATGCCAGCTTGAAACCGTTTCGCCTGCTTGAACGCTGTGCGATGAAATTCCATGCCGGGCCACAAGACAACAATGCTTGCGAGAATACCTTGAATCCATCCAGAGAGACTCATGCCCGCCACGCTTCCAGGAAGCTCAATCATGAACATCGCAAGGATGAATGCGGGAATCCCAAAGAGGGCGGCGATAAGCGTTTTCGTTTTTGCTGCTCTCGTGCCTCCTTGCATGTGCTCATGGGCATTGTGTTGTGTGTGTGCCGTTGCTTCGGGTTTGATCGAATACCCTTCATCTTTGATGACCTTGTGGAGATCCTCCTCTGAGAGTTTGGATTCATCAAATTCCACCTGTGCTTCTGCGAGCGCATAGTTGACGTTTGCGGAGTGGACCCCTGATTTTTTGCCGAGGGAACCTTCGATCTTTACTGCGCATGACGCACAATGCATCCCCTCAATACCGAATTGAATTTTTTTCATAGATTTGTATTTCGGGGAGCCATCGGCAAATGAACTTGTGAGATCGGCTGATACGTATTAAGCCGACTCAAAGTTGTTGCCTCAGTCTCCCCTCAAGTAAGGTTTATTCTTACAATGTTTCCTGTGGAATAACGTACATGGTTCCGCGAATCATTCCCATTGAACAACTATAAGTGAATCGTCCGGTTTGTGTTGGGGTGAATGTGACCGTGTTCGACCCGGGATCTAGGTGAGTATTGATTCCAAACTCTCTCATGATGAGTGAGTCTGCACAGCCCATAAAGTCCGCACCAAAGATTTCCCATCGCACAGGAATGCCCTCAACAACGGTGAGCTCATCTGGGATGTAGAGTCCACGCTCACTCACCTCCATCTGAATGAGTTGCTCACCACCGACCATGGTGGGAGCTGATGCATCTACTGTATAGCTTTGCCCCGTAAAGGCGAAGGGGTGCCAGTCAAGGAGAGCAAAGCTGTTTTGGACATTGCTGATGCCGAGGGTGATCACAAGGACACCGGCAACAGCCGTAATTTTTTTGAGGCGTTCACCCGTTGCGGAGGAAGTGATTGCACCGATTCCGAGGAGGGCAGGGAGGGTGCCGAGGGCGAACACTCCCATGAGAAGCGCAGAGGATTTCATGTCGCCAAGGGAGAGAGCGTAGAGCTGCATGGCTTGGGTGAAGCCGCAGGGGAGGAAAAAGGTGAGTGCTCCAAGGGCAAATGGAACATGCGGATGATGAGAAGTACTGAGGTCGTGGATTTTGTGTGTGAGCCACTTGGGTGGACGAATCACAGAAACTCCTCTTGGAACGATGCCAAGGAGGTTCACCCCAAGCCCGATCATGAGGAGGGCAACGATCAAGATGAGGAGACCATTGAAGCCAATGGAAAGCTGGATGAGCGATCCAACAAGTCCAATGATGGCGCCGAAAAAGAGAAATCCAATGAGACGACCTGCATTGAAGAGAATGTGTGGGCGCATGCGCTCACGGAGACTCTTGTTCTGATTTTGCTTTGCTGAGGAGGCAGAGACAGCGACGAGTAACCCCCCAAGGACAGCTGTGCAGGAGGAGACGGAGGCAATCAGACCAATCAGAAAGACACCTGCAAGACCCTTTCCTCCGTCAATGGTTGGACTGTATGTGAGGAAACCAGCCTTGCTTAAGATGAAATAGGTGAGCGCAACAATTCCGACAATGGTTGCGATGCGTCCCCAGTTCCAAGGTTGAGGCGGAAGTTCCTTTTCCTTCTTAGAAAACTGATACCCATGGGTGCCAAGAAGAGATTCAAGTTGCGCCGCATGGATTGGGTGCCCCTTTTTCATCGTGATCGCGACAACACCTTTTGCGTGCGAGACATCAACGCCAAGGACACCATCCAACTCACGAACTTCCCGTTCAATCACCACTTCACAGCTTGTACAGGTTGTTCCCTTCACATGGAACAAATACGTTTTTGCCATAACAAAAAAGAATAGATATGAATAACAATAACACGATTGCTACTCCTCTATTCTCTTCGAACGGTTGAACGGGTGAGACGGGGGTCTATGGGGGGTCTATGTTCTAAGAATGGTACGAGGGAGCCTGCATAACTAAATACTGTGCGGATTTTGTCTGTAACGAATGCGGTGTTGATTTCTGTGTTTTGAAGTGCAACGGACGTTTGTTCTCGCGTGCTCATCATTTCCAAGCAATGGTCAAGGCAGTTCTTTCGCTGGTCCTGACATCCATTCTCTACCGCACAATGCATGTTCATCATCTCTAAGCCTGGTGTGCTCGATGCATTGACAGACGAAGCAAACGACGCAAACACGCCCATGGGTGAAATGGTGACCACTGCGAGTATGAACAAGAGTCGCTTGAGTTTCGTGGGCATAATCTGCAAAAGATAGTACCAAACAAAAAGAAAATCCACTAGAGCCCCCCGTGTTTTGCGAGGGGCTCTAGTGGAGACTCATAGATTAATGGTGCGTTTTGCACGCACGTTTAACTGAAGAGTACTTCCATAGCATATATCCGACACCTGTAAAGGTCACGGCAATACTCAAGAGAAATACCTGTGTCTGATAGGCAGCGAAGAATGCGGCAAGGCCACTCACGCCGAGAATAGGAAACAAAGGAACGAGATTGTGTAGGCAGCACGCAAGCATAGCGCCACCGGAGACACTGCCTGAACCAGCCACCACACCAGCTCCACCGTGCTTTGTGAGTAGGTGTATGGCACGAAACAGTCCTGCCTGCGTTGCAAATCCAGCAATCAAGGGGAGAACGAGATACCAGTTATCCGTCATGAACTCAATCGGCAGGGTCCAGCTTTGCATGCCAAATGCTTGGATAAGGTAAAAAATGAGAGAAATGAGCATTCCTCCGAGAATTCCCCAGACAAGCACAGAGTAGATGGCTGGTTCCTGAGTGGAATCGGTCGCCTCTTTAAGTGTGTAGTGGCCAAGGTTGGCGAGCGTGTCAACGAGTTGTTGTCTGCCCACTCCATTTTCAGATGTGATCGTGAGTGATTTCGCTTTGAATGCGACGTGGGCTTTTTGGACGCCGTGCATGGCGTGAACGGCTTTTTCTATCTTCATTGCACATGACCCACAGGTCATCCCGTTTATGGTGTAGGCGGTTTCTACCATAGGTTATTGAAGGTGAATGTTGTGCCCTCAACCGGCGTCAACACAAGTGACCCGCTTGTTGTTTTTTCAAACAACACTTCCGCCTCCACATGGTGTCCACCCACCGCATTGGTTGGGATGGTGTGGGAGATGGACGCTTGACCATTGAGGGTCGCCTGTTCGTAGATCACATCCTGCCCAAGATCGAAACGGTGATTGCTTAAGCCTAGTGTGAGAACGGTGACGTCCTCGCGTTGTTCAATGCGTTCAATCGTAATTTCAATGCCATTTTGTTCCTGATACAGATCTGTTTCCAAATTTGTAGGCACCACGTCCTCGCTTACCGGTGAGGTGTCTTGTATCAGAAGGAGTTCTGTACGGTTAAAAGCAAATGCAGTACCTACTCCAGCGATAATGAGGAGAAGGATAAAGAAGAGGTTTTTGTACATATCAGCAACAGTTATCAAGTTTTTTGAGAAGTGACTTTTTGACCCCATCGCCTGCAGACTCCACAGCCTCTCGGTGTGTTGTTCCTTGCAGCAGAAAACTGATTATAACGAGCCCGATCAGAGATCCAATTCCACTGACAAGTGCCCCTTGCCAGGAGCGTTCCACGATCAGCATCACGGTTAAGAATCCTCCTAAGACTGTCACAAGTCTTGCCATCCAAAGATGCCTTAGTGCATTCACATTGTAATACGTCTCAAGTTTGTACATGAACCCTGTGACACTCATTCCCATCAGAATAGCAATTGAGGTTGTATCCAGAATGAAGCCGCGCCAGAGAAGAAACAGGAGCGTGACCCATGTCGCTGAGACGGCGACACAGATAGCACAGACATTCCAGCCGGTATATTTCATAAGAGATGGCTTGGTCAGAGCGACAAGCACTAAGAACACGGGGATTGTGACAAGAGGAAGGAAATCCATAGCGTTAGGTGAAGAAGATCAAGATGATGGCTCCAAGAGCAATCATGAATCCAGCAATAAGAAGTTTCAGAGGCACAGACTGCGCATGTTCGAGACGCTGAAGCTTTTCCGTCGTCTTGTTGTTTG
>PFGC01000060.1:0-21255 GCA_002781785.1 Candidatus Kerfeldbacteria bacterium CG15_BIG_FIL_POST_REV_8_21_14_020_45_12
GGCTTCTCAGTTATGCCAATGATGGAGGCGGTTAAAATCGCTGACTTTGTGGCTACCCTAACTGGTAATATGCATGTTGTTGATGTGAAGCATTTTAAAGCTATGAAAGAGGGAGCGATTGTTTGCAACTCAGGTCACTTCGACATTGAGCTTAATTTAAAGGGTCTGAGATCTATCTCAAAATCTCGTAAGGAAGTTCGTCCATATGTTATGGAGTACACCCTTAAAAGTGGAAAAACCATCAACGTCCTGGGTGAGGGGCGTTTGATTAATTTAGCTTCAGCGGAAGGACACCCAGCTTCAGTGATGGATATGAGCTTTGCCAATCAAGCGCTGGCCGCAGAGCATATCGCTAAAAATTATAAGAAGATGGAGAATAAAGTTTACGCTCTACCAAAAAAATTAGACGATAATATCGCCAGATTAAAGTTGAAGAGTATGGGAATTGGTGTGGACCTATTAACGCCAGCTCAGGAGCACTACTTGAATTCTTGGGAGACTGGAACATAATATCAGCATGACTTTAAAGAAGGCGCCGTTTTCACAGCTTAGTCGGAAGACGGCGTTTTCTTGTCACTTTTACAAAATTCAACATGATCGCTATGTCCTACCCAATGGAGAGGAGGGTAATTATTTTATTGTTGATACAGAGGGGTCAGCTATGGTGATACCTCAAACCGCAGACGGAAAGTTCGTTATGGTGAAGCAGTTTCGTTATATTCAGCAAAGTTGGGAGCTGGAGTTTCCTTGCGGTGGACTAAATGCTGGTGAGGAGCCAGGCCAGGCAGCTTTGCGTGAAGGTAAGGAAGAGGCTGGTCTGTTAGGAGGTAAGCTTTCGCTTATCGGGGAATTTTTGCCATTTAATGGTATTTCAAATGAAGTCTGCCATGTCTTTCACATAGACGATGTCGAATTGGGAGAAAATCAATTAGAGGTTGATGAGGACCTGACGGTAGAGTTGTACACTAGAGCAGAAATTGATACATTAATTGCGGCTGGTAGCATTCGTGATGGGATGACGCTGGCTGCTTGGCAATTATTTTCTACAAGACGATGAAAATACTTATAACGGGAGGCTCAGGATTCATGGGGTCAAATATGATCCGCTATTTGTTACGCACGTATCCAGAATATGAGGTGTTGAATTTTGATAAATTGACCTATGCAGCCAATCCAAATAACTTAATTGAGGCAGACGGTAATCCGCGTTATCAATTTATGAAAGGTGATATCGCCGATGAAATAGCAGTTGAAGAGGCATTTGCAAACTTTAATCCTGACGTTGTATTAAATTATGCTGCTGAGACTCATGTCGATAGATCAATTCTTGACCCGAAGGCTTTCTTGATGACTGATGTAGTCGGCACCTATCAGTTGTTGGAGGCGGTGAAGCGGCACGGCACAGGAAAATTAGTGCAGATTTCAACTGACGAGGTTTTTGGGTCAATTGAGACAGGTGCTTTTACAGAGAAGAGTCCATTTGAACCTAATAGTCCATATTCTGCGGCTAAGGCTGGCGGAGATCACCTTTGTCGAGCTTACTGGGTAACCTACCAAACTCCGGTGGTTGTAACTCACAGCTGCAACTTTTATGGGCCATACCAATATCCAGAAAAAGTGATTCCACTTTTTATTACTAATTTACTGGAGGGCAAGAAAGTGCCTTTGTATGGTGATGGTCTTAATGTGAGAGAGTGGATTTATACAGAGGATCATTGTCGGGCAGTTGATAGAATTTTGCACGATGGTAAGGCGGGAGAGATTTATAACATTGGCTCAGGTGAAGAGACGACTAATCTTGATTTGACTAACAAGATTTTAGAGCTGACAGGCAATAATGAATCAATGATAGATTACGTGAAGGATAGAGCTGGCCACGACCGTCGTTATGCTATTGATCACACTAAGCTGTCTAATGAGCTAGGCTGGGAGCCTAAAACCTCTTTTACTGAGGGGCTGGCAGCGACGGTTAAATGGTACCTTGATAACAAAGAGTGGTGGGTCCCATTAAAATCAGGTGAGTATGAAGATTATTATCAAAAACAGTATGTCGACAGATAAATTTCAAGGCAAGGTTTTAATTATTGGGTGTCACGGAATGTTGGGTCAGGATTTAAAGCAGGTTTTTTCAGATTGCAATCCGGTGTGCTGGGATAAGGATGAGCTAGATATCACTGACCGAGAAATGGTTTTTGAAAAGCTGGCAGAAATGAAGCCAGACCTGGTTATTAATTCAGCTGCCTACAACGCCGTTGATGACGCTGAAGAAGATGATAGTTTCGAGCTTGCTAAGAAAATTAACGGAGAAGGTCCATGGAATTTGGCCGATGCTTGTGCAGAAATTGGCGCAACTCTAGTTCATTACAGTTCAGACTATGTGTTTGCTGGTAATGATGCCAATGGGTATGACGAGGAGGCTGTGCCAGATCCTCAGAGTCGATACGCCGAGTCTAAGCGTATGGGAGAATTAAATGTTTTAAATAGCAAAGCTAACGTATTTTTGATCAGAACTTGCCGTCTGTTTGGAGCTCCTGGAGTAAGTACAGGTTCGAAAAATAGTTTTGTTGACACTATGCTGGAGCTAGCAAAAACCCGGGATGAATTGAAGGTTGTAAATGAAGAGGTGGCAGCCCCAACCTATACCCCTGATTTAGCTGCGCAAACTCGCTTGCTGATTGAAGGTGGCTATGACCCAGGCATTTATCACATTACTAATAGCGGAAGTTGTAATTGGTATGAGTTCGCACAAGAAATTTTTTCTCAGGCAAAGGTTTCTATCAAGTTGTTACCGGTTCCAGCTAGTGAATTTCCTAGACCAGCGGCCAGGCCAGATTATTCTGTCTTAATAAATACAAAACTACCTCCGCTTCGTTCATGGCAGGAAGCAGTGGCTGCACATTTGGCAGCTAGGTCAACGAATTAATATTCGAGGGGAAGGCTATAACCCAAGTTATCAGAGGCAAAGGTTAGTGTATTGCCCTTAGCGTTGACATTTAAGTCTGTGGGTGATGGTGTGGTTGATAGGTGCCAGATTTGACGGTGGTCACGATCGTCTAGCTCGATAGCTGAAAGTCCATTGGCATCACTAAAGAAAATATAACCTCCACCAGGATGCCAGGTAGCGTCGAGGATTGGTGTGCTTTGTCTTTGGAGTAACGTGTGTTGTTCAGTGCGATGGTCGTAAATCCAAAGTTCATTGTCGGTTACATATAACAGCACGCGATTATCATTCCATTCTGCATCATGTATCTTTGCCGAGAACCTGCCAGTAATTGAAAAATCCTTGGCGTCTTCGATAATAAAAGCAACTGACTGTTTTGTATCAATAATTAGATCAGCGGGTCCAGCTAATAATTGCAATTCACTAGTGTCGTCCCAGCCGGCCGCTTGGTAGGTCTCTTTGAGGTTTTCCGGCAGAGAAGAAATTAAATTGTGCGTCGACTCTACCTTTGTTTTTTCAATAAGGCTTGGCGTGGTTTCGGGAAATAATACTACCCGAGGAAAGATAAGCGACTTTGTCTCCTTAAATACAAGTTGTTTTTCCCAAGAGTGATATCCTGGCGCTTCTAGAAGCACGCGATAGTTACCGGGTTCCAATTTTCTCACGAATGGAGTTTTTGTAGAAGTTACATCTTCATTTAGAGAAATTGTGACTTCAGCAGGGATGGTTTCAACCATTATAGCTGCCGACGGTACCAAAGAACGAGTATTACCATCAAATCGATACCCAGCCGCTAGGATTACTACAAGCACCGTCAAGGGAATGGCAGAGATAGAAAATACCCAAAACAAAACGGAGTGACGCTGTTGTCTCTGTTTACCTAAGGTTTCCTCTGATTGACCCTTTGTCTTCATTTCAGTATAATCCAACGGTTAATCGAACAGCCTCTATGGAACAATTCGTTATTCAAGGTGGCCAAAAGTTGCACGGTGAGTTATCAGTAAATGGTGCTAAGAACCATGTCTTAAAGTTGATCCCAGCTGCTTTTCTTTTTGACGGTCCAATTACTATTCACAATGTTCCTCAAGTCGAAGATGTCTTTCGATTGTTGGAAATTGTAGAACAGATAGGTGGAACCGTCAATCGAGATAATCGGACAGTAACGATAACTCCACCGGAACATTTTGATGGCAAGTTGTCCACAGAGCTAGTTCCAAAGCTGCGGGCTTCTCTAGTCTTGATAGGGCCGCTACTAGCTCGGTATGGTCGAGTTGAGTTGCCTAGTCCAGGTGGTGATAAAATTGGACGGCGACCACTGAACTTTTTTGTTGATAGCTTTCGAGCGTTGGGTGCTCAAGTTACTGAACGTGATGAAATGTATGATTTTCGTGGCAAGAAAGGTTTAAGAGGTTGTGAAATATTTTTGCCTCGCATCACGGTGACTGGAACTGAGACAATTATGATGGCGGCGGTTCTGGCAGAAGGAGTTACGGTTATTAAGAACGCGGCTTGTGAGCCAGAAGTTGTAGCGCTGGGGGAGTTTTTAATGGCACAAGGCGCTAAGATTTCTGGAATTGGAACTCACACAGTGACTATTGAGGGTGGTAAGTTGTTGACAGGTGGAGAGGTTAAAGTTATTCCTGATCGTATTGAAGCTGGTTCTTTTGCAATGCTAGCGGCGGCGACTGGTAGTGATTTAACTATTACTAACTGCCGACCAGATCATTTGGAGCTGCCGCTTCAAATGATGATGCAAATGGGAGTTAAGCTTGAGACAACACCAGATAGTATTCACGTCTACGGTTCCCGGGGAGATTTAGAGCCAATCGAAGTTGTGACCCATGAGTATCCAGGCTTCCCAACGGACTTGCAATCACCTATGACGATTCTGTTAACACAAGCGTCCGGTACCAGTCATGTTCGGGAAACTATTTTTGAAGGCAGATTGTTCTATACCGACGAGCTGAACCGGATGGGCGCAAAAATATCGTTGCTGGATCCGTATCGTATATTAGTTGACGGTCCGATGGAACTTATTGGTAAGACGCTGACCACACCAGATCTGAGAGCCGGCATTGCTATGTTGATTGCGGGTTTAATTGCAAAGGGAACTACGACAATACAAAATATCTATCACATTGATCGAGGCTATGAACGCATTGAAGAACGACTTGCCGCCATCGGGGCAGACATTACACGAATTCGAGGATAAGAGGCACCAGGGGTCTCGTCGGTTATTTTTAGCGACTATTGGTTTGGCTGTATTTGTGGCTGGTATTGGTCTTGGTTTTTTTGCAGGATCAACCAAGGATTCTTATGCGGGTATCAGTTATGAGGAGGCCCAGCAATTGTTGGATGATGATCTGCTGCAGGATCCAGCTCAGTCTAAAGCTAGCTTTGAGCAGTTTTGGCGAGTCTGGACACTAGTTCAGCGTAAGTACGTTAACCAGCCAGTTTCCGATGACCAACTCTTGTACGGGGCGATTGGAGGCATTGTTGAAGGCTTAGATGATCCCTACTCGGTCTTTTTTCCACCGGAAGATTCAGCCGCGTTTTTGGATGAAATTAACGGGAATTTTCAAGGCATTGGAGCAGAGGTTGGTGTAAAAAATGAACTACTTACTATTATTGCGCCATTGCCGGATTCGCCGGCTGAGAAGGCTGGCTTGCAAGCCGGTGATCACGTGGTGTTGATTGATGGCTTAGACACCTCTGGCATGTCTTTAGATGCTGCTGTGAGTCACATTAGGGGTGAGCAGGGTACAGTGGTAACTCTATTGATAGAGCGGGCTGGAAATGATGATTTAATAGAGGTGTCAGTCACTCGTGATGTTATCCATGTGGAAAGCGTTCAAACGGAGACAGTGACAGTTGACGGTAATGACATCGTTCATTTGAAGCTAACTGCCTTTAATAGTGATACGGCAGCTGCCTTCGACGAAGCGGTAAATGAAATGTTACTGCAGCAACCGGATGGCATTATATTAGATATGCGTAATAATGCTGGTGGCTTCCTGACGGCCGCAATTGATATTGCTTCTCACTTTTTGGCACCTGGAGAAATAGTGGTTTATGAAGAAAGTGGAACCAGCGGTGAAAAAAGCTACGAGGCTTCAAAAACCCAGTCGCTAGCAGGAATTCCAGTAGTGGTACTGATCAATCGCGGGTCGGCTTCAGCTGCTGAGATTTTAGCAGGAGCTCTGCAAGATCATGACCAAGCTGTTGTGATGGGCACTGAGTCTTTTGGCAAGGGTACGGTACAGGACTTACAGACATTTGATGACGGCTCGTCATTAAAATTGACCGTGGCAAGGTGGCTAACACCGGATCGACATCTGATAGACAAAAAGGGGATTCAGCCAGATTACTATATGGACAGAACGGCCGAAGACTATTCGGCAGACGTTGATCCGCAATTGGATTTAGCTGAGGAATATTTTCAAGACCCTACAGGTTTTGTCGAAGTAAAGCAGAAATATCTCGCCCCGACTGACGTAACTGAATAATTGATAATATATATATGAAGGTAATAATCAAAAAAACTGGACAGATTAAAGACGTGGCCGATGGGCATGCGACAAATTACTTATTGCCGAATGGGTTAGCCATTCCGGCTACGGAGACTGCGATAGAAGATTTTAAAAAAAAGCAGCTAGCCGTCTCTGAATTAAGGGCTGAAAATGAATCTGAGTTAAAAGCCTTAGCAGAAAGCCTGTCTGGAAAAACTATCAAGACATCGGCTTCAGCTAATGCGGACGGAACCCTGTTTGGTTCGGTCTCGGAATCTGCTATACTCAAGCTGATGGTTGAGGCGGGCTATCCTGTGCATGAGTCCTGGATTAGCACGAGTCAGCCAATTAAGCACACTGGGAATCATCCCGTAACCATTACGCTTCCGAATGGTAAAAGTGTAGAAGTAATATTAGTGGTTGAAGCAAAATAGTATGGCAAAAGATCCAAAATATATTTTTGTTGTTGGAGGAGTTATGTCCTCAGTCGGTAAGGGGGTGGTATCTGGGTCGCTGGCGATGGTCTTGCAAAGCAAGGGCTACTCGGTGACAGCCATGAAGGCTGATCCTTATATCAATGTGGATGCAGGTACCATGAATCCCACTGAGCACGGTGAGGTTTTTGTGACTGAAGATGGAGATGAGACGGACCAGGACATTGGAAATTACGAAAGATTCTTGGGGAAAAATATATACTCCGTCAATTACATGACGACAGGTCGGGTTTATCTAGAGGTTATCGAGAGGGAGAGAAATCTGATGTATAAAGGTAAATGCGTGGAGGTGGTGCCGCATATTCCAGAAGAGATTATTCGTCGAATTAAATTGGCGCAGAAGCAAAGTCAGGCAGATATAACTATCATTGAAGTAGGTGGTACCGTTGGAGAATACCAGAACATTCTATTTTTAGAGGCAGGCAGAATGATGAAGAGTCAACATCCTAATGATGTGGCTTTCGTGTTGGTTAGCTATTTGCCAGTGCCGGGGAGTATTGGTGAAATGAAAACTAAACCGACGCAACATGCGGTACGTTTAATGAATGAAGCTGGATTGCAGCCAGATGTAGTAGTTGGCCGTTCGTCAAAATCAATTGATGCTGTACGCCGTAAGAAAATAGCGCAGTTCTGTAGTGTTGATGAAAACATGGTCATATCTGCACCTGATTGTGAAAGTATTTATGAGGTGCCGCTCCTGTTTGAAAAGGAAAACTTGGGTGAAAAGCTTTTGAAGAGGTTTGGACTTAAGTCAAAGTCAGTCCCTCCAGCACAAGATCGCTTGAAACAGCTTAGAAAGGTAGTCAAGGTAATTAAAACAGTTGATCAAAAAGTAAGAATTGGCGTAGTTGGAAAATACTTTCAGACGGGTGAATTCGTGTTAGCTGATTCATACATATCCGTGATTGAGGCTTTGAAGCACGCTGCTTGGAGTCAAAAGAGGCAACCGGAGTTAGTTTGGATAGACGCCGAGGATTATGAAAAGAATCCCAAACAGCTCAAAGAGCTATCAAGTTTTGATGCAGTGTTAATTCCGGGAGGATTTGGCTCTCGTGGTGTTGAAGGCAAGATTATGGCTATTCAATATGTGAGAGAGAATAAAATTCCATATTTTGGTTTGTGTTATGGAATGCAATTGGCAGCCGTTGAGGTGGCCAGACATGTGGCCGGCTTGAAAGGGGCGCATACTGTTGAAATAGATGAGAATCCAGAACATCCGATTATTGTAGTCAATCCCAACCAAAAGGAAAATATTGAGCAGAATCGTTACGGTGGAACCTTGCGTTTAGGGGCTTATGATTGCGTCTTATCGCCTGGCACCAAAACCCAGAAGGCTTATGGTGTTAAAAAGATTTCTGAGCGACATCGTCACCGTTATGAGTTTAATAATGCTTATGTCGAACAGTTGGAGAAGGCCGGTTTAATAGTTAGCGGTGTTAATCCACAGCAGAATTTAGTAGAGATCATGGAACTTGAGGACCATCCATGGTTTGTTGGAACTCAGTTTCATCCTGAATTTTTATCGAGCCCATTAAAACCACATCCGCTGTTTGTTGGTTTTGTTAAGGCTGCCATGACTCGGAGTAATGGAGCTAAAAAGACAGTAAAGCCAACCAAGCGAAAAATCACCAAGCGCTAACTTTGGTTTAATAAAAAAGACCGCCAGTTGGCGGTCTTTTTTATTTCGCTTCTACTACTGAAACGATCCTAATTTTGTGTAACTTTCCGGTGAAGCGCTCCTGCTTTTTTGTGGAAAAGAGGACAACGCCAGGTTGGGTTGCATAGATGGTGTCATCTTCACCCTGTCGGGTGCCTGGGCCTGGTCGATATTTTGAACCTCGTTGACGGATAATGATGTTTCCGGCATTTACTGCCTGACCACCGAATTTCTTAACGCCGAGGCGCTTGGCAACGGAATCGCGGCCAAGACTGGTAGAGCCACCTGCCTTTGTATGTGCCATGTTCGTGTATTTAGAACTTCTTGAATGTCGGGATCGATATTATCACAGCCTCTAGGAGTGGTCAAGTAAATTTAGCCAATTATCTTATTATTGTTGACTACCAGTGGATTTTTGGATAATGGCAGTATCAGTAAAGGGGTTAGGAATGTCTTGAATTGACACTGTTTGAGCGGAGGTTTGCCGGGTGAATTCAGAGACGGCGAGTTCCTCATATTGTTTCAGTTTTAGAGTTTGAGGTTGGTAGGTAATTATCTCTGAGGCAATCGGATCGGAAGGGTCAATTGCACCAAAAAATGCATTGTAGAAATAAATCCCTCCCAAGATGCTTATGAAAGCGGCGGTTGCTAAAGCCAATAGAGAGGAGTAACGAAGTGTAATCGCTGTTAGGTAAGCTGGTTGTTGAGTATGTAAATTCATGGGTTTGACCAAAAGGATTTAGCTTGAATTAACAGCTCTTGTTGATCTGTGTCAATGATGGCGTTTGAAATGCTTACTTGGGTGGCATTGATGTACCAGTCATGAAGCTCCAATTCAGCGATGAACTGCAGTAGTTCAGTCCAGGTGCCTCTAGCTTGTATTGTTACAGGAATTATAATCAAGCTTGCTTGAACTTCTCGACTTGAGGTTTGGAGTTGGACCGAATGAGTGACTCCAGCTAGCTTGGCGGCGCTTTCAATGTCCTCGATAAAACTAATTACTTGTTGTTCGTCTAATAAGCTTTGCTCTAAGGTTGAAGAGTCTTCGAGCGCCAGATAGTCCTGTTGGGTAGTTTCGCGATTACTGACGGCTGTTTGTAGTAGATTTATTTGTGCTTCAGTTTCCAAAAGGTTTTGACGACTGCTGTGTAGTTCACGAGCCTGAGGTACCAGCAGCGCCACCAGTAAAACGCAAAAAACTGCACTCATGCCAATAAGGGTAACTAGGTTACTTCGTGCATGGGGTTGGCGTGTTAATTGTGAATTCTGCATAGGTGTTTTAAAGAGGTACTGAGGTATTTTTTATATTGAGGACAATTGTAAAAGGGATGTCAGTGGATTGAGCAAAGGCTCCAAATGGGAATTCTTTAACTGTAAAATCATTATTAGCCTCAATGCCTTTTTGAAACAGCTCTAAGTTATCACGAGTTTTTGCATTTCCAGAAATTGTGACAAGGTTTTCTTCATAGTTAAGCTGAATATTTACCACGACGATACCATCACTTAGTGACTTTGCTAACTCCTGAATATCTAATAGAAGCGGTGGATGCTCCAGCTGAATAGTGCGCAGGGCAAGGATACGGCTATTTAAGGTTTGCACGTCGGCATGTTTTTCGAATTGGGGTTGCTGAACGTTTTGTAGTTGATTTAAGATATTGTCTGATTCGATTTGGGCTTGCGCGATTAAGCGGTTTCCCTGCCAGAAAAGTGCAATCAGTCCAATGATCGCTAAATTAACCAAAACAAAACCTAGATTCAATTGTGCCCGAATCATCCACCACCTGGTAACTTTTTGTTTTTCTATTGGGAGAAGGTTGAAGTGATACATGACTATTTTTCTATTGAGCGAGCAGCTAGACCAATGGCGGTGGCGAAGGAATGGCTGTTGTGTAATAGCGCTCGAGGTAGGTGAATATTTTGTGGTATAGCGGCTCGATAAACCGGCATCCCGACCGATTGTTCTAGTCTTTGTACTAGATCAGGTATTTGGGCACCTCCGCCGGTAACTAGAAGTCTGTATGAAGTTGGCTGGGGGTCGCTGGGGTGTGAGTAGTGAAAATTTATCACACGTTCTAACTCCTGCCCAATTGAAACAACGTGCTCACGAAAAGCTTCCTGAACCTCTGGATGAGTTGGTTGGTCTATTTTAACTCGCTCAGCTGTTGGTCCGTCCAGATTTAATCGTCGCATGATGGAGCTTGTTAGCATATTGCCTGATATCAGTTTAGAGGTGTGCGTGAGGTCAATATGGTCATCCTGAACCACTAAGAAGGTCGAGTGATTCTGTCCGATATCAGCTAAAATAGTTGATTGTCCGGCAATAGCTTGTGGAATATACAACCTAGCCAAGGCTTGCGATTCAACCTCGAGAGCGCGGACGTGTGTACCTAGGCTAGAAAAAACGTTCCAATAGGTTTGAGCAATGTCAGTTTTAACCGCTGCAAAACCAATGACGTTGCGATCGTAGTGGATTGAATCAATCGTCACCTCTTCTTCGGCAAATGGGATGTGGCGTAAAACCTCTTCTTCCAGGGAGTCGCGTTGTTGTTGGGTCGAGCCAACGAAACTGTGTAGCTCAGGCAGGCCGACAACTAGTGCCTTTGAATGAAAGGGGAGTCTGTGACCAAGAAGGGAGTGTACAGCCTTGGCTGCTTCAGCTGGATCTAAAATGGCTCCATCTACAACTATTCCTGGTTGTAGTGGAACTTGGGCAAAACGCTTAATAGCTAAGCCTTTTCTCCAGGGAAC
This sequence comes from Candidatus Kerfeldbacteria bacterium CG15_BIG_FIL_POST_REV_8_21_14_020_45_12, assembly GCA_002781785.1. Classification (GTDB taxonomy): domain Bacteria; phylum Patescibacteriota; class Patescibacteriia; order UBA9570; family XYC2-FULL-38-9; genus UM-FILTER-45-8. The sequence goes on from PFGC01000060.1 coordinate 11,350, forward strand.
CGCATAGACAGCGCGCAGGACGTGGTCACTAACATCAACGCCGATTGTACCTGAGTTTGGTTGCGTAAATAGTGGCATAGTTATTGGTTGATCTCTTGCTCTTCCCAGGAAATAAAGGCGTATTCATCTTGCGTTGGAAATCCCGGCGGAGGAGAATAGCGCAAATTAGGATCGTAGGTGATTTGATTTTCTGAGTATCCGCTCACAACAGGACAAGTGTCACAACTGACCCAACTCCAGGTCCATAGGGTGTTAGTAATAATAGTCCCGTAGGTTTCTATTCTATCACGTAGAGCGTAGGTTTTGTATGGTTCGCTTGACGAGGCTGGATAGTAATAGCGAAAGGCATGACCGCCAATAGCAACGAGCGCTGCGTCAATGCTCAAATTGTCCTCTGATCGTAGTGGAATTAGGATGTCCTGTTGACTAATTAGCCCAAGACTTGGATCGCTAGCAGCGGAGTCGTAAGTTATGCTTTCTTGAATATAGATTGAGGCTGGCCCCTTAGCACTACTTGAGTCCCTACTGGCGTAAAGTAGCAAGCTTGAGGAAACAGACCCACTGACCCAGGTGTCGTCTGCGACGTGAATGATCCCGTTTTCAGGGATTGGAATATTGGTGTAACCACTAAGTGGTGTCCAAGTTTTTTTATCAATAGATTCATAGACCCAAGCTGTCCCGTCGTAACCGTAAACTGGAGAGTAGAGACTGGTTACAGTGTTAACGGTCAAGGTGTCATCTGGAGAAAAAACAATATAGTAGCCAAGAGCTCCTGAATCAGGTAAATCAATTCCACCAACAGATGCTTCGTCTACGACATCAGATAACTGCGCGGAAATACCATCGAAGTCGATATGCTCAGTTGGGTAGCTCCAAAGTTCTGGAATTTGACCAGTGCCCCAGACGCCATCTTTCTCCTCATCGGAACAACCGTGCTCGGAACCGCAAATATAAGTTAACTGTTCTGATGAAATAACGGAGTCACCAGTTCCATCCATGCGAATTCCACCATTAGAATGAATTTCACCACTAATGTTCTCAGTGTCGCCAAACCAAACATTACTATTGGTTAAAAAGGCGTAGTGAGCCAGTGATGGTTTTCCATACAACGAGCTGACAATTGCGTGAATATTTGTATTAGCTTCAGGGGTGGCGTTGGCAGTAATACGTACAATGGTTGAGCCAACAGCTGGTTCCGTGACCGTTAAAGTGTATGGCGCAAAAGTTTGACCGTCAGAATCTAGGAAGGTTCTAGCGCCAGTGTCCTCGGTGAATTCAGTGGGATTATGGGATAGGTGCCAGCGATAATACTGAACGCCACCTTCAGCAGCATGTAGGGCTTGTGCTTTCCAGACCTCGTGCTGGACCGCTTTGTGTTGTGTGACGATAAAGGACAAGACAGCTCCAAACATCATCAGAAACATGGCTGAGAAAAATAAGGTCAGTAAAAAAGCTGAGCCACGCTGATCAGTGTGGTAGACTCGGCTAGTTTTAGAGAGGTGGAGTCTCATAGTTTAAAATTTTCCTTGAGGTTGCGCAGGTGAATTGAGACGCTGAGTTCGTTTGTCTCAGGCAGTCTAATTGGATCAACATTTACCTCTAAGTCTATCTGCACCATTCTGACATCACCGATGTCGATGGGTGAGGATAGTGGGTTTGTAGTTAAGTCAGCCGGGTAATCTTCGTTATAGTAAATGAAAACTGGATTCTCACTATTTCTGACATATGTAGAAAGTACTGAGGTGACTTCGCTGGTTGTGTTATAAGCTAAAGGATCTCCGCTTGGCTCTGTGATGCCGCGAACTAGGTCATAGCCTTCTAGTGAGTACCTAACTCGCTCTGTGGTTTCGTCTTTATCTATATCGCTATAGAAAATTATTTCGAAAGGTTCAACACTGGCTAGTGGGTAAGCCCCGGTATCTGCTGGTGAGGTTTCTCTAAGTTCGTTTACTATAACACCAAGCGCTCGTCTTGATTCTACTATGGCCTGGTTTTGTTCATCAGCATAATCTTCTGTGCGCATGCTTAAAAGTAAAAAGTCAGATGCCATAACGAAGATGGTTGCAGTGATTGCGACTACTATAATCATTTCAATCATTGTAAATCCAGAAGGCTGCTTCATACTAGGAGGCGGTTAGCGGTAAGGTCAGATTCATGTCCCCGGAAACCTCGATTGATGTGGAATAAATTTCGTATCCAGCGGCGGTGACTTCTACAGTGAAGCTCTCTTGAGATAAAGGAGAAAAATATACTTGACCATTGGCATCGGTTGTCTCGGTTAGATTTGTGGAAAAATCTGCGTTTGTGGCGTCTACGGTAGCCCCCACAATGGGTGTACCTGATATATCCGTTATAGAAAGGAGAGCGGTGTCGGATTCAGCATCTGCTAACAGCAGTGTGACTGTTTCTGAAGCACCGGGAGCGATGTTGAGCGGCAATGATTGCGAATAACCAGCCAGATCGAAGGTAGTGGTGTCTTCATCTATGACAATCGTGTAAATATCGCTTTCAAGAGATGAAATTACAATATCTCCTGAAGAATCAGATGTAAGCAATTCGCTGTATTTTGGAATATCCGCACCACTAAGGTCAGTTCCGATTCTTTGGCTTCCCGTAATTTGAACCGGTATGTCTATTAAAGCAGTTCCATCATCACGGCGCTCAAGATGAATATTTAATTCTCCCAAAGAGTCTATGACCATTACTAGCGTAGTGGTATCCAGGGCGATGACAGAGAGGTCATGAGGGTCTGGATTGGGGTTTGAGTCAAGGTCTTCGGGATATGTTTGAGATGAAGAGTAACCACTTTTTGAAAGCTCAACGTGGTAACTTTGAGTTGCGGCTGGAGCGCCTGGTAAAATATAACGGCCATTGATGTCTGTGGTTGAGGTGATGTTAACAGTTGGAACTGTTGTGGTGTTGGTAACTAAAATAGTAGCACCGGCAACTGGTTGCTCGTCTGAATCTACTGCCTCTACCCACAAGGTGCCACCACCGGCTGTGGTTTCAATGCCTTCAGGGGCAAAAATAGTTGATAATACCACTGGCTCGCTAACGTACTGTCCTTGCCATGTGACGCTTACCTCAGCTTGTTTGTAGTCAGTATTTACAGTGTCAATTGGAGCCACACCATCATAAACGTCGTCAATGTATATAATCTCAGTTTCCACGTGATAATCTCGATTATTTCGAACAACGGTTTCTAGTTGAGAAAATGCTCCACTAGGAATTCCGCCACTGGTCCCGACTGATTCATAGGGTGCATTTCTGAGCTCTTCAATTTTAGTTTGCGCAATGGCAATAGCATCAAGGCGAGCTTGATCATCACGAAGCAGATGCAAGGCTAGCCATATCATCATGTAAAGTGAAATAGAGACCATAGTAAAAATGGCTATAGTCATCAGGGCTTCAATTAAGGATGTGCCAGCTTGGTTGGTGGGTAGTTGTTTCATATGACATCGACTAATCGATACATTGGCCACAGGACAGCTACGGCAATAACACCGACGCCAAGACCTAGAATCAGCATTAGTAGCGGTTCAATCAAAACCGACAGTCCGTCTAAGGTACTTTCAGCTTCCTGCTCATAATATTCTGCTAGATCTGCAGTCATTTCATCTAGGGCACCGCTTTGTTCACCGACGCTGATCATTTCGACTACTGTGGAAGGGAAGAGGTGTTTGTTGGTAGATAAAGTTTTGCCAATGGCAATTCCAGTTTCTAGTTGAGGTACAGCAGCGAGTAGGTGTTTACGGTAGGCATAATTTCCAACGGTGCCGGCCATGATTTGAAAGCTCTTCACAATGGGGATGTCGGTACTAATCAACGAGTGGAAGACGCGACTAAAGCGAGCAATGTTTATTTCCTGAAAAATATTTCCAAAAATTGGCAACCTTAAAAGAAGAGCGTCGATGTTGTAGCGTAGTCTGGTTTTGCGATAGGAGTACATAAAAATGGCGATGACAAGAATAGCTCCAATGCCAATGAAGCCGCCGTAGTTAACGAAGGCGTCGCTGAACCAAATAACGGCTTTGGTAATGAAGGGTAATTCCTGGGAAGCGTCACGGTAGAGGTCTGTAATTTTAGGTAAAACGAAGATCATCATGCCCGTTCCAATGAAAACCATGGCCACAAGAATTACTACAGGATAGGCCAGCGCATTTCTGACCTTTAAAAACAGAGCGTGGGATTTTTTTAGCTGTAGAGCGAGGGCGGTAAGAGTAAGTTCAAGCTTTCCGCTGATCTCTCCGGAATCTATCATGTTTATAAAAAGCTCATCAAAGTCTTGCGGGTGTCGCAGTAGGGCGCTGGCAAAGGTTTCTCCAGATTCAACATTTACGATAATGTCTTCAATAACACTGTGAAATCGACGCTGGGTAATTTGCTGACTAACTGTGCGCAGGCCATGTGATAAAGAGAAGCCGGCTCTTAATAAGACAGAAAGATTTTGGACGAAAAAAATCTTATCGACAGTCTTTACTTTTGAAAGCGTCAGTAAATGTTTACGTGGCGCTTTTTTGGCATGTCCTCCTACCATATTTATTATTCTTTAGTAACGCGCAGTATTTCCTCTATAGTTGTATCACCGCGCTTGGCTTTAACGAAGCCGTCTTCGGCCATGGTGATCATGCCCGAGGCTCTAGCTAGCTCCAGGATGCGTTCGGCCGGCTTCTTTTCAAGAATGGCATTGCCAATAATATCGTCAATGACTAGCATTTCATAAATACCCACGCGACCGCGGTAACCGCGATTATTACATTCGGCACAACCCTTGCCATGAAAAAATAGAATTTCATCTAAAGAGGCGTTGGCTTCCAGCTCGCCCATGGCTTGGAGACGGGAGATGACATCGTCGACATCAAACTGCTTTCCGATGTCGGCTAAAGTAGAGGCGTCTAAGTTGTAGGAGGCCCGGCAATTTTGACACAACTTACGCACTAGTCGTTGCCCAATAATTAAATTGGTTGTGCTGGCTACTAAGTAGTTCGGAACACCCATTTCGACTAAGCGGGAAACAGCGCCGACGGCGTCGTTGGTGTGAAGTGTAGACAGCACTAGATGACCTGTCATGGCAGCGTGGGCAGAAATCTGTGCAGTTTCTTCATCTCGTATTTCACCAACCATAATGATATCAGGATCTTGTCTAAGCAGAGAACGTAGTCCGGTGGCGAAAGTAAAGTCTACCTTAGGTGCGATTTGAGATTGGTTAACTCTTTGAATTCGGTATTCAATCGGATCTTCAATTGTTGAGATGTTAACTTCTGGCTTGTTCAGAGTGTGGAGAATTGAATACAGAGTTGTGGTTTTTCCAGAGCCAGTTGGACCAGTGACGAGAATAATGCCGTTTGGCTTGCTGGTGTTTGTGAGTAGAGTTTGAGAATTGTCGGTAGACATACCGAGCTGCTCGAAGGTCAGCACTTTGGCAGATTCATCGAGTAGACGCATAACGACCTTCTCTCCGTCGTAGACAGGCAGAATTGATACACGGAAAGCAATTTTTTTACCGTCTAAATCAATTTTGAAACGTCCGTCCTGCGGTTTGCGGTGTTCGTCAATCTTCAGATTGGACAGGACCTTAATACGCGCCACCATAGCTTCGGTAAAGGCTTTGGGAAGAGACATCACATCAAACAATAGCCCATCGACTCGATATCTAACTTGAACTTCCTTTTCTCCGGGCTCGATGTGGATATCGGAAGCGCCTTGATAAACTGCGTAGTTCAATAGCGTGTCGACGATTTTAACGATGGGGACTTCGTGAGCAATTCGAGATAATTCTGTAATGCCACGAGACGAGTTTGGAGCTAGCGGAGCTTCTGATAGATTGGCAATTTCTTCTTCAATGTTAGCGTGGTATTGCTTGACGATGTGCTTAATGCTAGCTGAATCAGTATAGAATACGTGCAGTTGATATCCAGTTTTCTTTTGAATGAAGTCGAGGGTTTGGATGTCCTGAGGGTCGCGGGTGGCTACGCTTAGTAAACCAGCTGTCTTGTCAATTCCGAAAACTACGATGGCATGAGTTTGGACAATTGATTCCGGTAGGAGTGACAACAGGGCTCGGTCGATAGTGATGCCTTGTAGATCAGCAAAGGTTACGCCATATGATTTAGCTGCTGCCGTATAAACCACCTTAGCTGGAACTGCGCGCAGTTCACTGATGTATTCTTCGATGTCTACGTGTTTTTTAAGAGCTTCGGCTCGAAGATTCATGATATCTTCCTGTTCTGTAATCAGTCCTTCAGTTAGCAGGGTGTCTCGGAGGCGCTGGATGTGTGTTTGCATGGGCGGATTATACCATTTTTTGTTACAATAGTATAGTTGAGGTTTTTTGATTAGGCGGCCGACCAGTTCTGTGATATAAGAATTATGATATGACTGAAAAATCTTCAGGAACTCAGGTGGAAGTAAACGACGAAGAGTCATTGCGGCGTATTTTGTCGTGGAGACTTCACGATTGGATTGTCCTAGGAGTTGCAGTTTTGGTAAACGGTTTGGCGTGGGGTATTATTTTATGGAAACTACCACCGCAAGAGGGGACGGTTTTTTTGCACTACAATGTTTATTATGGAGTTGACCTAACGGGAGCCTGGGTTGAAGTCCTGATGATCCCTGGCAGTGGATTGATTATTTTATTATTCAATACGGCGGTACTGTGGTTTGGAAAGAAGCTTGATGATACCTCTCGGATGCTGTGCCTGACGACTACGGCTTTTATTGAAGTAATAATTCTGCTTGCGTCGGTCTTTGTTGTGTTGTTAAATAGCTGATATGACAATCGTTTCTATCGCTGTGGTTAAGATTTTATTTTTGTTCGCGTTTGCCTTTGTGGTAACTGTCTTGTGGACACCACTACTGACGCATTTTTTGTATCGCTACAAATTAGGTAAGAGTATTCGAAATACCGGAAGTTCCCCGATATTTTCAAAAATGCATGCCCATAAGGCTGGAACTCCAACTATGGGAGGTGTTTTGGTTTGGGGAACGATGATTTTAATGGTTTTGTTCTTCGGTGTCGGATCAAAATTATTTCCCAGCGTGATTCCGCCAGACTTTAGTTTTTTCAATAGTGCTCAAACCTTGTTGCCTTTGGGGGCCTTAGTAGCTTCTGCGATAGTAGGTTTGATTGACGATATCTTTGATGTTAAAAAAATTGGCCCAGCTGGTGGAGGTTTGAGCTTGAAGCATCGGTTGGTGATTTATGCTGGAATCGCTCTGTTTGCTGCCTATTGGTTTTATGTAAAGCTAGGCTGGTCACTTGTGCACATTCCTTTTTACGGGAACTTAGATATCGGCTGGTGGGCCTTCCCCTTATTTATAGTAGTTATTGTAGCGACGTCATTTTCAGTTAATGAAACAGATGGACTGGACGGGCTGGCCGGTGGAGTATTAATGGCTGCTTTTTCTAGTTACGTTGTGATTGCTTTCGTGCTTGGTAGATATGACTTGGCGACATTTTCAGCGGTAATTTGTGGAGCCTTATTAGCCTTTCTTTGGTTTAATATTCATCCTGCTAGATTTATCATGGGCGATACGGGCTCTATGTCGCTTGGGGTAACTTTGGGAGTGATTGCCATATTAACCAACACAATTTGGCTGTTACCGCTCCTTGGATTTATTTTAGTTATTGAATCTGGTTCAGTGATTTTGCAGGTGACCTCAAAAAAATTGCGCAAAGGTAAAAAAATCTTCTTATCCACTCCGATTCATCATCACTTTGAGGCGATTGGTTGGCCAGAGCCAAAAATTGTAATGCGGTTTTGGATCATCGCCAGTGTTATAGCCGTACTTGGGTTAGTGTTCTTCCTGATTGACCGCGCCTTCATTGGGTTGTAACCTATCAGAGTGTAAACTCGAAATTATCAGGCTGACAAAAATGGCAGCGCGGTAAAGAGAACCATTGCACCGATCGAGATGATCGATATGATAATCCAGATTCGTTGTTGCCAGCTTTTCTTTCGTTTCTTTTTAGACATATGGGTATTCAAGGTTATGTTGTAAAACAATTAAGGGCTGATGAAGAAATATTATCGGTTATCCGGACTTCTTTGGCACATTATCGATGGCCGTTAGTGGTTTGGACAGGTGTTTTAGTTTTAGATTTTTTTCTATTTTATCCACTAGTTGCGGTTGGAAAATGGGGGGTTGTAATCTTTTTTGCTGTACTTGTTTTAGTTATTTTGAATTGGCTGAGATTGGCTTTTTTGTGGACTCATAACATTTTTGTTTTGACCAATCAACGTTTGATTGATTTTGATCAGCGTCGTTTTTTTGAGCGACACGTTGCAGAGTGTCCTTTGCAGCACATTCAAGAAATTCGCTATTCCAGTCGGGGTTTATCAGCTGTTCTGTTCCGTGTTGGAACAGTAGTTGTTGACTGCGGTAGTCTCAGTGGCCACATCGAGTTGGTAGACGTGGCCAACCCCGGTGAGACCAAAGAGCTGATCATGAATGCGCACCACAACCATACCAAAAACACCGATGAGCGACAAGGAATCTAGACCAATTAGACGACGAGGAGTCGCGGCTACTCGTGATGCCGGCTGGACCAGGCTGTGGAGCTCTCGTGGATTTGTGTTGATGCTGGCATTAGTGGTATTGTTTCTTGGCATTTCTGTGACTAAAGAGTTAATTAGGCGCATTGAAATGCGTGCCGAGATTGCAAGTCTGGAAACGGACGTTGAACGCTTGACTAAGCGAAATACTGAGATTGACGACCTTATTGCGTTGTTCAGTACCAGCGCGCAGCAAGATAAAGAAGCGCGCGTTAAGCTTGGTCTCCAATCACCTGGAGAAACGGTCATTGTACTTCCGCATAGGCAGACAGAGAAAGAAATTGTCTTGCCAGATTCGGACAGGATTGACTATATTCCAGTGCATTCTCAAAAGACAAATCCTGAAAAGTGGCTACATTTTTTTTGGGATAAGTTAGATACTATTTATTCAACTGAAACATGAACAGTCAAATGAACACAGAAAATACGAAGCCAGAACAAGATAGTGCTAATGTAGACAAGGCTAATGAGACCAAGCAAGAGGTTGAGTCCATGCAGCCGGTCAAGCAGACTAAGGCTATGAAGAAGATGGTTATGACAGCGGTGCTGGTTATACTGGGTGTTTTATTTTTAGGTCTAGGCCTGGGCGGATATTGGCTGGTCTATAAGTATTCTGGAGAGCATCCGGCTCAGCGCTGGATAGCTTCTACCTTGCCCTTGTCGTTAGCCAAGGTGAATGGTCAGGCAGTTACGATTGACGAATATCTCTACAATCTAGATTCAAGTACTAAATTTTTGCAAAGTGATGCCTTTCAGGAACTGGGCTTGGGCGATAGTATTACTCAAGATGATTTAGTTGATTTGGAGTACCAGAGACTCATCAACAAGGCGATCCTTGAACAGTATGCAAAAACCCAAGACGTGTCAGTTTCTAGTGAGGAGATTGACAAGTACTTCGACGAGGAGATTCTGCCACAGGCGGAGGGTGGTTTAGATGAGGTTACACAGGTTTTTGAAGATTCCTATGGTTGGACAGTTGATGAATTTAAGCAGAACATCGCCGGTGAAGTATTACTGCGTCAAAAGTTAAGTGATAAATTGAGCAGTGATGAAGGTATGAGCGCTGAGGCTGAGCAAAAGGCTAAAGAAGTTAGAGCTGAAATTGATGCTAATCCAGAGCGTTCATTTGCTGACTTTGCGACTGAGTATAGTGAAGATCCTGGCAGCGCGTCAGCTGGTGGTTCCTTAGGTTCATTCGCCAAGGGCGTTATGGTAGCTGAGTTTGAGGACGCCGCTTTTGGTCTTGAGGTTGGACAAGTATCTGAACCGATTAAAACCGCTTACGGTTATCACATTATAAAAGTCACTGCCAAAGATGAGGCGGCCGGTACTGTCGAAGCAAGTCATATTC
>PFGC01000060.1:21364-21585 GCA_002781785.1 Candidatus Kerfeldbacteria bacterium CG15_BIG_FIL_POST_REV_8_21_14_020_45_12
CCTTGATATAGAGAGAAGAGACCAGGAGCGTATTGTAAGCGTGGATGCCAATGTTTTCGGCCGCTCGGTAGGAAAAGTAACCCAGGATTTACAGGCAAAAATGGAAAAACTCCAAGTCCCTTCAGGCATTATTGTTAAGCTTGCCGGCGATATTGAAGAGCAAAGGAAGGCCTTCAAGAGCCTTTTAGCTATGCTTATATTAGGAATCCTGCTTGTTTATA
>PFGC01000050.1 GCA_002781785.1 Candidatus Kerfeldbacteria bacterium CG15_BIG_FIL_POST_REV_8_21_14_020_45_12
AGTTTCCACAGAAGGAGCTAAGGATGAAAACACAGCCGCCGCTCTCAATAAACAAATGACTTATTTCATGCCAATCATCACCGTTGTGTTTGGATATCAGTTCCCAGCCGGTGTTACTTTGTATTGGTTGTCCTCTACGGCATTTACTTGGGTGCAGCAACTCATCTTTATGCGTGAACATAAAAACACTGACGACGGCAGCAAGGGCGCTCCAATAGACGTTCAGGCAAAGCCAGTGTCGGGTAAAACCTCATAACTCATTCACACCGCTTCACGCGGTGTTTTTGATAAAAATATCTATGATCAGCTTCCCTGTCCTTGGCTTATCAGTGCAAACCCTTCGCGGCGTTGTGTTAGGCAAGGTTGTTAATATAGAGGTGGACGAGCTCGGCAATGAAGTTGCAAGGTATTATGTTAGCAGGAAGCGACTAGTCTCTCACTTGTTGCACGTTGAGCCAGATTTCATTATTAGTCGCGATCAAGTAGTTAGTGTCTCAGTAGACAAGGTTATCGTTATCGATCTTGAGATTGGTGAAACAGTGGACGCTGGTGAGGCTCTAGATGCGCCCTCGTCCAATCAGCATCCAGTTGGTGTTAGTCCGCTATCTTCTACCCATCAAAAAAGCACTTGAAAAATACAGTGATTCGTGGTATACTTCGACTATATGACGGCCTCCGGAGGAAGTAACAAAAAAATAATTGAGGACCTGTTGCTTTTAGCGTACCAGCAAGGCGCCTCAGATTTACATTTAGCGGCCGGGAGTCACCCCATGCTAAGAGTTAATGGGCAATTGGTAGATCAGGCTCAGTATCCTATCTTAAGCCCGGACAATACTCGGGAGATGATCCTGTCCATGCTGTCTGAGCCGGAGCAACAGGAATTTCTAGCGGACCGCGAACTAGACACTTCTTACACACTAAGTAATGGTGTTCGTTTTCGTGTAAACATCCATTGGGAAAAAGGCCATGCTGGTTTGGTGGCCCGCGTCGTCTCAGATCAGGTGCCGACGATGGACGGATTATATTTTCCAGAGATCGTCTACAAAATGTTGGATAAAAGACAAGGCTTAATTCTAGTGACCGGCCCAACCGGCTGCGGAAAGTCTACTTCCCTAGCAGCCATGGTTGACCACATTAATTCTTTGCGGACAGATCATATTGTGACACTGGAAGATCCGATTGAATATATTTTTACACCTAAACAGTCGTTGATTCGCCAGCGACAGTTGCATACTGACTTTTTATCCTTTCCTGAAGCGCTCAAGCACGTGGTTCGTCAGGATCCAAACATTATTATGCTTGGTGAAATGCGCGACCTAGATACGGTAGCGGCGGCGCTAACAGTGGCCGAGACCGGACATTTAGTGCTAGCGACTTTGCATACATTGAATGCCGCCCAAACTGTTGATCGTATTGTTGATATTTTTCCACCACACCAACAGGAACAGATTCGCCTGCAACTTTCAATGAATTTAATTGGTGTCATCTCTCAACAGTTGCTACCTCGCGTCAATGGAGGCAGGGTAGCGGCTAGAGAAATACTAGTTAATTCACACGCCGTAGCCAATTTGATTCGCGAAAATAAAATTGCTCAAATTAAATCTGTTATCCAAACCAGCGCTAGTGATGGTATGCAAACGCTTGATCAAGACATTAAGCGTCTGCTAGAGGCTGGTGAAATTACCGAAGAGACCGCCACCAGCTACGCGTTGTACCCAGAGTCTTTCATTGATGAGAACGGCCACCGCCGTTAGTAGCCAAACAATTTTTTAGAGCAGGCTTGGTGCCTGTTTTTTTGATAAAAAAAGAAGGTGACCTAGCAGCGATTGTCAGTCGCGCCAGATCACCGCTTCGGACTCCTGCCCGACCGAGACGGACTCGATGTGGACGGGGTTGCCCGTGGAGCTCAGCAGAGCTTCGGTGGCCAGAACCAGCTCCCGAGCTCCCTGCGGCAGGTTGTCCCAGTCTCTGGCCGCCGAGACATCCTCATCGAACCAGGGCAGCTCTACCCAGGTGTGAGGCTCGTAGCGTCCCAGCGTGGCTGCATTGGCCGGCCAGCGCTCCATCACTTCCCCGGTGTCGAGGTGGCGGTAGGAGGTGCAGGCCCGTGGCCGAGTTCCCCGCAGGACATCCAGCTTGGTGCCAGCCACGCGGATGACGCCATCTTGGCTCAGGGCGCAGTCGAGCGCCGAGCGGGCGTGGACTGCGTCCCAGTCACCCGTGTCGCGGTTGCGTCCGGTGCTGACTCCGAACTCACCACCCGCCTGCCGCATGGCAGCCTCCTGTTCCGGGGAGTGCCTGGTCAGGAACGGTCCCTGACCGACACGGGTGACGTAGCCCATCTTGAAGACGGGCACGGAGGTCGTCCCGGAGGGGAACCACGTTCCGGTCGGCTGCAGGGGCAGCGACGAGGTCACAAACGGGACTGAGCCGCGCAGCATGCAGAGGCCATGCGATTGCGGCATCTCCCAGGCCAAGCTGTTGCCAGCCTGCCAGGCCGTCCGCAGGAACCGATCGGCATCGAGCATCGTCACGTCAGCCGTTCGATCCACCCACTCGGCCAGGCGCAGCAGGTCATCACGAGAGTCTGCGTAGCGCCGCTCTCCTCCCGTCTGATTGGTGGTAGCGAAGAGGTGCTCGCGGTACCAGTCAGCCCGCATCAGGGCTTCGGTGAGCACCCGCTGGTCGAAGCAGTCGATCAGCCGCACACTGCAGGTCAGCGCCTGGCGAGCCCTGGCCATAGCCACACCGCTGCCGGTGGTGCCACGAGCGTGGGGTCCGCCTTCGACCATGGCTTCCAGCTCGAGGTCGGGCGGCAGGATCAGGCCGATCCGTCCGTCCAGTACCAGCTTGAAGTCATGGCAGCCCAGCTCGCGCAGGGCGGCGTACTCCTGGGGCAGACCAGGCCGAAAGCGACCAGGTTGAAGCACCGAGGCGATGTTGGTCGGCATGATCAGGGTCATGCCCGCCACCACAGCGGTGCGCCCAGGCAGCGTACCCGCCACCGGGATGCAGTGCGCCTTGATCAGGCGTCCTCCACGCATGGTCTGGTGACCACAGTTGTTGGCGCCGCCATCGCGCACGATGACATTGACGTCATCACGCAGGGCGTACCTTTCGCAGGTCGCGCCCTTGGCTTCGTCGCCCCAGTGCACGCCATAGAAGACACGAGCCGTCTTGTTCCCCATGGGAACCTCCTTCTGGAATGTGAGCAAGCTGCCCACGGGTTTGATGATTGCGTCAGAGGCACGCGGGAACACAAATGAACTAACAGAACCAGTCGTCATTTACACGACAGTACCGGCACCTTACCAAAAAAGATCAACTTTGCAAGGTTGACTAGAGATAGGTTTTTATTTTAAGATCCAGCCGCCATCAACAGAAGAGGTGAACCGTGCGTAGTGTCACCGCCAGCTTCCCAGCTGGCTACTGCACCCTCAAGCCACTGGCCAGGGGTGAACACGAAGGCAGGCAAGTCCTGATCAAGTCCGACTGCAAGGGTATGACGCCGGAAGAAGCCAGCCGCATCCTGGTCGCCGGAGCCATGCACAGGGTCAGACAGATCGATGCAGAGGTGCCCACCTGGCTGACTCGGTGGACCACCTACCTGCTCATCGGCGGCGGTCGGCAGATCATGGTCGAGGAGGTTCGACTGCCCGCAGAGCTGCCGCTCGGCCTGGTCGTTCCAGATCACTCGGACGTGCCTACCATCGCGCTCCCGGATGACCTGTTTGTCCGAGTCGCAGCCGAGATGCGCGCTCCTGGCTTGGCCGGCGCGGCCAGCCCAGACGTCTGATCCGGAGGAGGTCAGGCGCTCTTTTTTTATTCAAAAGTAAAACCATTAGCAACCTCTAGGTTTGCACCATTCACTTGAGTCGATTCATCGGCCACCAAATAGGCTACGGCATTGGCAATGTCCTCAACTGGCACAAGGGTTCCCGTTGGCGTTTTTAGTTTTACGACAGAGGTTTCAACGATGCCCGGTGATATCGCGTTCACCCGTATGCCGAACTTGGCATTATCAAAGGCTAGTTGTTTGGTCAGCATGACCACTCCAGTTTTGGCTATGGCGTATGGTGTTGTCTTTGGCCGAATAACCATTCTAGCAGCGTCTACCTGTCCGACGTTAACTATTCTGCCATATTTTTGCTGGCGCATTTGTGGTAGCACCGCCTGGCAAAGGCTAAAGGTTGCCGTGAGGTTGGTTTCAATTACATCATTCCAGTCTTCTATTGAAGTGCGTGCCAATGGTTTGTAAATGAAATTACCAACGTTATTAATCAGCAGGTCAATTCTGCCATATCTCTCCATTACTAGGTTGATCAGCTGTTCCGCCTGTTTTGTCTCGCGCAAATTAGCTGGCAGCATTGCACAATCAGGATTAACCCGTCTAAGCTGCGCCAGAGTTTTTTTAGCGTCCGCCTCACTGGTGTGGTAGTGAATAACTACGGCCAGATCAGCTGTGACTAGTCGTTTAGCAATCGCGGCACCTACCCCTTTGGCCGCTCCAGTGACTACAGCTACTCGCTTCATAAGATTTCTTCAAGCATCTCCAGTGTTAGCTCAGAGTAGTCTGAGATATATAAAGCCGCGCCCGGAAGCTCTTCCCTAGAAAAATTGGTTAGCAAGGCAATTACTGGAAGTCCAGCGGCCATGCCAGCTGCCAGCCCCGGCGGCGAGTCCTCAAAGACAACCGTGTTACTAGAGGCGAGTCCGTGCATGCCAAGATTTTTGAGGTACGGTTCCGGATCAGGTTTTCTATTTTTTACGTCATCACCCCCAGTTACGGAAGCAAAAAAATGAGATAGGTCTGCTCTCATTAAATGATCAACCGCATAGCTATTAGAAGCCGATGTGACAACGGCCATGGTTACACCAGCGTCAGACAGTCTTTGCAAAAATAAAGGCAATCCTGGTATTATCGCTGAATCAATTGAGTGGTTTGTGTGGTAGTGCTCGCTAGCTTGTTGCTCAAGCTCAGCGGCTAACTCGTCATCGTCAATACCGCGCTCGGCCAATAGATGAACTAGCTTGTCGTAATACTTGAGTCCAGTTAGCTGACGCACTGATTCACTGTCGACGCTGGCTCCAAGATGTCTCTCGAGCACCGAACGAACCGCTTCGATGTGATAATGACCATTGCTAATCAATGTGCCATCAAAGTCAAATAGTGCTCCAGCTAACTTCATTATAGGAAGCCTTCAACAATAACATCACCTTCAACCGCACACTGACAAGCTAGGCGTTGGCCGTCATCAGACCCCATGGCTTCTAAGGTGTCTTTCTCAACATCATCAATATCTGAGAGATTGTCTGCTCCCTCTATAGGTGTAATAAGGCAGGTGCCACAAATTCCTTGTTCGCAACCAAACGGAATAGAAGCTCCTTCTATTTGAGCAACGTCGCGTAGATTGGCGCCTGTTTCAGCTTCAACGGTCAGGTCGTCACCTTTAAATGTAACTTTATGCATAGGGAGAAAAATTCGCTGCCAGTATAGCACAGAGCAAGCTGCTGGCAACATCAAAAAAAGAGCCCCGAGTTCACATCCAGACGAGTCTGGTTGGAATCTCAGGGGGTGGCGGAGATGGGGGTGAGGCTGATGCTGCCCGTCATGTCACCACGACCATCCACGCCGTAGTCGGTGATGGTCACCTGGCAGATGTAGCTGCCCAGGCTGCCGCGAGCGGTGATCGTCCGCCCATCGGCGCTCAGCACCACTTCGGTGATGTGCAGCGTCCGAAGATCACGCCCATCGATCCGGCAGGCCTCCGACAGGCGCACGCGGTGGGTGGACCCAGGCTGATCGCGAAGCTTCTTCAGAGCTGGACCTTCCCAGCATCCACCCTGGTGGGGTTCGATGATGCTGGGGCGGCTCATCCAGCTGTCGCTGTGAGCTTTGGTGATGCCACTTGCTGCCATGGAGCGGGGAGCGTGGGGTCGCGTGCGGCGCCCTCCGGTCAGGTAGGCCAGGTTTCCTGTAGCTTGCATCCACTTGTCTCGCGTTTTGTGTTTCCTGATTTGGCGCAGGATACTGCTCGCCACCCAATTTCAGCTTTCGCCAAATGAGCGATCTTCTTATACCGGTGCTATCTTAATCTGTCAACCGGGCAAGCTACGTAATGTAAATAAAAAACCACCCCGTACAGGGGAGGTTTCGTGGGTGGGCGCAGAGGGATTCGAACCCCCGACCAATTGGTTAAGAGCCAACTGCTCTACCAGCTGAGCTATGCGCCCGTGTGCGCCTGCCAGGAATTGAACCCAGAACCTCTTGGTCCGAAGCCAAGCGCTCTATCCAATTGAGCTACAGGCGCGTATGAATGAAGTCAAACTACCATACCGAAAGTCGACCTAGTAGTCAACTCGTTTGCCCCACAATGCTATAACTCGTTAGTTTCGTTAGATACCGCCTTTGCGTCCACTGTCTTCAAGGCGTCCTTCAAGGCTTTGCCGGCTTTGAATTTAGGAATAACTACAGCTGGAACCTCAATCCTTTCTTTTGGGTTTTGCGGGTTCACGCCCATTCGGGCACTTCTATACTTTGGTATAAAAGCCCCAAAGCCAGTAATAGTTACGGTGTCACCTTTGACCATGGCGTTGGTGATGCTGTCTACCAGTGCCTCTAAATATTCTTCAGCTTGTTTTTTTGGTACACCGAGTTTTTCTGCAACGACCTCGGCCAGAATAGCTTTGTTCATATGAATTGGCGTTGGTTTTTTAGCTAAGGTAAGTATATTATAGCGTTACCTCGCGGTCAATGCGTTCTATTTTCGTTGCTAACTTAGTCACCTCATCAATATCAACTAAAATGCCACAAGCCGTAACTGTGGTTGGTTCCGTTGGGGGTTCAAGTCTAACATCAAGTTCATCAGCCACTTTTTTTAAAGCCAAGTCCTTGTTCATGCCCAGTGAAGATTCGGTGGCACCACACATGCCTAAGTCAGTTACGTAGGCCAGGCCTAGTGGCATGATGTGAGCATCAGCTGTCGGAACGTGAGTATGAGTGCCGACTAGCAGAGAGGCACGACCATCGATATACCAACTCATCACTCTTTTTTCACCCGTGGCCTCAGCGTGAAAATCAACCAGCATAAGCGCCTCCGGTCCTACCTTTTCTAATATGCGATCAAAAGTTCTAAAAGGTGATTGCGTGCGACCTTCCATAAAAACTTCACCAATCAAATTCAGTAGTACTACTTTTGTGCCATTAACTTCAAGTTCGGTATAGCCGCGGCCGGGTAGTGGGTCAAGATAATTTTCCGGTACCACTACCTGCTTTGGATTTTTTTCTAACATACGCACCCCTTCGCCATTTTTCCAAGCGTGGTTTCCGGTACTGAACAGATCAACGCCACAGGCTTCTAGCTCAGCTACAACCTCAGGAGAAAATCCAAAACCATGCGCAGAGTTTTCAATATTAGCCAGCACTAAATCAACCGCGTATTGTTTTCTAAGTTCAGGAACAAGCCTGGTCAGAGCTGCCCGACCAGGCTTTCCAACCACATCGCCGAAGTAGAGTAATTTCATCTACCGAGCATATTCGATAACTCTTGTCTCGCGGATGACATTTACTTTAATCTCACCAGGGTATTTGAGGTCCTCTTCGATTTGCTTGGCAATTTCCTTGGCTAGATTATGAGCTCTGTAATCGTCAACCATTTCTGGTTCTACGAACACTCTAATCTCGCGACCGGCCTGAATGGCATAAGCCTTTAGTACGCCATCAAAACGCTTGGCGGTATTTTCGAGCTCTTCCAATCTTTGGAGATATTGTTCATAGGTGTCCTTACGTGCTCCCGGACGGCTACCAGAAATACAATCAGCCGTTTTTACAATCATAGCTGCCAGTGTCGGTGGGTTGTCATCATGATGGCAAAAAGCAGCATCTGATAACTCCTTACTAAATCCAAACTTACGTCCGATATCTCGGCCAATTTCTGGATGGGTTCCTTGAATGTCGTGATCAAGTGCCTTGCCGATATCATGAAACAGGCCAGCCTTACGACACATGGCCACGTCGGCTCCTAGTTGCTCTGCTAACAGGCCAGATAGCACACCTACCTCAATTGAGTGGCGTAAGACGTTTTGTCCGTAACTAGTTCTATAACGCAGTCGTCCAAGAATTTGAACCAATTTTGGTTCCATAGCTGGAATGCCCATTTCGTAGAGCGCTTCATCACCAGCCTGACGGATTTCTTTTTGTAGTTCTTTTCTAGACCGCTCAACAGCGTCTTCGATTTTAGTCGGATGAATGCGACCATCTTCAATCAGTTTCTCCAAAGTCCTTTTAGCTAGATGGCGTCGAATTGGTGAAAAACCGGAGATCAAAATTGACTCTGGAGTGTCGTCAACAATAATTTCAACTCCAGTGGCTTCTTCTAGGGCTTTAATATTTCGTCCTTCCCGACCAATGATTCGTCCTTTCATCTCATCGGATGGAATTTGTAGAACAGTGGAAGTTGTTTCGGCCGCGTGTGATAGGCCACATCGATGAATGGCCATTGTCATGATGTCACGAACTTTGGCGTCATAAACCTCTTGAGATTCACCTTCCAATTTTCGAATTCTAGACGCCAATGCCTCAGAGGAATCTTCCTCAACATTCTTCAGTAACAGTGTTTGAGCGTCGTCCTTAGACATATTTGCTACAGCCTCGAGCTTAGCGGTTTGCTGTTCACGCAAAGCCTCGGCTGACGCCTTTAGCTGTTCTACTTCCTCGTGCTTGCTTTCCAGCGTCTCTTTCTGTTTTTCCAGATCAAGTAGCTTTTTATCGAACATGGTTTCGCGCTGTTCAATCCGTTGCTGGGTCTTACTCAGCTCAGCTCTGCGCTCTTGCTCATCCTTCTTAGCCTCGTCCATAATTTCAATAGCCTTCTCCTTGGCTTCAATCAAAATCTCCTGCTCTTTGGATTTAGCGTCCTTAATAACATGCTCAGCCTTCATTTCGGCTGATTGTTGATTACTTGCGGCTTTAAGCTGTCGCGCTAGCCAGCCTCCTCCGAGACCAAAAACTAAAGCAACTGCGCCAATTAAAATTTCCATAGATCTCTAACGTTAGAGATGTGGACTCTACTGTACTCAAAGACCCGGAGATTATCCGGCTATCCGCGTAAGTTCCTGATTATTCGTGGCGGAATCAATTTCATGGGAGAAAAGTCTTTGGGAGTACAGCTCAACCTATGTTGCGGTTCGGAGTCCCTCATCAGTAATTAGCTGTAGTGCCAGTCTACGCCCTATGGACCTGCCTCGTCAAGATGAATTAAAAAAAGCCCCGATTTCGGGACTTTTTAATACTAGACTAGACGCGGCCTACAATCTCTAAGTCAGTTCCGCTACCAACTCCCAAGCTCTCAGAGGCGCTACCGCCTTGCTGCATAATTTCCACGAACCGATTTTGGTGCATTCCAGAACTGCCCACAGTCAGGGCTACGTAGTCATTTGGAATGTCCTTTAAGCGCTCGTAGCAAGGCAGTCGGAATTGTTTATGTCCAGATACTCGGAAGACAACCTCGCGGCCAACTTCAAAGCCAATTTCTTCAGGTAAAACATTTGTTTTCATATTTCCAAATGAGTCCACCCAGCAGATCATCGGTTTCATTTCTGGAACTCCTGAAAACATTTCGGTTACTTCTAGCTCTTTACCCATCATGATGGCTGCAGCCAGTCGTGGTAGGTAGTCAAAGCTTCTAAATTGAGTGTGGATAATACGCTCCTGTACCTCAGGCGTTAGGTCCATTTGTGGAACTGTCTTTGGAATATCGTATACTTTTACATCAATATTTTTTCCACGAACTTTCTGTAACAGACTCAAGGATAAACCATCAATTGTAGTAAAAAGATCGATATTGTCTAGCTTTACCCAGCCGAAAGGAGTTCCATTGGGCCATTTCTTTTGAGCTTCACCGTGCCGAGGGGCAACGTTTAATAGTACTACGCCTGGTCTGCCTTCGTATGCATCTACAATGTCTACAAGGTTAATTGCAGCCTCGACGTCGTTTTTAACGCCCACAAAAATAACGTTGCTCCCTGGAAAGTATGTCGAAACACGAGCGCGCAAGCGGCCGGTTGTGTTGTCGTCACGACAGTCAGAGATATAAGTGATTGGTTCGTTGAAGTTTTCCATGTCTATTTGATAATTTTATCAATAAGTCCGTATTTCTTAGCCTCTTCTGCTGTCATAAAGTAATCACGGTCAGTATCACCCTCAATTCGGCTAAGCGGTTGCGTAGTATGTTCAACCAAAATCTTGTTTAGGCGATCTTTAATTCTAAGTATGTGTTCAGCCGCAATTTTAATGTCACTGGCCTGTCCCTCTGCACCACCCATGACTTGGTGAATCATTATCTCCGAATTTGGCAACGCAAAGCGTTTGCCGGCCGTGCCAGCAGCTAATAGCACAGCACCCATTGACGCCGCTAGGCCCACGCAAATAGTGGAAACATCTGGCTTGATGTAGCGCATGGTGTCGTAAATTGCCAACCCGGCAGTTACCGATCCGCCCGGTGAGTTGATGTAGATTTTAATATCCTTATCAGCATCTTGTGATTCCAAAAAAAGCAGCTGAGCAATAATGGCATTGGCTACTTGATCACTGACTGGAGTCCCTAGAAAAATAATTCTCTCCTTTAGTAAACGAGAGTAAATATCGTAGGACCTTTCCCCATACTGTGATTTCTCAATGACAGTTGGGATCAGGTAATTGTCTTCAATCGCGTGTTCTCCAAGCGTTGGCGTACTCATGAGTAGAAGTTGTTAAGCTGGTTCAATATGCCACTGGCCATCACGTTGTGTAATCTGGCCAGAGACAGCGAAGCCGGCAGCCTTTTTATGGCCACCACCTCCAAATAGTGTAGCAATTTTAGAGACATCCATCAATGGGTGTGTTGTTCGCAAACTGCCTTTCACCACGCCATTTTCACGCTCCGTCAGAACCATTATAGCCTTGGCGTCCGTTTGATCGTCTAAAGAGTTTAGGAAATTAGCTACGCCCTCAACGGCTTCTTCATCCGCTCCGCATTCCTCGATATCTTTTAGACGCACCACGGTTGTTACCAGGCCGTCTGGTGATCTTTGTAGGCGCTCCAAGGCTCGGCCCCACAGGCGCAGGGTGGTCGCCTTCCGGTTCTGCATAGTTTTGTCTGTAATACTTTTCATGTTAACTCCCTTTAACAGCAGCTTTCCAGCTGTATCAATGGCAGATGCTGTAGTAGCTAGATTTGTAAAACAACCAGTGTCAGTAACTAGGCCGGTCATTAGGCAGGTAGCAATTTCTTTATTTAAAGCCTGAATTGAATCTAGTAAATCATGTACTATTTCACAGGTGGAGGAGGCATCTGTAACTACGAGCTGGTGGTGACCATAACCACTATTCGTGGCGTGATGGTCAATATTAATCAATTTGTATTCATGGTTCAGTTGGTCAATATAGTCGGCTACTCCCGCATATTTTAAATCACCCGCGTCAAGAACAATAATCAAATCAAACTTAGCTTCGTCTGGGTTCCAATGGACGGAATCAGTTGTGACTTTATGCGACCCTGGCAGAAATTTCAAAGTCGGCGATAGGTCATCTATACAAAAACAGGTATGTGGTTTTTCAAGAGTATCTAAATAATGAGACAGAGCTAGAGCTGCTCCCGCCGTATCGCCATCCGGCTTCTGGTGCATCACCAGCATTACATGAGAGGCTGCATCAATCTCTTTTAGAATGTCTTGGTAGATTGTTTTGAGGTCTTTATCCATAGTCTTGTTCCCATTAGGGAACAGCTGACACTACAAGGATCGCCCGTTTGTGTCAAGACTTATTGCTCAAGGAAATAACTTTTCAGATATTCCTAGGTTTAGTTAAAAAATTATTCAACAGCCCCGGTTTCTTGGTCGGCGGTGTCTATTGAATCGTAGACCCCCTGGGCTCGAATTTGTCCTTCGTCAAAAAGAAAGCGCAACTTTGGGGTGAATTTTATCTTAATCTGTTTGCCAAGAGCTCGCTGTACGCGCCCAAGTTGAGATTGCAATGACCTAAGTGTTGATACGCGCTTACCATCTGGAAGCACCATAACGTAGACATCAGCGTGCTTTAGGTCACGAGATGTATGAACCTCTGTGATTGTTATAAAACTGCCGCGGGGTAATTCTACTTCTCGGTTAATAGCCTCAGACACCGCGTGCTTGAGGAGCTCATTAACTTGTCGCATGCGGTTACCTTGCATGGATTAAATTAGTCACTTAAACCACGTTGCGTTTCTACAATTTCGTAGACCTCAATAATATCGTCTTCCTGTATTTCTACCTCAGTCTGAATTTTCATACCGCACTCTGTGGCGTTCTTGACCTCACGAGTTTTTTTCTTGTCTTGTTGTAACTCACTGATAATACCTTCGCCAATATTTTTTCCAGCTCGCAGAATTTTTACTGGTGCTTCAAGGCGCATAACGCCGTCCTGAACTCGTCCGCCAGCCACGGTGTATGTTTGCTCTCTTCTGAAAACGGCCAGAATTTTGAGACTACCAATTTTATTAAAACTTTTAGCCGCAGACAGTAGTTTTGTCAGCTCTTCCTTAGCTAAATCTATAAGTTCATAAATAATATCATGCAAATGTACAGAAATATCTTCGTCTTTGGCAAACTTCAACGCACCATTAGTAATCCCAACGTGGAAGCCCATCACTAGAGCTCCCGAGGCGCTGGCCAGATGGATATCATTTTCGGTAATGCTGCCTAAGCCTTTCTGAATAAAATCGATTCCTACCTCTTTATGTTGAATGGCTTGTAGAGATTCAACGATAGCCTCAAGCGAGCCTAACTTATCGGCGCGAATAATAATGGTGAGTTTTTTCTTACCATCTTCATCTTGCTTTACCCTACCCTTCAGGAAGCCAAAAGAATCATAGCTCTTAACACCATCTTTCATTTCCTTCTTGTCTTTCACGCTGCGTAGGATATCTCCTACCACTGGAGCGTTTTTTAGGCCCAAGACCTGAGCTGGCGTCGATGGTCCGACTACCTTCATTTCTAATCCCTGCCAATCTTTTAGAGATCTAATTCGTCCAGGAATATTTCCAACCCTTACTAAATCACCGCGATGAAGTGAACCGTTTTGCACCAGCACTGTCGCGATCGGACCGGTGTGTTTATCAACGTGAGATTCAATGATTGTTCCTACCACATCTCCAGCTGGGTTGGCCTTCATGCCATTAGTTTCTACTTCAGCTAGCAGTAATACAGCATCTAGAAGCTCGTCGAGGTTAGTTCCTGCCTTAGCACTGACGCCAACGGCCACTGTCTTACCACCGTAGTCTTCTGTTGCTAGATTAACTTCGGATAGTTCTTTTTTTACACGATTTAAGTCTGCTCCTGGCTTATCAATTTTATTGATAGCAACGGCAAAAGGAATCTTAGCTTCCTGGAGAATATGAATAGATTCAATGGTCTGAGGTTTAATGCCATCATCAGCCGCTACTACCAAGATTGCGATATCAGCCACTCGAGCACCTCGTGAGCGCATCGTAGTAAAAGCCTCATGACCTGGAGTATCAATAAAAGTTATTTGTTTTCCATTACGCTCAATCTGGTAGGCGCCAATGTGCTGGGTAATGCCTCCAGCCTCCCCTTCGGTAACATTTGTTTTACGAATAGCGTCTAACAAAGTAGTTTTTCCATGATCGACGTGACCCATAATGACTACAACCGGCGGACGTTCAACCATGTCTGCTTCAGCTTCTTTGCCTAGAGCCTCTTCGATTTGAGCTGCGCGGTCATCAGTATTATCAATACCAGCATTCTCCAAAGACAGTTCCGGGGTGTAGCCCATGTCCTCAACAATAATCGCCACCGTATCGTAGTCTAGAGTTTCATTAATTGTCGCCATGATCCCGTTTTGCATAAGGATGGCGATAACGTCAGGAACGCGTTTTTCCAGTAGTTCTGCAAGATGCTTCACAGTAATTTTATCTGGCAGTTGGATTTTCTTAATATCTCCTGCTATCGAGTCAACAATAATTTCCTCTTTAGCTTCGTCTTCAAAGATACTTCTCTTATTATCAGCCTTCCGCTTCTTTTTGATGGCCTGAATTATTTTAACAGCCACAGCGTCATCGAGCTTAATCGCCCTTTCTCCAATATCAAAACCAAGTTCGTTCACCAGGGTGAAGAACTCGTCTTTAGTCATTTTTAGCTCGCGGTAGAGCTCAGTTACATTCATAGCTAAAAAACATTACTGTTTTTAGCCAAAAATGTCAATCTTTACTACTGGCTGCCAAAAGCTTGGTAAAGCAGCCTCCTTGAGTGTCCCTGGATAGAAAACACCCCCTCTTTAATGGTGAGGGGGCGTTTCTGTCTGGCTTATTGTTTTTCCTAACCCTTGGTTGAGAATCTTTTCCACTGAGTAAAGTTTGAGCAGCCAGCGTCGTTACAGGCTTTCAAACGCCATTGGTATAAGTGAGCGGCTTTCAGTTTTTTTACAGTTTTCTTCACTCCAGACAGGCCGCTGAACTTTCTATATTTAGCCTTCTTTTGAAAGTCCTTCGCCTTAGCACACTGAGCTTTTTCTTCATTCTTACATTTTCTAACCTGGAGTGTGTAGCTATCGGCGCTGCTAATTGCTTTCCAGGTTAGATTAACTTGTTTATTTTTTCGTTTCTTGACCACCAATTTCTTCTTCTTTGGTTGGTTTGGTTTTTCAATACTACTGCTTCCCAGCCCCTTGTCTCCGACTAGGGAGTAGGATGAGAAGTGAGCAACGCTAGCTGTGACCACATTTTTTTCGGTATCAACCGAGGTGGATGAAGTACTGGTGTATGAGTTGGTATCTTCATCAAAGCTGGCTGCAGCTAAGTCCTCTTCTACCAAGCCCATATCAGCCAGGCGGTCCTCATCGTAGGATATATGGAGTGTTAGGTCCTGGGAAAATTCAGTAATTTCATTTCCAGCACTATCTCTAGCCGAGAAGTCCCAGTTTACTCCAGCGTTATAGTCAGAGTCACTACTTGGTAAGCCAGAAGCTGAACCAACCGTTAAAGTGATTGTGTCCGAGGCCAAAGCTTCTTTTGGAACAATCAACTCTGACTCACCATCTGGAAGTTCAATCGTAGTTGAACCGGCACTGTTGTCGAATGTATAAGTCGTGTCATCGTACCAGTTACCGGCCTCTGTTAGGTTAACTGTGACAGAGGTTTCTCCGTCTTTATCTCCGGTCACTACCTTGGTGTCTGAGGCTCTGTAGTAGGTGTTTTCACCAAATCCATCGCAACCGATCCAAGCAGTGGTGTTGGATAGCCAAGCGATTTCACCACTTCCATTTACTAGCTCACCCCAATTTTGTCTGCCAGTTTTTGAGTCATACACGAAGCAGAAGGCATAGTCAGCACCGAAGGCTGTGGCTCCTAACGATTCTGCACCAAATGTTGCTGTGATGTTGATTGTGTGGTCAGCCTTCACTGCTTGCATGTTCAGGCTCTTTGATCCGTCTTTCTTAAGTAGAACCAACTCATTTTCGGGGGGTAAAACGTCACCGGTCCAAGCTCCAGTTGGATAGGCCGACACCTCATAGGTAATGCCGCTCTTTACATAAAGAGTAGCCACTCCATTTTCATTAGCCGATGCTCCTACATAGCCGCTCCAATCTGCCGCCGAGGCATCCACTGCGCTAACCCAGGAATATGGATCTGGCTTTCCGTCGGTCCCAAGTACAGTTACTTCAATAGTTCCGTCTGCTTCCTCAAGGGTAAACGGTACAGTTGTTTCCGCGCCAGATGTTGGTGACGCAATCGTCACCATTTCATAATTCTGAATGTATTTGGTGCCACTTCCAGTGCTGTAGAGTCCGCCGCTTTTGTATTCATATAGGTCACCACTTCCAGAGTCGACGCTGTCATCTGAGCCAACGTCACTGTCTAGGTTGCTTGTGTCATCAACCCAAACACCAACCTGGTAAACGTAGTCACCAGACAGGACGTTTAGTTCGGCGGTACCGTTACCACCCTGACTCCAAGCGAAATCATTATAGTAATCATTTCCTTCTGGGTCCGTTACTGAGTAGGCGTAAGCCGAGAAAGATTCAACAGATGTGATAGGATCTCCGTTTTCATCAACCAAAGCTATGTTAAGAGTGGCGTCGTGAGCCAGCAGTGTAATATCCATCTCCTTAGTTTCACTAGAAGATACGGTTGCGCTTGCTGCTACAGCGCCATAGCCATCAACCCACGCTTCACAGGTGTAGGTGCCAGCGACTACGCTAATATCAACAGTGGACTCCCCTGGGTTAAATGACCCCCAAAAATAATTTGTCCAGTCAGCTGTGTAACAACTAGCAGAGCCCCAGCTGGTTAGTGGAATGGCTACGCTGGCCCCGTCTCCATCGACGAGGTTCAAACGCAGGGTTGCGTCTGTCCTGTTGACTGACAAAGACACAGCGGTTACGCCACTGTCTTCAGTTGTAATTCCTTCACTACTATAAGAGCTGGAAAACCCATCCCCCCAGGTGCTGAGGTACCACTGACCAGAATCATCCTCAGACAGATCCCACGAAGCTACGCCGTTTGAGTCAGTCTGCTCATAGGCCCAACCACTGGTCGTGCTCATGTCGTCGGACCAGCCAGAAACCCAAATCCCAACAGCTGGATCATCACTCTGATCAGTGACCGTTACTTGAATAGAGCGAGTAGCCGCTTGGGCGCCGGATGCCACAAAAAACACTCCGAGGAGTGATGTAGTAAACAGCGCAAGCAATGATTTAATGTTCATACGCTTCTCATTTTGTTGTTTTATTATTTTCTCGTGCCACTATATAAAAATAGCACATTTAACTTGATCATTATAACACAATAGTGAAACTTGATCAAGTCACTTATCAGCTCGTTGCCGCGTCTGATTGATTATCTAGCAGACGTCCCTTGCCAACAATAATTTTCATTTGAGCAGGCACAATCTCTGCGACGCAAGGAGTATTTACGCTAAAGACATTTTCAACCGACACCTTCAGAGTTTCGCCGGTTGAATCAATGTCTATTCTTTGAGCAGGAAAAACACTAGCCCGGCCATTAGTCTTAGTTTTACGAGATAACAAGCCGCCGTTAACTTGAGGTGTGATGTTTAGCGATAGGCGACCATCCGACGGATCGGCTAATAACGGAGTGCTGCTAGTTAGCACATCACCGGCGTTTAGTATTGAAATTCTATTTGTTTGAGAGGTTGGCGATACCGTGTACTGTTCATCGCACTGTAGCCTGAGTTCTGCCGCTGCTGGTAATTGCAGTGCCCCAAAAAAGTAATAGTCACCTATTTTACCTAGGTCCACTTCCAGCGTGCGTCGCTTGGACAATACGTCAACGGCTGCCTCTGCCACCGGCATACCTAAGAGCTTAGCGTAGCGAGAACCAGGTGCTAGTGGGATAAAACCAAAAGTAACGTCATATGGAGCCACCACGTTGACAGCTGTTGTAAACGTGTGATCATCGCCAACGGCAATAACAGTGTGAGCACCTTTTTTTATTCCGTCCTCTATTAACTCTTTGGCATTTTTAAAAATGGAGAGTTTCTCAACTCGTCCATTTATACCCAAATCAATCAGTCGCGTTTCGAGAGTTGTGAGCTGAGACTCAAACTGCTTGTCCTGGGTCAGCTTGTCGTAGAAGTAGAAATACATGCGCGCAGCATGGTGTCACCGATTAGTCTACCTTTTCCTCTGCTACAACTTGAGAGACCGTAGCGGCCGGCTTTGTGCCAGAGACACAGCGCCCCTGTACCATTGCTCCAGTTTCGATCGAGATAATATCCGTTTCAATATCACCAATAATTCTTGCTGTGCTAGTCAGTTCAATGATGTGAGTTGCAACAATGTTACCTTTCACTTCGCCGGCAATGTGCATATTCTCGGCACTGACATCAGCTTCAATAGAAGCGTCCTTTCCAACAGTTAAATTTTTTGTAGTTCTGATTGTTCCGGTCACGTGACCTTCAATCAAAATATTATCTTCACTTTCAAACACACCCTCCACTTTTACAGTAGGACCAATCACGGTTTGGGCTGTAGTCTCTCCAGCGCTTACCATGCCATGTTCCGTGCCGTCCTCCTCTTTAGAAAACATCGCTACCATAGGATATCTTGTAACTCAAATTATCAGGTCCTTAGTGTATCGTTTCTTGCTCTCCCAAGCAAGACTCGCTGCGCGACCTACCGCTAGTTGCAGCTGGCTAGCTATAATTATTCAGTGAGGGTTGCAGAGAGTAGACGATTAGTGTGTAATGTAGCAACGAAATTCAATTCAAAAAAAGTGATATGGAAACAACTGCTCGCACAAAAAGTTTTCGTAAAGACCTACTCTTAATTGGCGCCCTTTCTATCCTTCTAATCGGCGCCATGCTAACTCTGTGGGCAATTGACGGCGACAAGTCAATTGTCGGAGATATGGCCAGTAGATTTTACACAGGCCTAATTCGCTAGAAATATTGTACGACGCCTAATATTAGCTAATATTAGGTAAATTAAGTCCCCGTAGTTCAACGGATAGAGCAAGGCACTCCTAACGTCTAGATGTAGGTTCGATTCCTGCCGGGGACACACCAGAGGACTATTAGCCTAGTTGCTTTAAGCACGCGATTCACGTGTATGAGGATGCGAGTTCAAATATTGTATTACTTAATCTAATTATTGTTCCACGTAGAACATGTCTAACGACTACCACCTTCCACGTGTCGCCGCTGGAGCGTTGATACTTAATAACGTCGGAGAGGTTCTTCTTTTATTGAGATCAAAAAATTGTCGTAACGATCAAGGGTTGTGGAGCTTACCCGGCGGTAAGCTTGAGTTTGGAGAAAGGCTGACCGATGCGGTTCGTAGGGAGGTTAAAGAAGAGGTCGATTTGGAACTGATCAAAATTAAACAAATAGGATACGTTGATCACATCCTAGATGACGGCAGCCAACACTGGGTACCACAGATTTTTCTTTGCACTCAGTTCATTGGAACTGCTAGAAATGTGGAACCAGACAAGTGTGATGAATTAGGCTGGTTTTCTCTTGATAGTATCCCTGAAGAGAGGTCACAGGTGTTAACGGACGCAATCTCACTTTACACAGATCTATAAACAAATGTTCCACGTGGAACAAAATAACACCCCGAGGGGTGTTATTTGTTTTTGCAGCAATCTTCGCCGCCAGCGCACTCGTGTCCTTCTGTCTGACATTTTTCGCAAGTGCCTTGCTGGCAATCTCCACTTTTACAGCCCCCAGCCATATTTGCTTGGACCTCTTTGGTGATATCTTTGCCATCTGGGCTAGTCGCCTCTAAAATTTCATCAGGAGTTACCCCCTTATTATCGCAGGCACAATTTCCGCCACATCCCATAAGTATTTTGTTAAGAGTTCTGTGGACCATAGCGGACTTGAACCGCTGACCTCTTCCATGCCATGGAAGCGCTCTACCAGCTGAGCTAATGGCCCGTATCGAGCTACTGTATACCACGATTATCTGGCTGTGTCCACATTGTTCTACGTGGAACAATTGCAATAACCAAGAAAGGATTATGAGGCAGTAACCGCCGTCCGCCAAGCCAACTCAAATAGGCCTCTAAAAGTCCTAACCAAGTCCTTTGACTCAATCGCTATGGCGTATGGAGTGCTATCAAAGGAGGCGACCACAAGGGTGTTTCCAAACATGACGTTGTCACCAAAGAATTGGAACTGATCATCTATAGTACGAATAGTGTGAAAATTATTACTATATATCTTAGCATACTCTGTATTGAATTTAGTACTTGTCACCACTTCACGCACAGTATATCCACCATTACTGATCTCAGAGTAAAATTTATTGAACAGGTCGTTTGACCTAATAACAAAAGGTTCTCTGTCAGATGAAAGCAAGTCAATCTTCGAATGTTCCACGAGGAACATTCTGTATAGCTCTGCCACCTCTCTAGCGCCATTATAGTAATTTACGGTTGGCCGTGCCCCCTCCTTTAAATAGATATCTGACAGCAGAGGTTTAATTGATTGAAATAGGGCCAACTGCTTCTCCAGTGTGTTTCCAAGGACTGATGGTTTTTGAGCGAGAAAGATAGTGGTTGATCCGGTTTTGAGCATTGTTACTAGTCCCATGTTTTGTAACTCCTCAAGAATAACGTAGGCCGTAGGTCTTTTTATATTAGCTTGTTTTGAGATATCTAAAGCAGAAGCACTCCCTAATTCAAGCGTTGCTATGTAGACCGTGGCTTGCTTGTCGCTTAGGCCTAACTCAGTAAGTTGTTTGGTGAGTTCCTGCATAGTGTTCTACGTGGAACATATGTTAAATAATGGATAGTGTCAAGAAAACGGACACTAGAAAACTCATAAAAAATAGGAGAAAAGAGTAAAAAAACTATAAAGCGTCAAAGATTCAGACAGTCTAGATAATTCCCACAGAATTTTCACTTGACTTACTATCTGGAAGGAGTAGCCTTTAAGTACAACTTAACTATGTCTACTAAAGTTTTCCAATTTAATTCAGTCCAGAGCGATATTCTCATCGACTCTGTTTCTTGGCGTCTGGAGTAGACCCTGCTTGATCTTTCAATGATTACTCCGGTCGCTCCGGAGTTTTTTATTTACTGGCTCCTTCACATTAGCTGCTATTTAAGCGGCTGCTGCGAGGGAGTCAGCTGTACGTGCGAGTTCGCGCGAGCCGCTGGCCCCTCAGCTTATCAGTAAGCTTGATGCCATGAATGTTCGGCGCCTGCTCGCAGTCATGCTGCTGACTGCTTCACTGTGGGACGCCCTGCATGGGCATCACAGTCCCCACGTTGAGCCGTGCACCTCTCGTGTTGTCCGATATGTATCTTCTAGATACGAATCGAACACCGAGGTGTTACGACTCCCCACCACGACCCGTTGAGCGCAAGCTCCGGGTCTCTTTTTTTGTAAAAAAAGACTGGCCATGAAGCGGTGTGCTCTAGGCCAGGTCAGGATTCGTCCTCGGCGACAACCGGGCGGCGCAGGCGCACCGTCGGGGCTTCCGTAGGATCGAAGGTAGCGGTTTCCGGTGGAGCCAGCTCCCGAGCGGTTGCCAGGTCGATGGACTGAAGTCCTCCGCTGGGAAGGCGACGAACCAGTTCGACCCTGGCGCGTGTCTGCACGGGGGACTCCTCGCTCTCAGGAGCGATCAGCGGGAACTCTCGCATGACGTCGACGAGCGGGCTGGCCACGCCAACGAAGCGGTTGGATCGACCAGACTGGGTTTGGACACCGATCTGCTCGTTGATCCGCTCGACCAGGGACTCTGGGGTTTCGACCCCGATGCTGGCAGCGAACAGGTTCGCCTCCAGTACCACCCAGTCCTCCTCGAAGCCGTCGATCAGCGGCTGACTGCGTGCTGCCGGCCGAGGGTTGAAGGCCGAGGTCAGGCCGTCGCTCTGGCGGAAGGCCAGAGGAGAGCTGTCGTTTCGCGGCACGACCCTCTCCAGCCGGTAGAAGACGAGCGTCGGATCATCACCGAACACCCTCAGGACGGTGTCCAGGAAGTCCAAGCAGGTATCGTCTTCATCGCCGGTCGGGGCTGCCCCGAACACCAGCGCCATCATCACCGTGGGCGGTCGCCCACTTCGGGGAGCTTTCATTCTCACCTCCTTAGGTTGTGTGGTAGCCGAACTGGCTTCCATGCACGCCTACTAATTACTCTAACGCACTTAAAAAGTCAATTCTATTTACAGAATACTCTAAGCTGGGTATCGTGACCTCATGAAAACACTTCAATGGAAAAAGTTGTCAGTTCGAAAGTTCTCAGCTTCTCGCTATGAGATAATTGCTCAAATTTTCTGCGATGATTTTTATCTTTCAGAATTTGGATCTAACGTACTTAATTTATTAGTCGTTCCAGAGCGTGGTAATCACGCCACCTACTTAGACGCTAATGAGTGGGAAGGATTCGCCAAGAGTCTTTATCAAACGGTAGCTAAAAGCCGTGAGACATTTGATAGGTATAAGTTGATGATTCAGCATGACCAAAAGCATTTTATCGGCGTGTGTGGAGACGTGGGCTCGCAAGATCTAACCAACGCTTCAGAGGAACAGTTGCTGGAGTGGTTTGAAGCTTATGTTGCAGCTTATCAGCAGTATTTCAGAACTTCCATCTTGATTCCTTTTATAATGGAGCCGCTAATTAGTGATGATGCTAGGCGCCAGTTAGAAAATATTTTATCTGAACGCAAATTAGACGCTAAGTTCCAACATTACTTTGACGCCATTTTTCTTCCCGAAGAAAAAAATGCCATCACACAAGAACGTGAGGATCTTTTGCGCATAGTAGAAGACGCCGATCTGCATAGTCTCTCAGAGGTCGATGTCAACTTTCGTTTAGAAGAACATACAGCCAAATATCGTTGGATCCCTTGTTACGATATTAATGATAAGCCTTGGGGAGTTGAAACTTTTAGAAAGCTATATGATGATCTTCGTGCCGATCACTGGCAAGAAGAGCTAGAAGACCTAGTTCATTTTGGAAATCGCGCCACTGGTTTTCAGACAGCTCTAGACGAACTTGTTACAACTGTTGATCAGAGGGTGTTGTTCACTATTGTTCATGATATTGTTTTTCTAAAAGATGAACGTGACGACTTTCGAAGACGCGGTAGTTATTTAATTCAACCATTTTTTTCAGAACTAGCTAAGCGAATGGGAGGCTTGTCCTTAGATGAAGTCTCGAATTTGCTTCAACGTGAGGTTCAAGTTTTTCTCGGTACCGGCACTTTGCCCCTGCGTAGTAAAATAAAAGAACGCACGGATGGCTTTGCTATGTTGAAGACGCCCAGAGAAGCTGAGGTTCGTATTTACAGCGGCCCTGAGGTATCCGCAGTGGCTCATGAGCAATTAGGTGACCAGCCGGAGCGCCAGGGTAATTTCCTGGAGGGCATCGTGGCTTCAGAAGGGGTGACCAGTGGTCCTGCTCGTCTCGTTATCACTAAAGACGACCTTGCTAAGATCCAACCGGGCGACATTATGGTCGCGGTTACCACACATCCAGACTATGTTCCAGCTATGCGAAAATGTGCTGGTATTGTAACTGATGAGGGAGGGCTGACTGCGCACGCGGCCATTATTTCGCGCGAGCTTCAGATTCCATGCTTGGTTGGCGTTCAAACTGCTACCGCAATATTTTCCGATGGTGATCAAATTACGCTTGATGCTTCAGCTGGATTTGTTAGAAAGTCATAAGAAAAACTGGGCAAAGATTTACCGATTTGCCATTAGGGGGCTTGCATTATATTGAAAAGCCTGTATTCTATCTCTAGATCCAGCTATGGACCAAGCATCGATATACATTCTTATAATCTTAATCCTTTTATCGGGATTTTTCTCAGGGGCAGAAATAGCCCTTTTTTCTCTATCTTCTGCAAAAGTACGCGCTTTAGTCGCACGTAAGTCTAGGAATGCTAAGCTTTTACAGCGAGTTAAAGCTAGGCCACAGCGCTTGCTCATCACTATTTTAATCGGAAACAACCTGGTTAATATCAGTGCTTCATCGCTCGCTACCGTTGTGGCGATCGACAAATTTGGCAATGCCGGAGTCGGTGTGGCTACAGGAGTGATGACCTTTTTGATTTTATTCTTAGGAGAGATTACTCCAAAGAGCATTGCGCAAAAATACGCCGAACAACTCTCGCTTAGAGTAGCGCCAATTATGCGGTTCTTGATGCTGGCCCTATCGCCGCTGGTTTGGGTCATGTACATCTTAACCAGAGGTGTCCAAGTTATTACCAAAACTGATAAGCTAACGTCTTCAGTGTCTGAGGAAGAGGTCAGGGCCATGGTTGACATTGGTCACGAAGAGGGCAGTTTGGAGCATGGCGAAAAAGAGATGATTCAAAATGTTTTCTTGCTCAATGATATTGCGGCTGAGGACGTCATGACTCCAGATGAGTACATGGTGTACTTCAATACCGACACGCTCTTACGCGAAGCCATTGCCGTAATTGAAGAGTCTGGTTTTTCTCGTTTCCCAGTTCGTAGCGCCACTGGCGACGAGGTTGTAGGTGTTTTATATATCAAAGATGTTTTTGCACTACTGGCAAAGCAAGCACACGCAGGTGCCACAGATGAAGTTTATGATACGCCGATTTCACAACTCATAAAATCACCGTTCTTTGTTCCTGAAACCATGCACGTTGATGATTTAATGAAAGAATTTCAAAAAGTTCGCAAGCACATCGCTATCGTTGTAGACGAACACGGCAAAACCCGAGGCCTTGTTACCTTAGAAGATCTTCTGGAGGAAATCGTTGGCGAGATTGTCGACGAAACCGACATTGACGACAAGATGATACGCCGCATCAACAAGCACACCATCATGATCGATCCACGCATCGCCATTGGTAAAGTTAATACATTCTTTAACTCAGAGCTCAAGGGTCCCACCCACAAAACCATTGGCTGGTTGACCATTAAGCACTTTGGTCGGATTCCTCAGAAAGGAGACGCTGTCACAATAAATGGATATAACTTTACAGTTGAGGAGGCAGACGAGCGCAGGGTGAAGCGCCTGTTGATGATTAAAACTGCTGAGGCCAGGGCCCTTGAACACGCCAAATAGGTTGACTTTAGCTCTGACATAACGTAAATAGAAGGCGACTCAAAAGTGAGTCGCTCTTTGTTAAACAAATCAACTCGCACGCCGACGTGCAATTTTGGAGGAGTGATGAAAATCTCTCCAGACGTGCTGTTCGGCGTGGTGGCAATGCTCGGCTTCGGCTGTGCAAACCTCATGTCGCAGCCAGTGGCGAAACAGGTAGGAGCTGCTCGCGCCTTGCTCTGGCGCACGATCTTCACGATCACGCTGTCGGGCATAGCGGCTCTGTCGCTAGGTGACTGGCACCGCCTGACGGCATCTGCTGTGCTGCAGTCCCTGTTCCTGGGGGCGGTCTCGTACATTCCGATCTACTGCTTCTACAAGGCTATTGAGCACGGCAAGCTGGGAGTAGTTGTGCCCATTGCCAACGCCTACGCCCTAATCACCGTGGCGGCAGGAGTGCTCATTCTCGGCGAGGTGCTGACGCCCGGGATTGTTCTTGGAGTGCTGTGCACAACACTCGGTCTTGTCATCATGACATGCAACCCAAAGGACTGGCGCAAATCGGACGTCTGGCATTGGCGCAGCGGAGCTCCCTACGCCCTGATCACGATGGTCACCTGGGGCCTCTTCTTCCCAGCCATCCAGATCCCAGCCAAGCAGCTCGGGGCTGTTACCAACACCTTCTTCGTGGAGGCGGCCGTAGGAGTAGTCGCTATCGGTCACGGTGTTTACCTGCGACAGTCGCTGGCACCACCAACCGGACGCTACTTGGTATTAGTTTTCGGGGCAGCCTTGGCTGGAGTAGTCGCCAGCCTCGGTATGTACACTGGACTGGCTGTTGGTAGTGTGAGCATCGTTGGCCCCGTGGCTGCGGCTAGTCCTGTCGTTGCTGGGATCGGTGCCTGGCTCTGCTTCGGTGAGAAGTTGCGCCCTGTGCAGTACCTGGCAGCGGTCACCACCGTGGCGGGGGTGGCCGGACTGGCTTTGTTGGCAGGAGGATAGGCGTCGCCCCGGGCAACGCCACTTTTTTTACTTTCTGGGTCGGTAGTTGCCAGAGCCGTGATCAGCTCCTATAATACCGCTACCCTAATAACTAGTTATAATATTATATGGCAGAGCAAGTAACCGATACATCTTTTGAACAGGATGTTTTAAAATCAGAAGTTCCTGTGTTGGTTGATTTCTGGGCACCGTGGTGTGGTCCTTGTCGTGTTCTTGGTCCAATTGTTGAAGAATTGGCCAAAGATAACGAAGGTAAGCCTGTTAAAATTTTGAAGATGAACATTGATGAAAACCCAAACACGCCATCTCAGTATGGCGTAATGAGCATTCCAACTTTGATGATCTTCAAAAACGGAACTCCTATTGAACAAATGGTTGGAGTCCAAGATAAAGTTGTATTACAAGGCAAGCTCGATGAGCACGCCGGATAACAATCTGCCCCAGGCCGACTACGACGTTGTTATTATTGGTGGAGCCGCCGCCGGTCTGACAGCTGCTCTGTATGCTTCAAGGCGCGCTATGCGTACTTTGGTGCTTACTAAATCTCTTGGTGGCCAGGCAGCTATGACTCCATCAATAGAAAATTATCCTGGCACCAAACAAATTGGCGGTATTGAATTAATGCAGAACTTCTTGGCGCACGCTCAAGAATACGGAGCTAGTATTGCATATGAAACTGTTCAAAAGGTAGAAAAAAATGGCGACGTCTTTACCGTTACAAGTAATGCCAAGTCATATACTGCCCTCACCGTCATTCTGGCCTTTGGTTTAACTCCTAGAAATCTGGAAGTACCAGGTGAGTTGGAGTATCAGGGAAAAGGGGTGACTTACTGCGCTACTTGCGATGCTCCACTCTATAAAAAGAAAACTGTAGCAGTAGTCGGGGGCACCTTTGAGGCGTTGGACGCGGCCTTGTTTCTGGCGAAGCTGGAAGCCAATGTCACTCTCATTCATGATAAGTCAGGCTACCCGGCCTACAAAAAACTATTTGCCGAGGCCGAAGCCAGTAGCAATATTACAGTTCGGCTAAACACTCGCGTCACTAAAGTAGTTGGAGAATTAGTTGTTTCTGGAATTGGCTTGCAAGCAGTGGGCGATGATTCAGCAGCTGAGGAGTTACTTCCTGTCCAAGGTGTCTTCGTAGAAAAGGGCCATAAGATAGACTCGCAGTGGCTGGGGGAGATGGTAGAATTTACTAAGGGGAATGCCGTTGTTGTAGATGAGTTAAAATCAACCAAAACCCCAGGACTGTTTGCGGCTGGTGATTTGACTCCACAGCGAGATAAACAAGTAGTTGTATCTGCTGGAGCTGGAGCCACCGCTGCGCTGTCTGCCTACACCCACATTCAGAAGCTCTCTGGTAAACCAACGCTGTTGGTTGACTGGGAGCACACTGAAGACCTTTAAATCTATCCGTTAATACAATTACCATGCCAGGACTTTCTCAGCGCGCGGCTGCTATGCCAGCGTCTCCCTTGCGAAAACTTGCCAACGCCGCCGAGGAGCGCAAGAAAAACGGTACTACTGTTTACCACTTGAATATTGGGCAGCCAGACATGGAAACACCTGTCGAGTTTATGGAGGCCGTGCGAGAGTTTTCTCAAAACCCAATTGCTTATGCCATGTCACAAGGAACGCCAGACGCGATTGATGCTTGGCGTGGTTACTACGAAAGCTTGGGCATCGCTTTGGAAAAAAATGAGTTAATGATTACCACAGGCGGGTCTGAGGCGATCATCTTCGCAATGTGTGCAATTGCTGACCCGGGCGATAACATAATGGTTTTTGAACCCTTTTACACGAACTACAATGGTTTTGGAAAAATAGGCGGAGTCGATATGAAGCCTGTTACCTTAAGTATTGATAACGGCTTTCACCTTCCAAGCGACGAGCAGATTGAAGCCGCTATTGATGAGCGGACGAAAGCTATGATCGTGTGTAACCCAAGCAATCCAACTGGAACAGTTTACACAGCTGAAGAGCTTAAGCGACTGGTAGATATCGCCATCAGACACGATATCTTTATTATCGCCGATGAGGTTTATCGAGAGTTCGGCTTCGATCAAGTAGTTACAAGTCTAATGTCTTTTCCTGAAGCGCAAGACCGAGTTATTATGATTGACTCGGCTAGTAAGCGATTCAATGCTTGTGGTATTAGGATTGGTACTTTAGTTTCAAAAAATACCGACGTCATAGCCACGGCGGTTAAGTTTGGAATGGCGCGCCTCTCTGTGGCAACTCTGGAGCAGCAAGCCTTAATTCCTGTCTTGAAGCAGGCAGCTACAATTATTCCGCCTGTAGTTGAGGAGTACAAGAAGCGTCGAGATGTAGTTTATGATGGACTTCTGGCTATCCCGGGAATTAAAGCAGCTAAACCAGAAGGAGCCTTTTACATTATTTGTGAGTTGCCAGTTGATTCCACGGAAAAATTTGCTAAGTGGATGATTGAAGAATTTGAGCATGAGGGTGAAACTGTGTTGGTGGCTCCGGCACCCGGTTTCTACGCCACAGCCGGTAAAGGTGAGCAAGAAATTAGGATCGCCTACGTTTTGAACGTCGAAAAACTTGGGCGAGCTCTTGAATTGCTCAAACTGGCTATTGAGGAGTATACTGCTCTGTAATACTTCATCATACTTTTGTTCGGCGGCTGTCGATAAGGTGTGTAAGTTAAAAACTTGAGTAATATCTATGGCAAATCCATTCAAAGAGGGTTTAAAACAATTAGAGCGAGCAGCCAAGCATTTGGAGGATATTAATCCAGGCGTTCTTGAGAGATTGCGCTCACCAATGCGCGAGGTGCACATTAGTATTCCTGTGCGCATGGACGACGGCAGTCTGCGGACTTTTCCTGGATACCGTGTTCAGTACGATGATTCACGAGGTCCATTCAAAGGTGGGATTCGCTTTCATCCAGATGCCAATATTCACGAAGTTCGTGCCTTGGCTTTTTGGATGACGTTCAAATGTGCCACGGTTGGAATTCCTTACGGCGGTGGCAAGGGTGGAGTTCAGGTTGATCCAAAAAAATTG
Source organism: Candidatus Kerfeldbacteria bacterium CG15_BIG_FIL_POST_REV_8_21_14_020_45_12 (assembly GCA_002781785.1). Classification (GTDB taxonomy): domain Bacteria; phylum Patescibacteriota; class Patescibacteriia; order UBA9570; family XYC2-FULL-38-9; genus UM-FILTER-45-8. The sequence goes on from PFGC01000050.1 coordinate 28,565, forward strand.
TCTGAGCGAGAGCTTGAGGTTTTGTCTCGCGGATGGGCTCGTGCCATGTCTAACGTGATCGGTCCAGATATAGACATTCCAGCACCAGATGTCTACACCAACCCAAAAATCATGGGCTGGATGGTTGATGAATTTTCTCAAGCGGTCGGTAAATGGAGCCCTGGTGTTATTACTGGAAAGCCAATTTCTATTGGTGGATCACAAGGACGTGGTCAGGCTACGGCTCAAGGCGGTATTTACGTGGCACAGGAATTGTTAAAGCATTTGAAAATAAAAAAGCCGTCAGTGATAATTCAAGGTTTCGGTAACGCTGGCTCAGTTTATGCGGAGCTTGCCAGTGATCTTGGATGGAAGGTTATCGGCTTGTCCGATTCGCGAGGAGCAATTGTGAACACAAAGGGTATAGATATTGCCAAGGTATCAAAGCACAAGCTCCAGACAGGTAGCGTTGTCGGATTTCCGGGTTCAGTGGAAATGGATAATGAAAAATTACTACTCCAAGCCTGCGATATTTTAGTACCGGCGGCGCTTGAGGGGGTTATTACTAAAACTAATGCTGGAAGAATTAAAGCCAAGGCTATCTTGGAGTTAGCTAATGGTCCAACTGTTCCAGAAGCAGACGATAAGTTATTCAAGAAGGGAATCATTGTAGTTCCAGATATTCTTGCCAACGCCGGCGGGGTGACAGTTTCCTATTTTGAATGGGTGCAAAACAACATGAACTACTATTGGACTGAGACAGAGGTGCTTGATCGCCTAAAACCAATTATGGTGTCTGCCTTTAATGATGTTTGGATGGCAGCTACCTCTGCTGGAGTTGATCTTCGCACTGGAGCTTATATTCATGCCACTCGACGAATTGCTGAGGCCATGGTAGACCGCGGACGGGTTTAAATTATGGTAACAAAAAAGCGTGATAGCTATAATGGCATCACGTTTTTTTGTTACCAGTCGTTTTTGGCCAGTTCTAAACCCTTTTCGTTAGAGACATCAAACCATTTTCCCTGGAAAGGATAACCCGCTAGCTTTCCGTCGGCCGCCATTTTTGGCAGAACTTCCTTTTCAAGCGATCGAGTATCATCGTTGATATATTCAAAGACGCTTGGTTCAAATAGATAAACTCCTGCATTAACCAATCCGTGTAGAGCTTCAGCTCCAGGTTTCTCCTCGTAGTTTGCTATTTTACCGCCCTCAAGTCGGGCTACGCCGTATTTACCAGCAGATCTAATATAGGTTAGAGCCACGGTTCCGACAGCCCCAGCCTGTTTATGGTGATCTACAAAGTCAGTCAGGTTAAGGTCAACTAGCATGTCTGAGTAAAGCAATAGAAAAGCTTCATCCAAGAGAGATTCAGCTAATGCCAGAGCCGCGGCTGTACCGCGAGTTTGATCGTCTTGTACAACTGTTAAATGAATGCCCCACTGTGAACCATCGCCGAGATAGTCTTTTAGTTCGTCTCCTTTATCATCAAGTACCAGTACGACATCCCGAATGCCTGACAGTCTTAATGTGTCGAGCACATAGGCAATTACCGGACGATTCTTCACTCGGGTAAGCGCAGTGACTTTTCCAGTGTCACTATCGGCTCCTGCTAGGATGACCGCTCGCTTGATGCCTAGTCCCAAGTGCTGGGTCAAAATATACTCAATGGCGTGTGAGCGATTTCTGATTTTCTCGCCATCTACAAAATTATCAAGCGGCGTCAGCAGGTCATTCCTTAGTGTTATTGTAATTCTAGCCTTTCCACTATTTTGAGCCATCTTTGTATTTCACATCTAATCACACACCATCATACGTCGCACTAGCAACACCGTCAAACCAGCTCATGGTACAATGTGTCTACTATGAGTGCCGCAAAAACCGCCCCGCTAACCCTTGAGCTGGAATTAATCGCTGCCGGTTACCGCTTGATCGTAGGTGTAGACGAGGTCGGACGAGGAGCCTGGGCAGGACCGATTATGGCAGCGGCAGTTATCATGCCAGTCGACAAGGTTATTGTTGGAGTGCGAGACTCAAAAAAAATAACCCCAAAACGCCGAGCTGTCCTGGCAAGCGAGATTGAGCAAGCTGCCCTCAGCATTGGCCTTGGATCAGTCGACAGCACAGAAATAGATGAAATAGGGATAGGGCCGGCTAATGCTTTAGTAATTCGTCGAGCGGTTGAGGCTTTATCCCTAACTCCGGATTATATTTTAGTTGATGCCTTCCCAATGAAGGACTTGTCTGCCCCCTCTCGCTCCATTATTCGGGGGGATAGTGCTAGTTATTCAATCGCCGCGGCTAGTATTTACGCTAAAGTGGCTAGAGATAGTCTGATGCAAAGCTATGATGAGAAGTTTCCTGGTTATTCTTTCTCGGCACATGTTGGTTATGGCACCGAAGCGCACCGTGCCGCTCTAGATCAGTTCGGGCCTTGCCCAATTCACCGCCTCTCTTTCCAGCCTATGGCCGCAATGATATAATTAAATTCGATGGCCAACTCCCCCGAACATCCAGCTTTCAGCGAAGACAACCTCTTAAACGAGCGGGGCTTATTAGAGCACGTTGGAGTTGACGTTGGCCAGACAGTGGCTGATATGGGCACAGGTAGAGAATGCACCTTTTTATTAGAGGCGGCTAGAATGGTGAGTCAAACTGGCAAGGTTTATGCCCTAGATGTGGTAAAAGAAATCCTTGAAGTTGTTCAGGGTGTTGCCACTCAGGCCGGACTTCAAAACGTGGAGACAGTTTGGACTGATTTAGAAATGTACGGTGCTGCCAAAACGGTGGCCGATCAAACTATCGATATTGGCATACTCGCTAACACGCTTAGTCAGTCTACTGACCATATGGCGATGATGAAAGAGGCAGCGCGGATGATGAAGGCGGGCGGTAGAATCCTGGTTGTCGAGTGGAAGCCAGTCGAAACCGTGCTTGGCCCCCCAGTGGCACAACGGGTTTCTCCAGAGGAGATCAAACAAATTGCTTTGCAGCTTGGAATTCAAGTTACAGACGAATTTGAGGCTGGCGAATACCATTGGGCCCTTGTTCTCACTAAATAAAGTTACTACAAACAAGCTATTCACCACCCGCCTTGGGTGTTTTTTATGACAAATCACAAGCAAAAACTTGGAGCAGCGGGTGAGCAACTTGTTGTTAATCACTTAATTGCAGAAGGTTGGCAGATCTTGGCGCGCAATCTTCATACTCGCCACGGTGAGCTTGATATTGTCGTCAGTCGCGGCCGTGAACTGATTGTGGTAGAAGTGAAGGCCCGCCAGGCTGGAGTCGCCACAGCGGCTGAAGCCCTGACTCCTAGTAAGTTCAAAAAACTCAGACACGCTGCTTGGGAGGCCCAACAAGCTGACCTGATTCCACTTGGGCACGTTCAATTTGCTCTGGCCGCGCTGGAGCTTCGTAACCAACGAGCCAAGTTGACCCTCTATTGGAGGCTTGGTCCAAATAGTTGGTGATTTATATATTTTTTCCACATTGCGCCCATTTCCTAAAAGCCGTACAATACTGGCCGTGTTCTTTAAAATACTTCTAACCAGATCGGTTGGAGGGGGGTTCCCTGTTTTTTATTTTCTCAGGGGCTCCACGGCAGTGTGTCATTTCTTGAGCGATTCATCGCAATAGAAGCCGCCGTCGTGAGCACAATTTATTCGTAAATGTGTATCCTTCAATAGTGAAGGCAATGAAGCTATGAAAAGAACTGTACTCTGGGTATTGAGTACAATCGTTTTCTCTCTCTTCAGTGCTGGGGCAGCTTCGGCTGCTACTATGCCAGCTGCGCCTACCCTCATTGCTCCAATGGAGCAAAGTGTGGTGACAACATCTCTCCCTGTCATCACCGGGTTGGTACATGCTGATTTGCGAGTCGCTGTCTACATTGATGATGTCTTCAATGGATATGCCACCATGGTCTCCGAGGCCAATGGCGTCCAGAGCTTCGCCTATGAACCATTTCTAGGTCTAGGAATTGGTGAACATTCGGTGATGGTTCGAGCAGAAGACACTAACGCAGGAACTAGAAGTGATAAGAGTGATGTCCGCATGTTTCATGTGGTTCATGCACTACCTGCGCCTACGGTAATCGGTGCTGTTGTCAACGACGACTCAAGCGCTAGCCAACCTTTTATGGTTGGTGTTGCGCCAGCTGATTCTACCGTAACAGTCATGATTGATGGCCAAGAGGTGGGGACAACCACCGCTACTAGTCACGTCTCTGGAATCGGTGACTTTGCTTTCCGAGCGCCAAGCAACTTGCGCGCCGGTTGGCACAATGTCACCGCTATTGCCTCTGAGCCTTCCGGCTTTGGACGCACCAGTCGCGTGTCTCAGAAAACTGCCATTTTAATCTCTGCTCCTGCTGTTACAGCAGAAGCTTCAACATCAAATTCCAACAACGACGAGCCATCAGGCTCTGCTGGTCAAGCTGACCAAGAGACTCAAGAAACGATTGCACCAGAAGAATCATCCTCAAATAATGAGGTAGGAGATGTTACCACTGATGACACGCTATCAAGCGATGTATCAGCTGGTGATGCCGTCGCAGAGGTAAGCGAAGTTGAAACTGACTCCAAAGACGAAGAAGATGAATCAACTGAAGCTGGCACAGATGATCAGGACAACAAACTGACCTTTCTGGGCTGGATAGCTCTGCTGATTGTTGCTATCACGGTAGTTGCGCGTGCGCGAAAACGCCGGAGTGGCGATATGTCAGAAGTAACTTTCTCACCATCAAGTGATACTAAAGGTTCGGTTGATGGTTCGGGTAAGCCGCAGGGTCAACTAGACCTCCAAGCTCCCATTGAGAATAAAAACATCACGGTTATTAAGCACGACTCTGATTCAACTGACCACAAGGAAAACGGGCAATCGTAATTACGAAACTCATATTACCCAATCACCAAACACCGCCTCAGGGCGGTGTTTTTGGTTATCTAGACTAGCTGGCCAGGTTTAGAAAATATCAGACGACTTACTTTTTTAACTAGAGTGTTTTATAGTACCAACATGCGGAATCATCGGCACAACGAAACGCCCAGACGGCCAATGGCGGCTGATCTTAAAATTGAACAGGCCTCCTTACCAACCCTTGCAGACTATTTAGCAGCTATCACTCCTGAACAAATTGAGGCTCACCTAGAGCGTACAGCTAGGTTTTTGGAAGTTAACACGGAAGTTTTAACAAATCTGGTAAATCTTGGTTTATTGCCGATTGAAAAAATCCAAGATTTAGGACTCAGTTTAATTACAACAATAAGATCTACCATACAACGGGAGTGGGTCGCCTGGGAGGCTGAAACTAGCCTACCGACCGGTAGTCGGTACATTCTTTTTATGCGGGATTTTTTTCCTGAAGCTGCCAGAAGTCTAGGGATAGACTGGGACGAATTGATCAAGCGCGAACGTAGCGACTTTCAGTCTTGGAGTGAGCTTGAACCTAACTATGATGAGTGGGTAGAAGGTGCCCTGGCTATGCGTCGTCTGCGACCTGATTTAGCCGCTGACTTTACACCAACTGAGGCTGCCTTGGAGCACTTCTGGCACTACGCTTATTCCTGGATAGACGACCCCTTTGCAGATGACGGTCATGATCCAATTATTTACTTCATAAACAATGCTGCGACCCTGCGCTTGTTTTCAGAGCCTATGTTTCAAATTAAGCTCCGTAGTATGGACGAAGTTAAGGTTAAGATGCAGCGCCTGTTTGATTCGCCAGACAGAGATCTAGCAGATGATGTAAAAGCAGCCTGGGGCTTTAAGGTTATAACAGCCCAGTCTGCCTATATTGATGAACAAGGGGCAATAGTCATTTTACCAGAGCCTGCTGAGGCTAAAGCCAGCCCTCCTCTACCAGGACGCAGCCCTCTGTAAAAGGGCTTGACATAGGCAGTGTCCGCGCTATACTGCGCCGTAGATGCTAGTATCTGTTGATACTGGCTTTTTTAGTGTCTAATGTGTAATTCAATCTATGGCAAAAAGTGATTTAGCTCAGGCCATCGAGCAGCTTTGCGAAGAAAAGAACATCCCTTATGAGGCGGTGATTGATTCTATTGAAGCAGCGCTCGCTGTCGCCTATCGTAAGGAGTCTGGAAATAAAATGCTTAACGTCCGAGCCGAGTTTAATCCGGACGACGGCGCTTCCCAGTTTTTTGATGTTAAGACTGTGACCGAGGATCCTTCTGAGGAAGAGCTCGAAGCTGTTGCGGCTGCTGAGGCAGAAGAGCAAAAAATTAGAGAGGAACGACGAGTTGGTCGTGATGACCGGCGTGGTTCAAGACATGATGAACCAAGAGAAGGAGAAGAAGAGGAAGAAAAACGTTTCAATCCAAAGACTGACCTTGGCATTACCCAAGCCAAGGAGTTGAAAGCGGACGCTGAAGTTGGTGATGAAATGATTACAGAGCTCCCGTTGCTCGATGACTTTGGTCGAGTTGCCGCCCAGACGGCCAAGCAGGTAATTATTCAGAAGCTGCGTGAAGCCGAGCGACAAACCTTGTATGATGTTTATAAGGACCGAGTTGGTGAGATCGTTAACGCTACAGTTCATCGCGTAGAGGGACCAATGGTTTACATGGATCTTGGTCAGGCTACCGCCATGATGCCACCGGCTCAGCGTATCCGTACTGAAAATTATTCTATTGGCGCCCGCTTTAAAGTTTTACTACTATCCGTTGAGCAGGGTCGGCGTGGTCCCGAGATCATCGCTAGTCGGTCTGCCGCTGAAATGGTCGAGAAGCTATTTGAGACCGAGGTGCCTGAAATCGGTGGCGGTTCAATTGAAATAAAAGGAGTAGCTCGTGAGGCTGGTTCCCGAACCAAAATTGCCGTATTAAGTTTAGCTGACAACATTGACCCGATTGGTTCTTGTGTTGGTCAGCGTGGAGCTCGTGTTCAGACAGTAATGAATGAACTTGGTGGTGAGAAGATCGATATCATTGAGTACAACGAAGAGCCGGTGAATTATATTGTTAACGCCCTGTCTCCAGCTAAGGTAATTTCTGTTCAACTAGATGAAGAGGAGCGTGTTGCTAAAGCCTTCGTCGCCGAAGATCAGCTCTCATTGGCAATTGGTAAAGGTGGTCAAAATGTACGCCTGGCCGCTAAGTTAACTGGTTGGAAGATTGATGTTGTAAATGAGTCTGGCGAGGATAATGGTCCTGTCGAAAAAACTGACGACAGCGAAGAAGTGACTGATGAAATAGCTACTGAAGCATCTGACGAAACAGTTGTAGAGGTGGTTGACGAAACAGTTACCGGTGAAGAGTTAGCCGCCGACAGCGAGGAGACTCCTGCTGTAGAAGAGGCTGCTTCAGAAGATACAAAATAGGAAGAGTAATACAAATATTATGGCAACCAATCTTTGGCACGATGTTCCACTGGGCGATAATGTTCCAGAAACCTTTAACACCATCATTGAAATTCCTCGTGGATCCGCAAACAAATACGAGGTAGACAAGGAGACCGGTCTTATCAAGTTAGACCGTGTTCTGTTCAGCTCACAGTATTATCCATTCGATTATGGATTTGCGCCACAAACCTACTGGCACGATAACGATCCACTAGACGTCATGGTGCTGTCCACCTTCCCGCTAGTACCAGGACTCTTGCTCGAGGTTCGTCCTATTGGTGTCTTGGGTATGATTGACGGAGGTGAATCAGACGATAAGATCATCGCGGTTCCATCTGAGGATCCTCGTTATGACCACATTAAAGAAATTGACGATATCGGCGAGCATCGGCTCAAGGAGATCGAGAATTTCTTCCAGACCTATAAAATGTTACAGAAGAAAGAGGTAGAAACCACTGGTTTCCGCAATAAGGCAGAGGCACTAAAAACTGTCGAAGAGAGCGTTAAGCTCTATACTGAAAAATTTTCCAAGGAATAAATGAAAGTTACTAGCAAACCACTTGAGAACTCACAAGTTGAATTAACCATCGAGGTATCTGTTGAGGAATTGCAGCCACACATTGATGAAGCTGCTAAGCGAATTAGTAAAGAGGTCGAGATCAAGGGATTTCGTAAAGGCAAAGTTCCCTATGATGTTTTAGCCAAGCACGTTGGCGAGGCCACAATTTATGAAGAGGCCTTTAACTCTGTTGTTGAGTCTACCTACCCACAGGCCGTAGATGAACAAAAGCTTCAGGTTGTTGGTCGTGCTGACATTACACCGCACAAAGTAGCTCCAGGCAATCCACTGGTCTACACCGCGACGGTACCTTTAATGCCAGAAATTACCCTGGGTGACTATAAAAAACTCAAGGCCAAAAAAGGTTCCAAGCCTCTTGATGAGAAAAAGTTTGAAAAAACTATTACGGACCTTAGGCGAATGCGAGCCACTGAAAAGCTGGTTAATCGTGAAGCTAAGGATGGCGACAAGGTTATGATCGACTTTGACGTAAAGATTGGTAAAGTTTCAATCGAGGGCGGTCAGGGTACAAACCAAGCGCTAGCTTTAGGAGAGGGTAGATTTATTCCAGGCTTCGAAGAAAATATTTCTGGAATGAAAAAAGGTGAATCAAAGAATTTCAAGACAACCTTCCCAGCTGACTACCACAAGAAAGATCTGCAAGGCAAGGCCGCGGATGTTGATGTTACTCTTAATGAGGTTTACGAAATTGAGTTGCCTGAGATGACAGACGAATGGGCCAAGGAGTCAAACTTTGAAACCGTCGATGCTCTAAAAAAAGAGTTACGTGAAAATCTAGTCAGAGAACTTGAACAAGAGGTTAATCAAGAATTCGAAACAGCTGTGATTGATGAAATTCTAGAAAAATCTACAATCGGAACATTGCCTGACCAGCTCGTGGAAGACGAGGCTAAAAAAATGCTTAGCGAACTTAAGCATGACATTTCTCAGCAGCAAGGTTTACAGTTTGAAGACTATTTGATTCATATCAAAAAGACCGAAGACGAGTTGTTGGAAGATTTTAAAACCCAGGCGGTGAAACGCATTCAAGCCGCGTTAATCTTACGGGAGCTAGCTGTCGCTGAAGACATTAAAGTTGAGGCCAGTGAAATCCAAGCAGAGATTGATGAGATGAAAAAACTCTACGGGCAAATTCCAGAGATGGTGCAGCAGATTGAGTCTCCTCAACATCGTACCAGACTGGAAAATCAAAAAATCCACGAAAAATTATTTGCTAAGCTAGCTGAATACTCAGTTGGTAAAGTTGAAAAAAAGAGCGATAAGGCAAACTAGGTCAAAATAAAAAGAAGCGGCAGATAGCCGCTTCTTTTTATTGGTGACAATAACCCAACATAAAAAATCAAAAAACTCTAGTATTATTACACAATTCATACATCATAATCACGTCGTCCACATTTCGGATTGACCCAAGCCCTCTCTGTAGTAGACTGTCTCCCAAGTTAGCGCTGACCCGTTCATTCACAACCGAGCTATCAATCAATAACTTGATTACATGTCGTTATCAAAAATAGTGCGCGTGATCGCCATTGGCTTATCCTTTGCGACTAGTGTTAGTTTGCCTCAGGTTGGGCTAGCAGCCAAGGATTCAAGCTACTGTGACTACTCAGCGCCAGTTGATCAACCCTACACGGTGTCCGCTCCTTTTTCTCAGAAGCACCAAGCGGTTGACCTGGCTATCGAACTTGGCAGCACTGTTCATTCAGTAGCAGACGGAACTGTTGTAAAAATTAACCGCCCAAGAAAAGATGAGCAGGAAAGACCTGCCCGCATTGTTATAAAACATAGCGGAGGTAATCGCACTATCTATTCCCAGCTCAGGCGAGTAGATGTAAAAAAGGGCGATAAAGTTCAGGTTGGCGATTCAATCGGTCTAAGCGGCGGGAGTGGCAAGGGTTCGTTCCGTTCAACTGGCCCTCACCTTCACTTCGCAGTTAAAAATAGTCACGGTAAAAACGTAAATCCAATTTGCGTTGTCCAATAAATTAAAAAAGAGACCCCGTTCAGGGGGTCTCTTTTTTAACACGTCTATTACTTATAGATTTAGGCCCAAAGATGGCAATTAGAGATTTCAGAATGAGATCGAATTGACCTTGGTTGTTTCCAATCCCCGTTGGCTATTCTATACTACATAGGTAAACAAGTTATCTTCATATATGCAAAAAATCGGAGCGCACGTATCAGCGGCTGGCGGAGCACAAAACGCCCCACTTAATGCCAAGCTAGAAAAGTGTGAGACCTTTCAGTTCTTCGTTAGTAGCCCGCGCACTTTTCAATTTAAGCAACCTACTACTGAGCAGATAGCTGAATTCAAAGCTAACTGTGAGGCCGGCGGCTTTACCGACACCTATGTTCATGCGTCATATCTCATTAATCTAGCCTCAACTAACAACAAGACCAGACATGGCTCTATCAGCTTACTGAGGAAGGGTCTAGATGCCTGCGCTCTGCTGGGTGTTACTGGTATGATGTTTCATACCGGTTCGGCTAAGGATTACGAAAATAAAGCTGACGGCATCAAGCAAGCAGCCGCCTCAATCAATAAAGTTCTAGATGGTTACAAGGGCAAGACAAAATTATTAATTGAAAATGCGGCTGGCGCGGGCAGTACCATTGGTATGAACTTTACGGAAGTTGGCGAGCTAATGAAGTTGGTAGATAAAAAATATACCAAACACCTAGGTGTTTGCTTAGACACTCAACACTCCTTTGCTAGCGGGTACGATTGGCGCACAAAGGCAGGCACTGATGCCGCCGTTAAGGAATTTGATAAGAAGATTGGCTTAGATAACTTAGTGGTAATTCAGTACAACGATTCTAAAACAGAGTGCGGTAGCAATAAAGACAGGCACGAGCACATCGCCGACGGCAATATGGGCCTTCAGGCGGCTAAAAATATACTTGGACACCCTAAGCTTAAGAACTATTCGTTTTGCCTAGAGACAGAGCCGGAGGGGCGTGCCAAGGATATCAAAACTCTAAAAACTATTCGTCAAAAATAATGAAACTAACCTTACTAGGCACTGGAGATTTTCGCCCATATAGACCACTCGGTTCTGCTGGTTACACACTGACAAATGGTGACGATATGTTGCAGTTAGATTTTGGTCGTGGGAACTTGGTTAATATGGCAAAGTCTGGAATAGACTGGACGGTCCTTCACGCTGTCTGCATATCACACGTGCATCCAGATCATATCTCAGATCTGTTTCAATTTCTCCAAGCTTGGACAGTCACTAATGCTTGGAAGGAGATTGATAGCGAATTGGTTATCTATGGACCGCGGGGATTTTCAGCATTCTTTGAGCATTACCGCACGGTGCTAGTCACAACTTGGGATAAGCTACCGCAAATTGTTGAAATTTACGATGACACCTTTACTGTCCAGGGGTTTACTGTGACCACCAAATCCATGCAACATAGCACTGATTGTAACGGCTATCGGGTGGAGGCAGGCGGCAAGGTCTTGTGCTACACTGGAGACACCGAGATTAATTCCAACCTCCTAGAACTGGCTCAAGGAGCAGACGTTTTGCTTACTGAGTGCTCTGGAAAAAATGCCGACGAACTGCTTGCCAACCAGTATGGTCATTTGCGGCCCACGGATATTGCTGCCATTGCTAACCAGTCAGGTGTTAAAAAGGTGGTTGTCACACACTATCCTGACGATCCAGCAGAACGAGAACTTCGCATCGCTGAAATCGCCAAGGAATACAAAGGGCAGATCATTCGCGGAGAAGACTTACTAGAAATAGATTTTTAAATTATGCCGAACCCAAGGCCAGAGCTGCCTCCTTTCAAAGAGTTTGCCATCGGACTTAGCATGCGCTCGGGTACTATTTTGATGAGAAACTTTCATGATCGTCATCGGATCAATCCATCAAAAAAGTCTCGTTATGAATTAGTCACAAAAAGTGATACTGAGGTGGATAAATTTGTGCGTTTCAAAATCCGTCAACAATTTCCGACCCATAATTTTATTAGCGAAGAAGGCAAGGCCATCAATAATGGTTCTGAGTACACCTGGGTTTGCGACCCGCTAGACGGAACTCTCAACTACACTATTGGTAATCCATTTTTTTCAACATCATTAACCTTATTGAAGAACGACGAGCCCATCATTGGAGTTACCTACGCGCCGTATACTCAGGAAATGTTTGTCGCCGAGCGCGGACGTTTTTTCCGCCTCAATGAGCGTAATATGAAGGTATCAAAAATAGGTACCATTCAAAAAAGTGTCATCGCTTTTGCGTACTTTGAACGTAATAAAAAATCGCGCGAAAAACTCCTCAAAGTTTGGAGTAAGTTTGAAGAACGCGCACAGACTATGCGTCATTTTGGTTGCACCTCACTTGAGCTAGCTTATGTGGCTTGCGGGCGGATGGAGGCTCAAATTATCTCCCCGCCCTTGCGTTTGTGGGATGTAGCAGCTGGACGCCTAATGATAGAAGTGGCTGGGGGTAAGGTAACAAATTTCTCTGGAAAAAAATGGGAAGGATTGGAGGAAGGGTTAGTTTGCAGTAATGGCCTAATCCATAAGCAGGTACTAGATATTCTCAAAAGCAATAGACTAACCTAGACAGCAAAACACACGTCAACCAGACGTGTGTTTTATAATAATTCAGCCTTTCATACTTGGTGCCGGAGGTGGGACTCGAACCCACGAGGTCAATGACCGGGAGATTTTAAGTCTCCTGTGTATACCAATTCCACCACTCCGGCATGATATAGACAAATATCATGCTCGCCCGATGCCCACTAGCCACTTCTTGTGATATTTCACTAGCGGCCAATAATAGCCAATGTAAGGTACGTGAAGATTCCTAAAAATGCAACTCTAATTATGGGGAATACGAGACGGTATGTATTGAGTATCAGCTGGATCATCCATTGGCCAGGTAGTGTACTCAATACTAAATTCTAGTGCATTTTTGCTATTATGTCGCGTTAGCCACAGATAGTATTGCTTATTTACCTCCACTACAAAAGGGTCAAAGAAGTCGTCTCGGTCATCTTGCACTAGGGGATTTTGCTCATCTTCAACCCAAGCCTTTCCGTCTGCGCTATAGGCGCGTCCTAATTGTGACCTGCCCTGGCTGGTTTCGCCAGAAAACCACATTTCGTAACCAGTTCCGTTATTGTACGATATAATAGATGGGCCACTCACCCTAACGGAGTCCCAGGCCTTCTTCTTAGACTGCAACACCGGAACGCCTTGTGGTCGCCTCCAGTCTTTTCCGTTTGTGCTTTCAGCATAACCGATGGCAGAGATGCCAGCACGTGATCCATCAGTGTTAGCAGGATATCCGGTGTACCACATTTTGTAGGAATTTCCCTCCTTAATAACAAAAGGTTCCGAGACAGAGTGGGTGTCCCAACTTCCTGCGGAATCAAAGGTTACCACAGGGTTGCCAGAGTGCTTTGACCATTTAATACCATCTGTACTTTCTGCGTATCCTATTTGCATCCGCTTTGGCTCAGCATATTCTTCTGCGGCATACCACATTTTATATAGATTTCCATCATGTATTACCGAAACTGCTCTAAAGCCACCGTCTTCCCAAGACAAAGATTGATTCAATGTTGGGTCAATCAGCCGTCCTTCTAAAACCGGTGAGGCACTGCTTACTGACCAAGTTACTCCGTCTGGACTTTCTGCATAGCCAATACCAGCGCGTTCAAATACTCCGTTTCCGACGTACCACATTTTATATAGTCCCGCGTTACTGTCGTAGAGTACTGACGGACTAGTAACCTTTTTGGCGTCCCAGTTTGGCCCTGGATTTGGCTGGAGGATAATATAACTAGCTTGATCGTGCTTAGAAAAGCCAGCCAGACCAAAGGGGTTATAAACAATAATCAGTCCAAGTATAACCATGACTACCAGGATCGCTAGAATTGTTTGGAGCTGTCGCATGCCTGCAGTATATCACGAGAATCAAAGCAGGCCAGTAGATGGCCCTGAGATCATGTTAGGCATTGCTCGCTGGATGTAGGAGACGTATACTAGAAAGATATAAGGGCATAATCGCTTCATATGGGACAACACACCAGATTTCTATTTATACTCCTGGCTGCCATTGTGGCCTCTGTTTTAGTTTGGATTCTCTGGGCTGCAGCTGCACGCTAATATTATTTGGTAAATAAAAAGCCCGCCGGTATGGCGGGCTTTTAAAATCGGGCTTATTCGACAATTACCGTTCCGGTCATTCCTGGATGGATGGCGCAATGGTATGTGTATGTACCCGCCTCAGTAAAGGTCACCGAGTAAGTATCATTTTTACTTAGAGTGCCACTACTTTCAAATGAGTCGTCGTCGCTAGTTACTGTGTGGGACATGTCGTCTTTATTTTCCCAAGCGATTGAGCCACCAACCGAAATTGTCACTGTTTGATCGTCGAAAGCAGAGTCTTGGATTTTAACGTTCTCTACCTCGTTATTGTTATTATCCTCGCTATCCTCACTGTCATCATGGTCATCAATTTCATCTGTGGTACCGTCATTGTCGTGATCCCACTCCTGGCCGTCCTCCTCTTTTTTGTCTTTTACACCGTCATCATCGTCATCCTTGTCATGTTTGTCCATCTTACCGTCATTGTCGTGATCCCACTCCTGGCCTTCTACTTCATCCTTATCATCTACACCGTCATTATCATCATCGTCATCATGCTTATCGGCAGTCTCGTCGTTATCATGGTCATGCAACGCACTGCAAGATCCTTCAGCCCAATCTTTTAAGCTGTCGTTATCATCGTCCATGTCGGGACGATCTTTTTTAGCATCATTATCATGATTTCTACGTTCCGCCTTATCTTCTTCTGAGTCACGAGTTCGGTCGTTATCATCGTCCAGGTCTGGACCATCTTTTAACTTATCATTATCATGATTGCCGCGATATACTCCTTTTTCAATAGCATCTGGAATGCCGTCTCGATCTTCGTCGGTTTCAAGGTCAGTTAGGCGATTATCTTTTTCTGAGCCCTCTACGGCGTCATCATCCTTATCATCATCAACGCCATCGTTGTCATTATCAAGTCGATATTCCCCCTTTTCAACACAATCTGGAAAACCGTCGGCGTCATCGTCGACATCCTCGTTATCATTTAGACCATCATTGTCATGGTCATTCGGCATCTCATCTGCCGAGTCTACTATGCCGTCTTTGTCTGTATCTTTTGATGATTCAGCAGTCACAGTAGTAGCTCCAAGGGCTAGAACTGCGATCATGGCTGCGGCCATTAACCAGAGCAGTTGTGTTTTTTGAAACAGATGTGTCATCTTTTTTGTCTTTACTTTTAAAGCGCTATGCTTTGCATTCTATCATATATTCAGCCGTTGTCATAAAGCCTGTTGAACTGTACTTTTGCCGTTTAAACTGAAATACTAATACGTGCAAACGAAGTAATATGAGCGATACTATTTTGACATTATTAATAGACCATCAGTTTCCGGCTATTTTTCTAGGCGCCGTTTTTCTTGGTGAAACGATCATCCTGTCTGCCGCCTATCTGGCTGGTCAGGGAATGTGGTCAATCACCACAGTGTTTTGGTTAGCAATGCTAGGTACGGTTTTGTCAGACGTGGCCTGGTTTTTATTTGGGCAGTCAATTTTTTCAGCCACCAAGCGTTGGCGTGAAAAACAATTATCTTCAGAACGACTTTTAAAAAAACTGGAAAGCATCACCGGTAGCCGACCATTTTTAGCTCTGCTCTTTATTAAATTCCTTTACGGTACGCGCATCCTCACCATAGTTTATTTGTCAGCTAGAAAAATTAGGCCTTGGAAATTTATATTTTTTGATACGCTCGGTACTATTATATGGTTAGTCGTTATGTTGACGGTTGGCTGGTTGGCGGGGCGTGGTGTCTCGAACATAATTTCCGTCGTTGATAAAACTGAGTATGCGCTACTGGTCCTGGTTGTTATCATTATTTTGTATAGAGTCATCACTGTATGGACAGAAAAGAGACTCATCAAAAAATAACAGCAGTAGTGCCCACCTATAACGAGGCTAGTCGGATAGCTGCTGTTTTACAAACTCTGTGTACGAGTCCAGATATAGCAGAGGTTATTGTGGTAGATGATGGCTCCACTGACAACACTGCAGAAGTTGTAGGCGCTTTTGATGTTCGTTATATACCAAGTCATTCCAATCAAGGTAAGGGAGCCGCAATGGAAATTGGCGTGCAGGCATCTTGTAACGCAGTAATCTTTTTCGCTGACGCTGATGTGACCGGCTTAACGCACGACATGATTCATACTATTACGAATCCTGTTGTTAGAGGTGATGTTGATATGTTCATTGGTATGCGCAACCGAAAGATTTACTATCTTCAAAAAATAATTATCTTTGTTCCGCTAGCTGGAGGTGAACGAGCTGTCACTAGGCGACTTTGGAATACTCTCCCAAACTATTATAAGCACAGATTTCGTGTTGAGGTTGGTCTAAACTTTTTTGCACAATACTATGGTAATGGATTTCGGTTCACTATCATCAAAGGACTTAAGCAGGTAGTAAAAGAGAAGAAATACGGCTTGCTCAACGGATTGCTTCAGCGCTTCAAAATGGTGTTAAATATAATAACTGCTCAAATCAAGCTTCAGTTTGTTCATGTTCCAAAATCAGCCAAGAACCGCCGTTTGCTAGCTCTAGTTTCTGTCCAGAGTCTCGTTGGCCTCGGTATTGGGATCATGTTAGTGATGGCTGCCTATTACGGTCCGGCTGACTTTATTTCCCTGATATTTTCTGAAGAGCTACAGGAGGATCCAGGTGCATTGTTCCCTAAATTACTGCTCCGCATTTCCAGGGCAACGGCTTGGGGCACACTCTTGTCCATTGGGGCATTTATCGCGATGGCTAACCTTATATCTTTTTTGTTGACTGCCAAAAATCTCTTAATGGTTTTTCGAGGGATCAAGAGCAAGATAGATTTGCAAGAGTAACTGAAGCTAGCGCAAACTTTCGCCAGCTCTGGTATACTGTTGGCAGAAAAAACTACCAAAAAATCATGCAAAACGTAGACGCCTACATTCAAAAAATTCACTCCAGCCTACATGGCAGCGGGCCAGTTAATGTGTCACTATTTGTTAACGATCACATGCTCCTGCAGCCGGTGCTTCATTCCAAGCTCTCAACAAAAGAGGTAGACATCGCCGCGCTGACATACTCCCTTCTAAGATTGCCTTTTCAGGTTCTTCAAAGCAAACACCTTTTTCTTGGGCAGTCAGATAGGGTCATGGAAAAAGCTGGCATTGATCTTAACTCAAAGGACTGGGACCACGTGGAGGCTCTAGCCAGAGCTCGCAAGTGTAGATATAAAGCCAGCAAGAAACACCTAGCTCTGTTCATCGCCAGCAATACCGATGTCGAGGACATTGTGACAAACTTAACCGCTATCTACATTGAGCTTGTAAAACTGCATGCTAAATCAAATAGCGGCACTGCGCTCGAGGACAGTTTTGTTAACCGAGAAGATTTTGACAAGCTACAGGAAATTTTAGGTGACCACTTATCTCAGTTTGCAGACCTCGTGAAGAAGCCAATAGACTGGAAGGTTCAACTGTTGGCCGGTTCTCAGATGGATTACTCAAGAACTGTTCAGCAGTGGTGGATCAATATCGCTTCAAGCCGAAAGAAGGTTCCGGTCAACGTGTATGATCAGCCTATTTATTTTGTATCTTCTAACTCACATTCACTAATAAATGTGCTGTCAGGATTTCCTCTGTACAAAAAAAGTTTTATTGAGAAAATTGCCAAGCAAAGATTGGAGGAGCAGCGGCAGGCATTTGAAGACGAAGGTGTTCCGCCAGAGAACGTCCTCTATTATTTATCACGCTTTGCGAATAAAAAAGAACAATATCGTCGTGAGCTAAAGGATTTTGAGAAGAAGTACGGCCTCTATCGGATTGCCCCCTATCACAATATTGATATTGAAGGTCAGGTGTTCTCCATCAAGGATTTTATAAAAAATCCACACATGGATCCGCGGCTTAAAATCTCAGCTGCCCAAAAGAAGCAACTGCTCAAGAGTAACGCGCTAATTGTTAACATAGCTTACCCTTTAGGCATGGCTTCCTATCATATTCTGAAGGAGGTGAGCGAAAACGCTGAAGAGGTCAGAGGAGTTTATATCACGGGCAAGGCCGCTGCTTTAAACGCCAACATTGGTGATATCACTATTCCCCACTACGTTTACGATCATCACTTTGATAACGAAATTTTTGTTCACAACGATTTCAACAAAGATACCTTTAAGTCATACATGCAAAAGCAGTCAGTTCTTGATGCTCAAAAGGCGGTAACGGTGCGTGGTACCTATTTGCAAAACGTTGAGAGTCTACAAGCTGACTTTGCTGCTGGACGGACTATCGTTGAAATGGAGGCCGGCCCCTATCTAGAAAGACTTTATGAAATGATTTACCCAGAGCGGCATCCTCAAAACTCAACATTTGTGGTAAATCCTGATATCAGACTTGGCATGGCCTACTATGTCAGTGATACTCCATATCGATCAGAGGTAAACCTAGGTATAAAACGACTCACCTGGGAGGGTTTAAATGGCACTTATGGTATTAGCCTTGGTATCGTTCAAGACATTCTGAATGTTGAGTGCAGCAGACACGGCAAGAAGTAGGCCTTGCTCAAGCAGAAGTCCATTGCTGGTGAAAGCATGATATAATAAAGGCTTAATAGATAATGTTTATATTGTTATGGATATTTTGTTAGTTATCGGACGTGTATTGTTTGGAGGATTCTTCCTGGTATCTGGAATGAATCACTTCATGAAGATCAACGACATGGCCGCCTATGCGCAGATGAAAAAAGTACCAATGGCCAAATTTAGCGTTATGCTCACAGGTCTACTCTTGATAGTTGGAGGGCTCAGCGTGGTCTTCAATTATGAGATTCATTATGGTTACGCCCTTCTGGTAATCTTCTTAGTGCCAACCACCTTTATCATGCACCAATTTTGGGCAGTGAAGGAGGATAAGCAACAAATGATGGTAGAGATGACCTCTTTTATGAAAAATATCGCTCTACTCGGCGCAGTCGTTATGGGACTGGCTAGCACTTGGCCAATCTAGAAAACTGTTAGAATAGTTATAAATAAAGCGCCCCAGTCGGGGCGTTTTATTTTGTGGGTAATTATAGCTTAGACACTGCTGTATCTCTTGCAGAAAAATTAAAAAGCCCATATCCTGTTCGAGCAGACGTTCGATCTATACATTGGTGATTTGTCGTAATGGGCACCGGATAGAGTATTTATTACTCTATAGTATGACCATTAGGATTTCGTCCACTGTATTAGGCAGGCGCTGTTTAATACATTAGTTAAATTGAGTATGTTCTGGATTTTAGTATTCGGAATTATTATTAGTTTTTTTGCGTGCTGGACAATCGGTGCCAACGATGCGGCTAACGCCATGGGAACCTCTGTTGGTTCAAAGGCACTAACCTTTAAACGCGCCGTCATTATTGGTGGTATCTTCGAGTTTTTGGGAGCTGTATTGGTGGGCGCCAAAGTAACAGGCACCATTAGTAATGGGATTATTGATCCAGCTGTGCTTGCCACTAACGCAGGGTACGCCATGCTAGCCATGCTGGCGGCGCTCTTAACTACGGGACTATTTTTACTTCTAGCTAGTAAGTGGGGAATTCCAGTTTCTACCACTCACGCTATCGTGGGCTCTATGGCTGGCGTTGGTATTGCTTTGGGTGGGCTCAGCGTTGTGCACTGGAATGTTTTAGGAAAAATTGCGGCTAGTTGGGTAGTATCACCTGTGGTTGGAGGGCTCATCGCCTTTCTGATAATGCGATTAATTAAATCGCAAATCATTTATCGAGAAGACGCTGACTACCGCATGTATCTCTAACCAAGTAATGCTCTCAAAAAATAGAAGATAACGCCGGCACACATGGCCACGAAAGGAATCTGTAAAATCCAGATTGCGAAGGTTTTTCTAAGAAGTTTTTTGTCGAGTACAGCTTTTTCTTTTCTAGCTAGTCCTACTCCGATAATTGAACCAACAATAGTGTGAGTGGTTGAGATCGGCATACCTAGCTGTGATGCAAATAGAACCGTGGTAGCAGCCGCAAATTCTGCAGCAAAGCCTCGCATTGGTGTAATTTCTGTAATACCTTTACCTAGAGTTTTCATAACATTACGGCCATACATGGCAAGTCCCAGAAAAATTCCAGAGCCACCCAAGACTAGGACCCAAAAGGGTACACCCACACTAGCAGCCAAAGATCCATTTTTGTATATATTTGCCATAGCTGCCAAGGGACCAATGCCGTTAGCCACGTCATTGGCTCCGTGCGCGAAGGCCACATAGGCTGCCGTCAGTATTTGCAAGTAGCCAAAGGTTCTCAACACATTCAAACCTGGCTTCCCCTCCTTGGCTTTGTCTTTTCTCTTGAAACTAAGTCCGGCATATACTGCAACTCCTACTAACAGGGCTAAAATAGCTGCCACAATTGAAGCCTCACCAAACGAGAAATCTAGCTTGAGGTTTTTTAGTCCCTTGAAGACAATAGATAAAAAGAGGACAAAAACCACAAGTGAGACCAGATACGGGGTTTAGGTAGCTGCTAATGGCCAAATAAAAAATGACCCTCACTTGAGGGTCATTTTTGTGTACCTTTATTTCAGTTTCTTTGTGGCCGCTTTGCTGCACCCAAAGGCGTTACAGGATAGGACTGTAGCTTTTAGGCCAGATTTCTTCAATTTCTTTTTATCTTTTTTAGTAAAAGATAATTTGGTTTTAGCAACGTTGCTGTAGGTGATAATCTTTTTACCCTTTTTGTTCTTCACAAAAACTTTGTAGTAAGATGCGCCACTAACGGTGTTCCAGGACACCAGCTTCTTGCTAGCCTTTTTTACTTTAGACTTAGTTGGTTCAAGCTGATTGCTATCCACCGAGCAAGTATCTCCTTCAGAGCCGCCAACACAATCAGTTAAATCAGAATCGTCAGCGCCTACAGCAGAAGATTTAACTACCTCACCCTTTTCTGTAGTGAAGGTTAGCACAACCGGAGTCCCCCATAATCGGTGGTCAACTAGATCATAAATCTTCTTGGTAGAAGCTGTCGCAATTAGAACGAAGTTACCGTTGTAAAACTTATTTCTAAAGTCATAGTATTCCCAAGAATCACCGGACGAAGCGTACTTCGTTGTCGAAGTAGATGTCTCCATAGTATCTCCGCTTACCTCAAAGAAGGATAGATCAATCTTGACACTGCTGTCGTCTGCCTCTGGGTTTGTCCAGGATACCGTGCCGTCAGTGGCAATAGATAGTCCAGTTACTGGAGCAACGCTGGTGGCGTAGTATTCATTG
This sequence comes from Candidatus Kerfeldbacteria bacterium CG15_BIG_FIL_POST_REV_8_21_14_020_45_12, assembly GCA_002781785.1. Taxonomy (GTDB): domain Bacteria; phylum Patescibacteriota; class Patescibacteriia; order UBA9570; family XYC2-FULL-38-9; genus UM-FILTER-45-8. The sequence continues at coordinate 49,820 of PFGC01000050.1, forward strand.
TCGGTTACGCTTGGGTATGCTTCGTCAGAGCTAGTTGTAAAAATACCATCAACGCGAAACTGATATTCTGTAGCTGGGGTCAATCCAGTAAAGGTGTATTGTAGCTCACCGCTACCGTCGTCATTCAAGACAAGTTGAACTTCTTCGCTTCCAACTGAAGTTTGAATGTCCTCCGTCATGTTTACCGTAACGCCTTCAAAGTTAGAGTAGCCCATTGGTAACTTAACTGTGCAATTTGAATCATCAAACGACGGTACGAATTGCATAGTAATTGTAGTCGGTGTAGCCGCTACTGGTTCAGCGTAGATTTCTAGAGTTGAGCCAGTAGTTTCTGTGTAGGCCTCGTGGGCGCTACAGTCACTAATTGTATTTTCGTAGCCATAGGTTGCCTGAGCTGCTGAGGCACTGATCATAAATAGACCCGTGGCCACAACGGAGCTTAGAAATAGCGCTCGATGTGATTTCATGTTGACGTCTTTATAAGATAAATTTCAGGCCAATCATAGCCACCCACAGGTCATTAGTCAACTTAAAGTTGGCTGAGTTTTGCATTGGATAAGCATCAATCAAACAAGCTTACTTAAATTTACTGCCAGATACAAAATGACCGCCACAGGGCGGTCATTTATTATGGAGCGGGTAACGAGAATCGAACTCGTATCTCTGCCTTGGCAAGGCAATATAATAGCCATTATACGATACCCGCGTAGATTACGCCCACAAATTGGGCAGCGGGAAACAGTATACCAAACCCCACGGAATCATCAAGTGTTAGTTCCAAAAAACCCTAATTATATTGACAAAAATGCAATAAAATGCTATTGTATATAAATCAATTACAATCTCTAAAACTGTAGCTTGTATGAGCCAGGATCAATTTTCAAAAATAAATCAAGCTGCTAAGCAAGGTTCATCGCCGGAAGATTTGTATGCAGCTTTTCAGGAGGAATTGTTGCAAATACAAAAAGATGGTGAGAGTGAGCTTGAGACCTTGCGTCGGCATGTAGACGAGCAGAGGCTTGCCGACTTAAAAAATGATATTGAAGAATTGTAATTTTATGAAACCAGGTCAGGACCATCTATCACTACAGAGAAGGCGTCAACAGACGGCAGAGTCAGGCGTTGCCCCAGCTGCCAGGGAGCCTCATGTGACTCCCTTAGATATGACTGAGGCTACAGCGGTTCTCCGTAGAGAAGATCCAGCGCTGCTAGATCAAAGTACGCGCATGCATCTATCCCGAGCTAGTTTGAACGAGTCCTTGCAAGCCAGGCATGAATTTCAAAGCAGAGTAGATGGCCTGCGTAGAGCTTTTGAATCTGGTCAAACAGAGGCCTATGTCCGTCCCCCTTCTCATTTTAAAGTAGATGGTGAAGGAAGCGTAATTCAAGTCCTGCAAGAAGGCGGTACAATTTACACAGCAGATAGAAAGGTTGGCTATCAACTTCCTTATAGCGATTTAGACCGTATTGGCCGCAAAGTTGAGCATGGTATCAGAGCCGCCACGGCTTTATTTGGGTATCGGCTTCTCGAAATGCACGGAGCCATTAAAGCAGAAGACATCTTTAGGTATATTGATGATGTGGTTTTGGCGGGCGAGGCGAACACTGGTGATAATAGACATGAGGCAATATTGAGAGAAGCAGAAAAATTATTCGCATTCGATGAACAGCTAAGTCATGACGCTATTCTCAAAGATGAAATGGGCGGAGATTTTGTAGACTATGATAACAGTGATTACGCTTTTACTCTGCGAATGCGGTCGTTGGATAGCCCGGTAGCGGTTGAGAGGCTTAATGGAATTTGTGAGATAGCTCTAGCTCGTGGTCGCGAAGAGGAGCAAGCTCGTTTGGCAAGTAAGTATGGCGAAAGTAGCCCTGTCTATCAGGCTCACGCTGTTATTGCCAAGGTCATCTCCGGATACGATGTCATGTAAAATTTGATATTTTTTTTAAAAAAAGAGAGTGAGTCACCAATTTGGCAACTCACTCAAAATTATTCTCAAGCCCGACCAATCCAAGAAACATTGGAGGGCAGGCCAGCTGGACGAAGCGTCCGGATGCGCTCGACGATCTCCGGAACTCTTGCTGTCAGCAGCAGGAGACGCTCACGGGCTTCTTCCGTCAGTCGAGTCTCACCGACAGCTGCGATGTCACACTGTTGAATGGCGTCCAGCTTTACTCGCACCGTGACCCAGGGGCCACTGCGGCGAATCCTGGTAATCATGCGAGCGCTGTAGATCTCATGTCGAACGAAGTGCAGCAGGAGACGCTCCAGGTCGAAGACCAGAATCGTGCCGTCGGCTGCGTAGATGACTGCCTCACCATCAGGCCGGCGAAACTCCCAGTCGGTCAGTTCCATGGGCCTGATGACAGTTTCACGGATCATGCGCGCTCCCACGAGGATGGCTTCTTCTTTCACGGTTCACTCCTGGTTTTTCTGCCAAATTCAGGCAGCTGGTTGGGTGAACAAAAACAAAGACGCCTCCCCGAGAGGGAGACGTCGCTGTTTCTGCACACGTTTAGTTCCTCTACGGGGTAGGCGAAGAGGAGGAGGATGAAACGAATTGTTTACCACAATACATGTGCATGAAGAGAATTTACACCTATCAACCAAGCGCGTCAAGATCAGTAGTTGTAATTGGTGTTGCAGTTATTAAACCAAAATGTCCCACCCTTCATCGAGGGCCACTTTTTTTAACTCTGGATCAGGATGAACAGCCGTCTTATGTTTAATCAGCTCGAGCATAGGTCTGTCTGAGATAGAATCAGCGTAGCCATAACTCTTTGTTAGGTCGACACCAAATTGCTCAGCAAACTCGGTAACTAAATCAGCTTTGGTTTGGCCATAGTTTAAGCGCGCTACTTCGCCTGTGTAAATGCCTTTTTCATGAACTAGCTGTGTGTCAATGACTGAAAGTGCATCAAAATAGTTTTTGAATTGTTTAGCGAGCGGCTCAATAATTTCAGTTACCAATATTATCATATGGCCCTGCTCCTTGTGGTCCTTCAAAACTGGAATCATGTGTTTTTGGAGGTGTTCCAGAATGTGTTCGTTAAAAAACTTAGCTGCTTCCTCTTCCACTTGCTTAGTTGTGTGACCCTTCATAATCGAGAGCGCCCGTTTCATTAACGAGCCATGGGGTAAGAGATGGAACTTCTCCAGCATCAACCAGAGGAAAACCTGAAAGACTACGCGACGGGGTACTAACCCTTTGGCCATTAGGTGTTTCAAGAAATCCTGTTGGGAATACCCCTTGTATAGAGTATTATCAACGTCCACAAAGACACCAATATTATCGGGATGGTATTCTTCCATGTATTCTGGCAAGTATCTAACTGGAAGTAGGGTAATCATTGCTTGTTTAACTTCTTCTTGTTGTTTTTCAACTGCCTCCCGGAATGAAAAATCCTTTGTGACCTCAGCTGGTTCAATCAAGCCATCAAACCGAACGGTTACAGTGCCAGGTCTTTGGTGCAAAGGGTCCATGGCTATTTTTTCTAAACCAATCAGGCTCATCGGCATAATTGGAGTTTTTGATCGTATAGAAACTCTAGCGGCCCCAGTGTGTAAATAGTGCAGCTGCTTGGTGCGTTCGTAGTGTCCTTCTGGAAAAACTAAAACATTATGATGCTGCTCATTTACCGCATCAATCAGTTTACGGAGAGCCGCCTCTTTTTCATTAGCTTCAGTATGCTTCTCTTCGTCAACATTATCGCGCTGGACATCAATGGCGCCAGATCGCTTCATCCATAATCCAATCGGCCACGGAAAGCTCTTAAATGGAGCTACTAGTGAATTCAGTTCAGGTCCAACGATAGCTAGCACCAAAAACCCATCCATCCAAGAGGGGTGGTTGGAAACAAAAATAACGGGATGTTCATAATTTGGGACATGTGTTCTCAGGTCTAACTTGATTCTCGATAATTTCAACAAGCGAACTGAATTATGGTGAGAAACCAAGCGCCAAAATCGCTCTCTTTGGTCAGGTTCAATAAACTTTTCTGCCAAGAACATTAAGGGTAATAGACAAATCGCTTGTAAGACAAACGCTGCTTTTACCCATATGGCAAAGATCATTTGGAACCAGGTTTTGTCCCAGATTGAGTTCATTATTCAAATTGTTTTTTGATTTCTATTTTCTCGATTTCGTTTATGTATTGTATCATTTTTTCCACTTTTAGTCAACACAAGGGGTTGACATTTTAGTAATAGAATGGTACTTCTAGCCGGCAAGAAGAGGTGCATTTCGGTGCAGATTCTTCTCGTTCTCATACATTTTAGATCTCACCTCTATCGTCTTCAGGCTCTGCTTGAAGGCTCCTTCCCCACCAGCGGCAATTATCCGCTCCCACCACCACGGAGGCCGACATGGCCACTTCTAGCATTGCCCCGACGGGCTCCCTCCAGGTCGTCGACCAGGTGTGGCGGGATGTCGAGGCCCACCGCAACCTCAGCCTGCTTGTCGGCGGCTGTGTGAAGCTTGGCGTCAACCCCAGTTCGGTCTTGGCGGCCATTGCGCCAGCCATCAACGGACTGGCGGCCAAGCTTCCGGCTGCCGCAGACCTGGCCAAGATGACGCCGCAGGGTGTCGCTTCGGCCCTCGGGTCCCTGCGGGGTACCTGGGTCACCCTCGACGAGTACAACCGCGCTGCGCTGGCGGTTGTGAAGGCCACGGGACACCCGTGGCACCTCCGAGAGATCGGAGGTTGCTCCCGGTTCATGGGCTTCGGTGCAGACGCGCTGAAGCTGATGATCAACAACCTCATCGGGAAGTACTTCAGCAGCCCCTGGCACGTTCTTGGTCAGCTCCCCCGCGGTTCCCACCTCTTCAACAACAACAAGGGGTGGGACAGTGAGTTGGTTGGCCGGGGACATGCCCGACTGTACTGTCGGTACATGCCGGGTGAATACGGCCAGCCGCCGCGCGAGCCCTCGGAGGACTTCCTCTCGCTGTACCACCTGATCCGGGGCATGAACGAGGCGCTGCCGATGCTCTGGCCGGGCAACAGCCAGGGTGGGCGGGTTCACTACCCGCTCGTGCAGCTGCCCCTCATGGAGCTGCTCGAGCAGTGGGCCCCCCAGCTGCAGGCGCGTATCGACGGAGGAGGTCTCTGGATCACCAATGCCGGTGAGGATCGTCTCATCGGCAAGGTGGTCTGGGCGGTGCCCGACTCCCGGGGAATCTACGCTGGTCACACGGCGGACGAGTACCCAGGAGAAGATGGCATCGAGGGAGTGCGCCTGTCTCAGGCGATCACCACTCCCTGCACCTGCTGCTGCGACCCTCAGGGCGAGCCCATCCACCACTCGCTGTTCGAGGCCGGCGAGACCTTCATGATCAATCGTGTGCGGGGCACCTTCCCGTCCACGATCGTGGAGGTGCAGTGGAACCCGACCCTCGGTGACCTCCTCCCTTTGAACAAGGGCACACTGCAGACCAGGCTGATGGAGGAGCATCGAGAGGACCAGGGCGCTCGCGCTCTGGTCAGCACGGTCAACAAGCTGGCCCTGGCGGAGGCGGTTCTCGGAGGGATGTTCCCCAACGAGGAAACTGCTGCCATCGTGGCAGACCGAGTGCATCGGCGCGCCACGGGCACGGAGACCAAACTCCTGTGGTCCCAGGCCGACATCGCCATCTACACAGACATCGTCAGCTCCGAGCAGGTGATGACTGGCATGGATGTTGGTGACTGGACCAAGCGGGTTCAGCGCATGTTCGACCGGATGCGCGAGCTCGCATCCAGGCACGGGGTCTGGCTCTACAAAGAGACCGGTGACGGGGCAGTATTCATCGCTACGGCCTCCTTCGGGCAGGTCGCGGCGATCAACTGTGCTGAAGTCGGTCTCGGCGGAATGCTGGACCACGCCCTGGCCTTCGCCTCGGAGCTCCCGGCCATCGTGCGGGAGACGCTCGGGGCTGAGATCAGGGTCGGAATGCATGTCGGTGAGAACTACTGGAGGATCCAGGGAGCGGGCCTGCTCGAGGCCAGCGGCGTGCCCATCACCCGAGCCGCTAGGCTCGAGGCGGCGGGACAAGCCGGTCGAGTGCTCGTCAGCCCCGAGGTCGTTCAGATGGCTAAAGGCCTGAGCTGGGAGTTCCAGCCCCGAGAAGACTACACCGTCAAGCACAGCAAGGTCATCACGGGTCACCTCCTGGTCGTCAGCTAGACCTGACCACAACCCGGAGAGTCTGATCGCGCAAGCGGACAGATTCGAAGGGTTCTTTTTTTACCCACATGTCACTAGTTTCTATATGTGTTAACATCAATTAAGAGTACTATCTTACTCAAGAAAGGAGGTGTATATATGAAAGGAGCACACATGGTCGCTTTCGGTCTCGTCATCATTGGCGGGTTAAACTGGTTGCTTGTTGGGTTATTCCAATGGGACATCGGTGAACTATTCGGTGGCATGGACGGAGTCGTTTCACGAATCGTTTATGTCCTGGTTGGTCTTTCCGCGGTTTATCTTGTTGCAATGCACAAGAAGGACTGCATGTCCTGTAAAATGGACAGTAAAAAGCCAGCTATGCCAACAGATAGCGTTAGTTAGGCAGTTTACAAAAACACCCCACGATCGAGGGTGTTTTTGTTTTGGGATACTTGAAATAACTATCCACCCTTGCTACACTGCGTGAGCTTTTGGCGTGGTAGCAAAATTGGTTATGCAGCCGCCTGCAAAGCGGCTATATGCCGGTTCGAGTCCGGTCCACGCCTCAATTAGAGAGGCGACGAGGTTATTGCCGTAGCCTCAAGCGATAAAAATAACCCCGACAAGAAGTCGGGGTTATTTTGATATCTTTTTCTACAGAAAAGCAAAGCTCTGTTTAGGAGATCCGTCTAGAATTTCAATTGTTGTAATAGGAGCTCCGAAACTAGGAGGATTCAAAGTATGGTCTTGCCAAATATCAATTACAAAGCAACTCTTGTGGGAGGCTAACCTATCTTCAACCACAAAGACTTTGTCACCAAACTGATCCGGCATCCGCAGGCGCGTGCCAAATGGCAGGCAGTTAGCAGCCACCGTTCCGTCGTGAACTCTGCTGCCGGAGGCGGTGGTAAATGGATCTCCATCTGTTTGCCAAGGCACAGAATTATAAACTGTAATTTGAGACTTATATGACCTTAGGACGCGATCTGGAAACGGCTGAATAATTGGTAGTCTGGCGATTGGTTCAGATTGATCCCAAGGTGTAGCTGGACCTAGTACATAGGCACTGCGCTCCGAGAGAGTAGAATGAGGTGCAAATATATTATAGGCTATTGTCACAATTAACAGCACGAGCAAAGGCCAGGAAATTCTAAGGTTTTCTCCATTTTTTCTGCCAAAAGTGACAATATTTTGTATAAATGTGTTCATAGGAATTGGGTTCAAAAAAGCCTCACCTATGTGGTGAAGCGGCCGGACCTTAGCAAAAAAATCAATTTTTGTCAATGCCTAGCGCAAATCAAAAAAGCACCGCCAGGCGGCGGTGCTTTTTGTCATAGTAGTCTATTTAACTGACTTTGGAGCTGTCTGAAATCTATTCCAGTCAGTATATTCTCCACAACCAGTTTCATTGCAAGCCCTCACCCTCCACTGGTAGTAGAAATCTGGCTTTAATTTTTTAACAACCTTGGATGTTGTTGTTAAGTCATTAAATTTCTTCCAATTTTTTTTCTTAGCAAAATCATTTTTCTTTACGCATTTTTTACCACTATCGTTTTTACATTTTCTAACCTGTAGATCGTAGCTGGTGGCAGTGTCAACTTCTTGCCAACTCAGTGTAGCGGTTTTAGACTTAATCTTTTTCTCCTTCAGCTTTTTCTCCTTCACCTTACTTGGTTTCTCTTGCGCGCTGTTTATTGTTACCACGACTCGGTCAGAACTATCTCCAGTTTCAGACTGGGTAACAACCTGGTACCCAAAGTTTCCATCACACTTGTCGGTTAGATTGCACCAGTTGCCTAGGGCTTGGCGAATTTCTAAAGAGGCCTGAGGCACATCTGGACCACTGCCGGAACCATCCATATTTGTTTCGGAATCTTCGGAGTCAACCGACCCAATCAAGGTATCTTCTTCCTCTTGGAATCCAGCAGTATCACCACTTTCCTCATAAATTTCTAAGAAACTTCTATCTTCTGAGGCAGAGCTTATAGAGTCCCCGAATTCAGCCATGCTGGCAACCTGCTCAGAAGTAAGCGTGATATTGGCTACCAGGTAGTTTGTATAGACTTCCTCGCCAGATGGTCCGAAGGCGAACACCATGTTGTGATCAAAGTCCTTGGGTAGTGAGGTAATAGTTCCGGCTAGCGCCAAGTCATAGATAGATTCGAATGCATCTTCTGTTACATTGTAGACTCCTTGCATTGGCCAAGCCGTGGTGAAGCCAACGTACATATCGGTTGCACTGGTGCCAAAATAGAGCTCAAGTAGGTCTACCTGTGACTCGTCATGGTAGAGGTAAGTAGCACAGTTATCATCACTGGCAACTTCTACCCAACTAGACTCATCCCAACAATAAGGAGTGGAGACCAAGGGCTCCTCGCCAGACTCGTCAATAATCTGAGCTTCTTCTGGCCAGTCGCTAAAATCACCATCAAAGGTAATTGAGTCAGTTTCGATGGTAGATTCAATTGCTCTGGCGTTTGCCGCCGAGATGGTCAGCATAAGCCCGCCGGCTGTTATTAGTGCCGCTAAGGCAACGGCAATTTTTCCTGTGGTTAGAAACATAGTCCTATGTTTAACTATAAGTTATAGAAATAATAGCACGCCACCTATATTGAACAAACTAATTTCTAGCGTACAAACTAAAAGTAAAGGAAATATCACCCTCGCTGCCACTTTTTAATACTTGCCTGGCATAGCCAGGGGGTAGTTCAGGGAAAAAAGTGTCACACTGAAAGGTGTAATCAATTTCAGTAAGGTACACTCCGTCCACCGCTGGATGAGTAATAGTGTCATTGTAAACAGCGCCACCACCAATAACAAAAATTCTGTCCACCGAGTCATCAACTAACTGGATAGCTTCGTCAAAGCTACTAGCTACGGCGGCACCCTCTGCGACGTACTTTGTATTACGACTAAGAATCACATTATTGCGTTCAGGGAGTGGACGGAATTTATCAGGAATAGATTCCCACGTGGCTCTACCCATGACTACCATATTTTTTAAACCAACATCCGTAACAGCTGTTGTTAGATTTTTAAAATAAGCCATCTCCTTCTTTAAGTGCCAAGGCAGCTTGCCAGCTTTACCAATGCCTCGTTGCTTATCGCAAGCCGCTACTAAGTAAACTTGGTGGTTACCAATCATACCGCTATATCAAATTTGATTCCCGGAAAACTTTTATAATCAACCACCTTTGTATCTGTGTAGGACCAATCAAAAATAGAAGTAAAGTTTTCAGTTTCAAGTTTTGCCAGTGGGTGAGCGCTAGGGTCGCGCGATAGTTGTTCGCGAGCTCCAGCTATATGATTTTTATAGATATGAACGTCAGCCAAAAAACCTGTGAGTCGCCCCTCTTCGTAGCCAGACTCCTTGGCCAGAAGGTGCAAGAGTGTGGCGTAGCTGGCGATATTGAAAGGCAGTCCCAGCATGGTATCTACTGATCGCTGGCTCCAAAACAAATTTAATTTGTTATTTAACACAGTAACTTGAAAACCATAGTGACAGAATGGTGGCACGACCTTGTCGCGGTCCATGGGGTTCCAGGCCAGCACCAGCATTTGGCGGCTGTGTGGTTGAGTTTTTAAATCTCCAATCAGCCGTTGCAGTTGGTCTACACCTTGCCCTGAATAGTCAGTATCAAAGGTTTTATATTCCGCTCCAAAGTGACGCCATTGCCAGCCATAGATGGGTCCCAGGTCCCTCTCTTCAAGCATGCGTTGTTTAGTAGCTTCATCGTGGGCGTAGGGTATTTTCAAGGGAGTGCACCACTCATCCCAGATGTGGTTATTACGTTCTCGTAGCCAGTCTTTGTCTGAGATTCCCTTAACGAAAAACTCTAACTCGCTAGCCACCAGTCTGTAGGGAACCTTTTTTGTTGTCAGTAGCGGAAAGCCATCTTTCATATCGTGTTGAAACATAGCGCCAGGCATAGACAGTGTGCCTGTTCCAGTTCTATCTGGCTTCTCCTCGCCTGTCTCTAGTACAGCACGAACAATGTCGAGATATTGTTTCACAGCAAAAGTGTTAAATGGAATTTTCTAGTTCTAGCCATTCGGTTTCAAGTCCCCAACCCTCTACCACTGGCTGCAGAGCTTGAACGCCGAATTTTTCAGTGTGATAGTGACCACCAGCGATAAGATTTATTCCAATTTCACGGATTTGTTCACGTGTCCACTCTCCAACCTCTCCAGTTATAAAGAGGTCTACTCCTAGCTCTTTAAGCGAAGCAAAGTCCTCTTGCCGAGGCGCCCCTCCTCCACTAACTGAGATAACCGTAAAATTTTCCTTTGGTCCAAAGTCATACACTACTGTGTCAGGGCTTAATCTTCCTGATAATTTTTCAATAACTCCAGCAACGGTTAGCGGATCCACAAAGTGCGCCAGTCTTCCCCAGGGCGCTTCGTGGGCAGGGTCAAAGTATGGCTCAGTGTTGTTTGGTGTGCCAATGGCCTGTAGCATCTCAGAGTTGTTACCAAGTTCTGGATGAGCATCCAAAACAAAATGAGCGCTCCAAAGAGCTATGTCATTCTTGATTAAAAATTCTAGCCTTTGATAGGTAGAGGTATCTAACTGTTTTGGTAAGATTTGAAGCCCATGGTGTACTACTACAGCATCACAGCCAGCTGCCTTGGCCAGTTTAAATAATTCAACGCTCGAGGACACACCAAAACCAACCTTTTTAACTTCGCCACTGCCCTGGCTCATTAATCCGTTATACAAGTTATCTTTGGCCACAAATGGCATCAGCTCTGGCAAGCAGAGCAACTCTTTCATTTTTTGATCAAATTCGTAGGTAGTCATGGCCTCAGTATAGCCATTTTTTACCTTCGAGTCGATCTATTTTTTGAGCAGATAATATACTTGATATCCAGTCACTGTTGTTGCAACGATTCCCAGGAGCCAATTTGGCGCAATTGTGGAGAGCGCCCAGATCGAAACAATTCCATAGAAGGCAGTGCAAGCCAGTAGTATCATCATTCGCCACCAAGAGGGCCTAACAGTCGCTGGCAAGCCCAGATTTAGCTTTAGAAGCAGCGGTGGGTAGAGCCACATGACAATAGCCGAGAGGGAGGCTGACATCACTAAAAGGAAGTACGGCTGCTTGAAGCTTGGTATGACTAGCGACAATAGCAGCACAAACACGCCTAGCCCAATGGCCCCAATACTTATTTTACTGGCAGTCAATTTCAACAACTTTCCTTCATCTTGAAATGGTTTAAGCATGCGAAAGCTCAGGCGGCCAATAGCATCTAGTATGGCAACATTGGCCATTACAAAAATTAGAATACCAGCTGTTCCAAAGGCCACTCCAGAAAAAGGTATTAATTCATTTAGAGTAGCGATCTCAGCAACTAAAACTCCGAATCCTTGGGCGGATCCAAGCGGTAACAGAATTCTCCCCAGATAACTCACGAAGAAGATAGAAAATATATTGGCGCAGAAAAACAGTAAAAAGTGCTCAGCGTTGACCATTCTAAACCATTGTCGAAAATTACTGCGTGAAGTTTCTGAAGTAAACTCTAGTTTGTTACGGTCAGCCTCGGCAACTCCAGCCACTCCGTATTTTTTATCCATTACCCACTCGCTCTGGACTAAGTTAAGCACTCCCGCGACGCCGCCAAAGGCCAGCGCTCCAAGAAAGTCGAATCTAGGCAAGTCAGCCGGCAAGTACCCCCATGAAACCAGACCACGCAATCCCTCCAAAAATATTGTCCACTGAAAATTCATGGCTACGGTAATTCCGATTATACCAATAGCAATGGCTAGGCCAAATTTGGAAAAAGTTTCTATAATCGCGTAGCTTTTTCGGTTTTGGAAAACTCCAATTGCGACAAGTAACAAGATGATTGTTACAACCAGGCCAACATTGCGCGCGACTCCTTCATCCAGACTCGGTGCAAAAACTGTCACAATCAAATTACCTGCCGTGCTCATCCAAGCTGGCCAAACCAGCGAGACGATGACGGATGCGGCAAAGACCACAGCAATCCAACGAACCGAGCCTACTAAATTTTCCTCAGTACTCTTACCAGTAACCAGGGTATATCGTTCAATCTCCATGTTAATCACAAATTGCAGTATCAGAATAATTGGAATCGCCCATAACAGACGCAGGGAAAAATTGGCAGACAGGCTTGGCCACAATAATAGCTCTCCACCGTTTAGGGATAAGGCCACAAAGACTATGCTTGGACCGATCAGTTGCAATAGGCTTCGTTTGAGTTTTGGAAATGGAATTGATTTATTCATACGCGGATTATATCACGAAAATGATGATAAATTTCTGAGCCAGCGCAAATTATTATCGGTCAGGCCCACACTTGATAAGAAATAGGAGATAGCCAATCCCGGATATTCCATCTCCCATAGATTATTTCTATAAAAAGCAAAACGACCGCAATTAAGCGGCCGTTTTTGTTTGAGCGGGTGAGGGGAATCGAACCCCTATCAACAGGTTGGAAACCTGTGGTAATAGCCATTATACGACACCCGCACGCTCAAAGGAGTATACAGCAAGATTTAATATTGGCAAGTTTTATTGGTAAAAATGCTGGACAAACTGCCCTTCACAAGCTACTCTTGCCGCATATGCAGCCAGCGCAAGATACTTGCCATTGTATCGAGGTTAAAAACCTTATGGTGCAATTTGGTGACACTCCAGTATTAGAAAATATCTCCTTTAGAATTGAAGAAGGTGACTACGTTGGCATTATCGGTGCTAATGGCAGTGGCAAGACAACCCTGCTGCGAGCGATTCTAGGTTTGCAAGAACCTACCAGTGGAGAAGTTTTGATAATGGGTAAATCTCCCCATCAGTCCGGAGAGCTCAAGCAGATTGGTTATGTTCCCCAAAAAGCCTCACGCGCTGGTTGGGATTTTCCTGCAACAGTTGCAGAGGTGGTATTAAGCGGACGGACTCCCCGAGCTGGTTTCTTTCACAGGCTTACTAAACAAGATCGTGAGGCTGCTGAGAGCGCTATGCAGCAAGCGGAGATCTTTGAGCTAAGAAATCATCTGGTGGGTGAGCTATCAGGAGGACAGCGGCAACGTGTGTTTATCGCCCGAGCTCTGGCGGCGGGGCCGTGTACATTAATTTTAGATGAGCCAACGGCCAATGTTGATGAGGCTAGCGAGCACGCTTTCTATGACTTTTTAAGAAAGTTAAATGCCGACGGTATTACCATCATTCTGGTTACCCACGACATAGACGTGGCTACTCAAGAGGCCAGTACAATTATTTGTATAAATCGTGAGCTAGTCTGTCATTTGCCGGCCAGTGAGTTTATTGCCAAGCATCACTTAGAAGCTATCTATGGCAAACAGGCTAAGCACATCATGCATCGCCATCAACACAACGACTAAATATGTTTCTCGAGATTTTCCAATTTGAGTTTATGCAGCGAGCTTTTTTAGCTGGAGCTGTGATTGCTGTGATCGCTCCCCTGATTGGAAATTACCTAGTTGTTCGTCGTTACTCCCTGATGTTTGACACGCTGGCACATGTCGGTCTAACCGGAGTAGCGATTGGCGTTCTACTACACACCCAGCCAGTTGTCACCGCAATAGTGGTTACGGTGCTAGCGGCACTGGGAATAGAGTATCTCCGTGAGCGCAGGGAAATTCTTGGAGAATCAGTGCTGGCCATCTTCCTGTCAGGCAGTTTGGCATTGGCCGTAGTTTTGATGAGTATAGCCGGAGGTTTAAATGTTGATTTGTTAAGTTTCCTATTCGGTAGCATTACCACTGTTACCTCAACTGACTTGTATTTCATATTAATTCTCGGCGCAGTTACTATTCTGACAATCGTTCTGCTCTATAAAGAACTCTTTTTAATTTCATTTGACCAGGAGTTAGCGCGCGCCAATGGCTTGCCTGTTCGTTTGCTCAATAACCTTATTGTTGTTTTAGCGGCCATTACCGTAGCTTTGTCTATGCGCATTGTTGGCGCTCTACTCATTGGTGCTTTAATGGTTATCCCGGTGGTGGCGGCTGTGCAAGCACGGCGGAGCTTTGTTCAGACGATACTAATTTCAATTGTCATTGCTGCCCTGTCCGTTTTCTTTGGATTAATCTTTTCGTACTACTTTGACCTAGCCAGCGGTGGCACAATTGTGCTCCATACCTTAGCTTTTTTCGCACTTAGTCTGTTGTTTACGCGCAAGACTTAGCTTGGAATTGTTAGTTGCCTAATTAAAAAACGAGAGCATTCGCTCTCGTTTTTTAATTTCAAGTTTGTTTACTCGCCAGCTTCAGTTTGTGTCATGACCTCTGTGTGTTGAGTGTCCTCACAGTGGCACTCTGTTAATGGCTGGTCATGCTTGGGGCAAGTCTCTGCTTGGCAGGTACCCGGTGTATTTGATAGGCCCCCACACCCACCGGTACATACATAATGACTATCCATAATTTTTTTGTTTATTGATTAAGATGCTAATAATATGACCCTGACTTATTTAGTTGTTAACTTTCTATATTTACTCCAATCTGATTTTTCACCTGTTACGTAAATTGCTCGCACTCTAACTTTATATTTCTTGGCTGATTTCAGGAATTTCTTCTTCAGCTGTTTTTTCTTGACTGTGATTCCAGTAAAGACGTGCTTCTTCTTATTACCTTTCCAAAGCTGGAGTGTGTATCTGTCGATGTAGGTGTTGCCTGTCCATTTTACCAGGGCTCGTCTTTTTTTAATTTTCTTAACAATTGGCTGAGCTTGTCTTGTGTTAGACAACTTCCTTTTTGTGGTGGCTGTCACGGTATCCTGTGCTAGCACACAATTATCACTGCTTAGAGCTCGTACTTGAAAGAAATATTCTGTCTTAGCACTTAATCCAGAAACAATACTGGAAGCGTCGTCAGTCATGTCTTCAGTCTCTGCTGTGTCGTTATCAATTGCTGTCTGACTTGTAGCGTAGGCTAGCGAGTAGCTACCAACTGCGCTGTCTGTGTATGTGCCTCTTTCCATATCTACGTTCGTTCCGAAGACAGTGGCGTCAACTCCGTTAAGTTCAGCGGTTTCAATAGCGGCACAGGGATCTTCCGCTATTGTGAAAGAATCCGACATGGTGTAGTCATCGTCGGTAGCCTCAAAAGCAGATGACATGCCAATTGCGTAATCGCCTTCCGTTAAAGTATTAGTTACACCAGTTAACGTAATGGTGTAACTTCCAGAAGTTAGGTCATCAGTAAGTAGCAGGCTGTAGGCATTGTCATTATCAACACTGTCTCCAGTTGCACTAACATCATCAGACGAAAGAGTTGCTACACTAAAGTCAAAAGTAGTGTCGTCGCTTGAACCGACAATTCCATCAGTCACTTCGTACATTTTTATGTTAACACCACCGCCAGTGAAAATGCCAAAAGCAATCGGAAATGAGATAACGTATGTAGCTTCATTGCCAGTAGCTCTACTGGAGACGCTGTCAATTGTTACCGAAGTAATGTTGGAATCAGAGGCAAAGGCTGTTGTTGGTAGTAGACTTACTAGAGCCAAGCCAAGTCCTGTGATAAATATCCCCACTGTTTTTTTCATAAATCTATATATTACAAGTCTTTTGTATTGTCGTAAGCACTAATATTACGCAGTATAGCATGATACGGTTTTTACTTATGGCTGATGACTACATTTGCAATTGACTTTAAATCCAGTATCTATAGAATTTAGGAAACTATGGAACCATACAGATTATTTAACAGGGAGCTTAAGACAGTCGGTGAGCCGGAAATTACGGTAGAGGCTGTACCACCCTTAGCCGTCCCTTACTATTCTCAGCCAGACGATTATTCCTGTGGGGCCGCCTGCTTAAAGATGATGTTGGAATATAATGGCATCAAAACTTCGTTAGCCGACTTGATGTCCCACCTCAACGTTATTGAGGATGACGGTCCGATGGGTGGACTGCAGGAAGAAGATATTGTTGCTCTTGCCGATAGGTTAGGTGCTAGAGCCTCGGGTAAGGGTGACGCCAGTATTAACGATATTATTCTAGAGCTTAAAGCTGGTCGATCAGTCATGATTGGCTATCTGGTTAGAGAGGAAGATGGTCAAGTCAATGGGCACTTCGTTGTCGCTGTTGGCTCTACAGAACACGACCTGATAGTTCATGATCCTTGGGGAGAGCCTAATTCACCAGTTCCGCTAGATTACCTAGATAAAAATTGGAAGGCCGAATCTAGCAAGGTAGACCGCTGGATGATGACCATGTCCCCTACAAAAAAAGAGCCCTAGGCTCTATTTTTGTATCTGTCGGGGCGCTGAGACTCGAACTCAGGATCTCATGGTCCCAAACCATGCGCCTTACCAACTAGGCCACGCCCCGGTATATATTTACAAAGCTCCTTTCAGAACCGTATCATCCTACCAAAACCTAAAAAAAAAGCAATGGTCGAGGTCCAGCACGATCTAAAGTTGCCCGAGTAGCACTAGACCTCCAAACAGGCAGGCGAGCACTACAATTAGTCCTAAAATAAGGTAAATCAAAAAAAGCACCCTTTGCCTTTCAACTAAAGGCTGCTCTCGCATGAGGAATAAGCCAGCTACGGCCATTACCAAAGCGGCGGCCATTACCCCAAAACTAAAGAAGAGGTTTTGCTGTACCAGGACTAATAAATCGTACACAAAGGAGAACATAGGCTCATCTTACCGTTTATACGAAAAAACGCCACCTATTAGTGACGTTTTTTACTTGTGCCGGGGGGCAGGATTGAACTGCCGACACGAGGATTTTCAGTCCTCTGCTCTACCACTGAGCTACCCCGGCTAATGCAAAATAGCCAAATCAGAATATCAGGCTGACTCGTCTCAGTCAAGCTCCTTTACTTCTTCTTCTTCTTCTTCTTCTTCTTCTTCTTAGCGTCTACTTCGATGACCTCACCAGCCTCCTCTGCTGCTGCGCGCATGATGTACCAGGCGATAAAATACACTACTGCACCAGGGAAGAAGCCCGTTATTACCACAAAGGTAGCAAAGATCACTCGTAGGAACGTTTTATCAATTCCCAGAAACTCGCTAAACCCACCGACTACGCCAAGGAATAATTTATGTTCCGATAAGCGCAGATATCTTTTCTCTCTCATCATAAGTTTCAGTCTAACTATATTGTAAAGTGATTCTATCTCCAATTCGGTATTCCGTAAACTTTACTCAAAGGAAGCCCTCTGGGCAGCTACTGCGCCTGAGCAAATTTCTACATACCGAGAAGGCGCACCGCTGCACATGGATTCTGCTGTTGGCAGCGATCCTACCTGGTTTAGATACATATTGGCTATTCCAGCTGCGCAGTTTTGCTGATCAGTAGAAGTCGGTGCGTTGTCACATAAGTTAAAGACAGCTGCTGGGGTGGTTATGTTCCTTTTTATTGCCTCAGCTCCAATACCTTGCATACAGAAGTTCACAAAATCAGCCTTGACCGCAGCGCACTTGGCAAAAACATCCTCGTATGGAATTTCCAAGGTTTCAATAAAATAGCTAGGTAGATACAAATAACAAAAAGCCGATTCGTTAACCCGGCCTAAGCAAGTTTCTGTTGGGTCACCAGGGTCCACAAACCGACTTTCATTGGCCAGTAGTTCATTATTGAAAATCTCCATGTAGACGCCATTATTGCAAGCACCGGCCCCACTACCACCGAAGCTGTCCTCACATAATTTAAGAGATTCATCCAAGTCACCCCCTGTTAGATACATCAAACCATGTCCTACACCATGCTGACACTCCCATAGATCAAAATTACGTCCAGTTGTGGCGCTGTATGCCTCACATTGGCCTGGGAGGTCCTGTAGGGGATTTGCTGCCTTTGAAAAGTAGGCTTCAAATACGCCATGAATATAGCCTGAGTTACAAAATGAGCTCTGGTAGTTAGTAGCGCCTTGGAAGCTTCCATATTTGCTATACGCCACCTGTCCAATGTCATGTAGTAAGTCATGGCAAAGCGTCGATACCGTTGGATCTGTTTCAGAGTCTTGCTGCAACGTCTCTATTGCATGACTTGGATCTGCTTCCCGGGTTAGTGCCGTATAGTGCTCAGATAAGACGTTGAACCGATCGTGCGCGCCAACCGTCGTGGCTAGCTCTACTTCGGGCTTGGCTAAAAAGAAGATCGGCTGCGGCCAGATTCCAATGACGCGAAGCACCGAAGCGATTTTTATAATTGATCTTCTAGTCGCTAAGTCAGGATTAGCCACTGCATCACTTGCTTCATCCTGGACTACAACAGATCCAGTCAGGTGAGGCCAGAGATGATCGTGATAGAGGAATGTTCCGGCTCGATCAAACCTAAATGACCAGCTGTCGCCTGACGCAATAGGCCCACAGGCGTCGAAGGCAGCTGACTGACTATTTAGACAGTGCTGCTCCAGAGTAGAGTCGTCATAAAAAGTGTGGGTAGGATGACTATCTGAGGCAGGCCACCTTTCCTCGTTGCTTAGGTTTTCAAACACAACCTCTTCTCCTCGGGAAACGGTTATCAAAGCAGGTACATAACCCGTGTCAGTTATGTGGACTACTACAGAACCACTGGAGCTTGTCTCGTGAGCCGCTACAGGAGCCGCTAGTGGCAGACTGGAGGCAACGCCTACTACCGTTGATACAATCAATTTCCAGAAAAGTCGCGATGAGAATTCTTTCATGTAGTAATTGTAGCAAGCTTCTGGCACGCCAGCACTTATGTTACAAAAAAGCCCGCCTAAGCGGACTTCTTTTAGTGTGGGCATGCCTGGACTCGAACCAGGGACCTCTACATTATCAGTGTAGTGCTCTAACCAGCTGAGCTACATGCCCGAATTTTCTAGCTGAATCATGCTACCAGATGAAAATTAGACTGTAAAGTCCCACCCCATAAAACTAAAATAGAAATAAACAAAAACGCCCCTGAAGGCGCTTAAGCGTTTAACTTCTGAATACACGACCGATCGAGCGCCTATCGTCAAAGCTTACTCTACGATGTACCACAGCTTTATTCAAACTGTAGCACCAACACCTAGATATCATCCAAATGTTGTCGACCAAGTGACTGTAACGTGTGAACGCTACAGCATTAAACTCCCTAGAAAGGAGGTGATCCACCCACAGCTTCCGCTACGGGTGCCTTGTTACGACTTCATCCTTGTCACCAGTCCTACCTTCGTCCTCCATTACTTGGAGACCTTCGGGCATTACCGGCTTCCCTGATGTGACGGGCGGTGTGTACAAGACCCGAGAACGTATTCACCGCGCCATGGCTGATACGCGGTTACTAGCGATTCCGACTTCATGCAGGCGAGTTGCAGCCTGCAATCCGAACTGGGGGAATGTTTGGTGGGATTAGCTCCGTCTTGCGACTTGGCGGCCCATTGTCATTCCCATTGTAGCACGTGTGTCGCCCAAGGCATAAGGGACATGCTGATTTGACGTCATCCCCACCTTCCTCCGGGTTATCCCCGGCAGTCCGTTATGAACATTTAACATAACGTGAGGGTTGCGCTCGTTACCCCACTTAAGGGTACACTTCACAGCACGAGCTGACGACAACCATGCATCACCTGTCATCGAGTTCCCGAAGGCACAGCCTCCTTTCGGAGGCTTTCTCGAGATGTCAAGCCTTGGTAAGGTTCCTCGCTTAGCGTCGAATTAAACCACATGCTCCACCGCTTGTGCGGGTCCCCGTCAATTCCTTTGAGTTTTAACCTTGCGGTCGTACTCCCCAGGCGGGATACTTAACGCGTTAGCTTAACGATACCGGGGGGGTCGAATCCCCCGATACCTAGTATCCAGCGTTTACGGTGTGGACTACTGGGGTATCTAATCCCATTCGCTACCCACACTTTCGCTATTTAGCGTCAGGAGCGTCCTAGTAAGCAGCCTTCGCAATCGGTGTTCCTGCTGATATTAACGCATTTTACTGCTACACCAGCAATTCCGCTTACCTCTTCCGTCCTCTAGCTTTGTAGTTTCGAATGCAGATCCGGAGTTGAGCTCCGGGCTTTAACACTCGACTTACAAAACAGCCTTTTAGCTCTTTACGCCCAGTAAATCCGGATAACGCTCGGGGCCTTCGTATTACCGCTGCTGCTGGCACGAAGTTAGCAGCCCCTTATT
Source organism: Candidatus Kerfeldbacteria bacterium CG15_BIG_FIL_POST_REV_8_21_14_020_45_12 (assembly GCA_002781785.1). Classification (GTDB taxonomy): domain Bacteria; phylum Patescibacteriota; class Patescibacteriia; order UBA9570; family XYC2-FULL-38-9; genus UM-FILTER-45-8. The sequence goes on from PFGC01000050.1 coordinate 70,040, forward strand.
CATGTGGTACCATCGCAAGTTTTTCCCACATAAAAGCAGTTTACACACCTAGATGCGTCTTCCTGCACGCGGCGTCGCTCCCTCAGACTTTCGTCCATTGGGGAAGATTCTTGACTGCAGCCACCCGTAGGTGTCTGGGCAGTGTCTCAGTCCCAGTGAGGGGGGCCATGCTCTCACACCCCCTAATCGTTGTAGCCTTGGTAGGCCGTTACCCTACCAACAAGCTGATGATGCAAAGGTCCCTCCCATAGCGCCGGAGCATTTACTAGATAAACATATGATTATCTAGACTATCGAGTATTAGCCATCGTTTCCAATGGTTGTCCTCGTCTATGGGGTAGGTTACCGCTGTCTTACTCTCCCGTTTGCCACTGTGTCGTTCGACTTGCATGCCTTAGACACGCCGCCAGCGTTCATCCTGAGCCAGGATCAAACTCTCAATGAAGATTGAGTTATTTGTAGCTCTCAATGTGTTATTTCCGGATAGACTTTAAAAAGCCTATCTATTTTGAATTGACGATATTGTTGAAGCTATCCCGAAGGATAACTTCTCATGTATCGGTCGTGTATTCAGATGTCAAACAACGTGAGTGCTTCGTGCAACATGAAGCGATCAAAAAAGCGTCTCAAACCGGTCTGCCACCAAGTGGCCATCCAGTTTCAGCCGCTTTTATAAGCGATGTTTCTTGCGATGGAGTCTCAAAGTTGCCAAAGCATTGTAAGAGAAAGCCCATATTGTGTCAAGGATTTACCCCTCACAGACGGTTAACACCTTATCAACAGATGAAAATAGGGCCAAAAGGCCCATATTCATTAGTTTTTCATTAAGTATGCACCCACACCTCCAAGGGAGAATACTAGCAGAGAAGATCCATTGCTCCTCCTCTCGAGAAATGGGAGGTTGACCTGGTATGTAGGACCCCTGTTGTGGTGTCTTACGACTCTCTGCACCTCGCGGTGAAGAGAGCTTTCATTCCTGGCCAACCTTGAGCCACAGTATAACAATTTTTTTTCATTAACACGACACTAAAATTATAACCTGTGGATTATTCAATATCAAAAAAAATTTGTGAAAAGAAAATTAAAAAAACACTAACCTTCTTGTTTTCTAGATTGTTCTTCTCGCCACTTTTTTATAGCGCCATGATTGCCAGATAGCAGCACCTCAGGTACGCGACGACCTTCAAAGTCTTCTGGTCGAGTGTAATGTGGATATTCAATATAGCCAGGTTCAGAGTGGGACTCCTCAGTGGCAGAGGCATCATCACCCAGTACTCCAGGGATCAGCCGAGTCACTGCATCAACAATTACAGCTGCTCCCAATTCCCCACCTGTCAGCACAAAGTCACCAATTGAAATTTCTCCGTGAAGATATTCCAGTACGCGCTCATCGACACCTTCGTAACGACCACAAACCAAAATAATTTGATCTAGGTCCTCACAAAAATTTTTAGCCTGAGCTTGTACAAATCGTTCACCTTTAGCAGACAGGAGTA
>PFGC01000031.1 GCA_002781785.1 Candidatus Kerfeldbacteria bacterium CG15_BIG_FIL_POST_REV_8_21_14_020_45_12
CAGCAGCATTAGTGGTGCCTGCCACATTACCTTGCGTAGTAACATCCTTAGCGTTAGCGCGAGTGGCCTTTACGAACTGACGTTCCATTTGAGTGGAGGCAGGATGACCCTCTGGCAGGGTTGGCCAGCTGTAATACTGGGTTAGCTGACTCCCAGACTGCACAACGTCATGGTCAATCTGAGAAATAAATTCAATACGCTTAACGGTGTTAGCTGTGCGCGTGGCGTGACCCTCAATTATAAATCCTTTATCAGGATTGATAATTCCCCGGCTCGCCTCTTGAACCACTACAGCGGCGGCGGATTGCTCAATGTTATTAGGCGCCTCATTAACTGAGCGCATTCCCGCTATCCCGGCGGCGGCTAGCATGCCAGCGCCTGCCAAGGCTACGGCGACAGCAATCCGAGTAGTCGTGGCTGTTTGCGTATGGACTTGTGTGTGAACCTCCTGTTCGAATGACATAGTTTTTGTTTTTGTTTATTTTCCTGTTGTCTATTTATCGTCGTCTTCTTGGACCTTTTCCTCTTTACAAGGGAAGTGGATTTGGTCGATTGGCACCTCTGACCACTCCGACACAACCTCCTTAATTGTCTCAACGCTGACTACTGGCAGAATGTCCATTTTTCCCTTACTGCGACCATGGATATGCGCTAGACGGGCTCGCACTCCTGCCTCATCTAAGACGTCAATCGCCTTGTCTGGAAGATAGCGTTTGTGAATATAATGATTTGAAAGATCAACAATTGCCTCAAGCGCTTCATCGGTATAAGTAACTTTGTGAAACTGACCAAAAACTTCCTGTACACCGTTAACAATCTGCATGGCTTCTTCTCTGGTTGGCTCATGGACGTGAATTGGCTGAAAACGACGCTCAAGGCTTTCTTCTGGAACAATATATTTTTCGTAATCATCATAGGTGGTAGCACCAATCACCTGCAGGGTTCCTCGAGATAGCTCTGGTTTTAAAATGTCACCTGGATTCAATCCTCCCTCAGAACCTTTGGCCTGAGCCAGTTGCTGAATTTCATCAATAAAAAGAATGACAGAACTAGTTGCTGCCCTAAATTCTTTTCGTAAAGTGTCTAATCTTCTTTCCAGTTCACCACGATATTTTGTGCCAGAAACTAGTGAGGATAAATCAAGCGCAATAACGTCTTTTCCGGCAATAGATTCTGGAACGTTATTATCGGCAATTAGTCTAGCCAATCGTTCAACTACAGCAGTCTTGCCTACTCCAGGCTTACCCAAGAGCATGGCATTATTCTTTGTCTTTCGAGAAAGAACTTGGACTAAATGATCAACCTCTCGTTGTCTTCCCACCACGGGTGGGAGTTTTCCATCCCGAGCCATTTGAGTGAAATTAGTCGAGTACTGATCCAGTAGACGTTTACCGCCATGTTTTACAGCTGAATCATCCCCGCCATCTTGCCCTGACTGGCGCTTATGTAACAAAAAAGCCACGACTCCAACTACTATCATAATAGATAACGTAATCAGAGATTCCGGCTCGAACAATCGATCAAACATAGTTTTATTTTGTATTTGTTTTGTACGACTTCTATATTTTGGAAGCACGATACCTTTGTAGTCTAGCAAAAAAAGCTAGTTTCGTCAATGCTGACTGGGGCTTATTTATAAGCTTTGCCTATCAGGCAACTGAACAGCTACTTCAGCGGCAGTGGATGTGAACTCTCGATGACCAGGCCTGGTAAGACGCAGTGCCTCACCGCTAGCAACGCGCATACCGATAACAACTTCACTTAATAAGTTAAGGTTACCCAATATTTCATCAGCTTCATCGTTCGGTGTTTCCTGCTCTTGTAAAAAATTTATCATACTTGACCCTTGCTCCATGGCTAAAACTTCAAGCCGGACCATAACCTCGGGCCTTAGCTGAATGTCAAGAATTTTTAGACAACTCAGAATTATCTCTGGATGCTCTATTTTATCACTCTCTCTTAAGATCGCAACGGAAATTAACTCCTGAAAATCAAGTGACATAATATCAAGCTGGTCCTTTCTGTCTGGAAATATAGTGTAGAGATTGCAGCTGTAGTCAAAAACCAAAGATATATTAATAGCCTCGGCCCCTCCTGTTTCAAGGACCCGCTTATAATAGCCTATCTCTGCCTGGGCGGATCTCCAGAGTTGCTCTGTACCAAAAATTTTAGTGGCCTCTGGCCAAAACTGAGCTGATGAATTTATGCAAACTATAGCCACATCTAATGAACTTGTATTGATATCGTCAAATTCATTATCGTCATCTGACAATGATTCTAAACCTCTGGTAATTTGATGTTGAATCCATGCCTGATCAGGACAGAGGGCTACTAGCTCAGTAGTGCGCTCTGGAAAAATAATGGCTAGGGTAGCCGCCCCCCTGAGAATTAACATCTCGTCAGTTGACTGCCTTAGTAGATTAAACATTTCCTCCCAAATTTTGGTGGGAGGAGCCCAATCAGTCTCCTGCCAACTAATGAGTGAGGCTTCGGGAAATATATCCCGAGCTCTAGGCCTGTCCGGCCTGGGTATTATGTCTCTGCTATATTTACGCATAACTGTTGTCTACCATTTATTTAAGTAGCTGCCAAGATATTTTGCTAGGCTAGCGTCTGGTAAATCTTTTTAATGTGTCGTAAAATAGATTAATGGCTACCAGAGTAGAAGAATTGAAGCGAGAATTTCTTGAATATCTTGAGATAGAAAAAAATCGCTCTCCCAAGACTATTCAGAATTATGATTTTTATCTGACTCGTTTTATTACTGAGTCTGGAGTCAAGGAACCCAAGGACATCACCCTACCGGCCGTCAAAAAATTTCGACTGTGGCTGAACCGTCTTGATAATCCAAAAAATCCTGATGGAATGTCAAAACGAACTCAGAACTATCATGTAATCGCTGTAAGGAGTTTTTTGAAGTACCTGTCTAAAATGGATATTCCTACCTTAGCGCCAGAAAAAATTGAACTAGCAAAAGAACCTGAAAGACAAGTTGAATTTTTGGAACCTGACGAGTTAGCACGCTTGCTGGCTGCGCCATTACAAGACGCTGAAGGTAATATGATAGCCAGTGAACAGTTGTCTATTATGCAGTTGCGAGATAAGGCAATTTTAGAACTATTGTTTTCAACCGGACTGCGTGTATCAGAGGCAGCTCGACTGACCTCGGACATGGTGAACTTAAAAAAGGATGAATTCACTGTCCGGGGCAAGGGTTCAAAATTAAGAGTGGTGTTTTTAACTGATGATGCCAAGCTCTGGCTTAAACGTTACGCAACAGCGCGCGGTGATACTTCTCTTTTTCTCTTTATTTCTCATGATCGAGCCAAAAATGGTGGCGAGCGAGGAGAAAGTGACAAACCATTATCACCACGGTCCGTGGAAAGAATGGTAGAAAAATATGCTAAACAGGCCGGAATAATGAAGAAAGTGACGCCACACACCATGCGTCATACTTACGCGACTGACCTTCTACAAAACGGCGCGGACATCCGTTCTGTTCAAGCTATGCTTGGACATTCCTCTATTACAACTACACAGATATACACACACGTGACTGATAAGCGACTGAAGGAAACCCACAAGAAGTACCACAATAAACATGACCCTAGTTAAATAGGGTTTATTTTTTGTAAGCTATTTATTTTATATAGCCAGCCTCTTTAGATAGCACAGTGGCCCTGCCCGACAAATACTCAACTGTATTGAGAGATGGATCTTCAAGAACATCATTAAGCAAGCCATTGAGAATCACTCCAACCTCACGACCCGGTGTTAGACCAGTTAACTCCATAATGAAGTTTCCGTCGATTTTTAACATTGTCGTATCCATTGGATCTTTCTCAACTGCCCTAATCCGCCGCTCCAACTCAATTAACTTAAAGGGTTTTTCTTTTTGGCAGCCACTACCCATGCGATCACCAACGCGAATTGCCATTAAATCATCAAGATTCTCGCGACCAATGCGCTTTAATAAGCGACGGATACCTGCGTCGCTCACCTCGTCTTGACTGTAATAGAACATATGTTGCCTAACTAGGTGCTCAACCCGCTCACTATCTTTTTTACTAAACTTCAAACGCTGCATGATCTTTCGTGTCATCTCAGCTCCGGTGTGTTCATGGCTATGAAACGAACTGTCCTTGCCATCCCCTTCTTTAACACGAGGCTTCCCTACGTCGTGAAGCAAAGCGGCTAACCTGACCAGAGGATCATCGCTTGGACAGTACTGCATGGCTTGTAGGTTATGCATAAACACAGAATAAATGTGGTGCTTATTCTGACCAACGCCAGCCCCCTCTTCTAACTCAGGAATAACTTGTTGTAGTAGGCCTGTATCATGCATTAACCAAATTCCACGAAAAGAATTATCTGATGAAATTAATTTAATAAGCTCATCCCGCACTCGTTCCCAGGAAACCTTGTTTATAGTAGGAGCCAATTCTTTGATAGCAGCCAACGTGGCGGGCTCAACCTTAAAATCAAGTTGCGCAGCAAATCTGGCTGCTCGCAACAGTCTCAAAGCGTCCTCTGTAAAACGCTCGTTGGCATCACCTACAGTTCTGATTATTTTAGCGGAACAATCTGCTTGACCTCCAAATGGATCTATCAGTTGTTTACCATCATAAGCCATGGCATTGATCGTAAAGTCACGCCGCTGAAGATCATCGTGTAAAGACACACCAAATGAAACAGCGTCGGGGTGACGACCGTCGCTATAGCCAGCTTCAGATCTATAAGGAGTTATTTCTAATTCGTAGCGAACGTCTTGCTCATACAGGCGTACACCAACTGTGCCGAAGTCGTTGTTGTATAGAGTGTCAGAAAAAACATTTTGTATCTGATCTGGACTTGCATTGGTAGTGAGATCGTAATCTTTTGGCTCACGATCCAATAAAATGTCTCTAACTGACCCACCAACTACAAAGGCCTCAAAACCTGCGTCGGTCAGGATTTTGAGCGCCTGAGTTACATAAGATGGCAGAGGCAATTTCATATTTGTTACCCGTGGAACATGCGGACTAAAGATGTGTCCCCGGTACGATTCGAACGTACGACAACCGGCTTAGAAGGCTGGTGCTCTATCCAACTGAGCTACGGGGACAGGTCTATGTAAGCTACTGATTTTATCAACTTAAGTCAATCCCCAAACTGGGGACTTTAAAAACCTTAAGCTTAAAACTAACTACAGGATGGCAATTTATACTGACGACCGCTTAAATCAGGATTGATGCTGTATGGTACAGAAATCCAAATATCAAGAGTGCAGGCCTGTTCGGTTGAGATGTCTAAAGTTTGAACTAACTTTGACTCAGCCCTACTAGCAACAGATTTAAGGTCTCGCGCCAGGGCGGTTATGGCAAAACCTTGTGTCTCAGGGGAGTACATAACCTCAAAATCGGGATCTTTCAAAAATATAATAGTATTTTCAGGAAGGCGATCACTGGTCAGTTTATAGATATCGGCAATCGACACATCCCCGTCAGAACCTTGTAGCACTAATCGATCGGCTTGATAAGTTGGCTCAGCACCAAAGTCACTAGTCGTTGACGAATTACTCCCCCACACAATAAAACCCGCTCCAATCAGAGCGCCGAGAACCAAGAGACCAATGATGATTTTATTTTTCATAGTAGAAAATTAACTTGGATAGCCACACTTACTATTAGCACCCCAATGGCCCCACTTAGTACCTCCGGAAGAAAGGGCTCGGGCTGCGTTAATGTTAGTTGTGGGGTCTTGGGCAGCGGCAATGCACTGAGCATATAGCGTAGCATTGTTGACCGTACAAGTGTGATCGCTGAAGGTGTACGGCCCTCCATCAAAAGCGCTTGGACAATCCAGAGTTGCACCGGTGCTTGGATCGGTCATTTTGTGAGCAGTCAGGTTGAATTGAAAGAGGCCAAATGACACTACTTCACCTCCCGGCTGACAAATATCAACACCAGAAGGCAAGGTTGGGTTACCGCCGCTCTCAGCTGCGCAAATTCCAGCGGCCATTTCCGCCTCTGCGTCTCCAAACCCCAGAGTCTTTAAATTTTCGACTGTGCATGGTCCAGAAGTCATCGCCGTGCAGTTACCGGTTCCGGCAGCGCTAGAAAAGGCCAGGCCAGAAACTTCATCTAATGTCAGAGTCGTTAAGCTTGGATTGAGCGCGTTTAAAATTGTATACGAAGTCAGGGCCAATATCAGTCCGATTAAGGCGTTGGTGACACCTTCCTTGGCTACACCAATTTGCTCAGCGTTACCAGCGGCAGCGGCCCAGCGCAGGCCGCTGATCATAATCATGACAGCAGCGATAATACCTATGGCCGATATCAAAAACTGATAAAGGGTGACAATATAATCAACTAGGTCAGTCGCATATCCCTTTGTACCAAAAGGTACTTCAAGGTTAATTGCAAAAGCCGCCACTGGGACGGATAAGGCAATTGCACAAAATAAAGTGACTTTCCAATGCTTCATAGATAAAACAACTTTATCACCAATTGAAGGTCATTACAACAAATAGCTGCTTATATAGAAATAACCCACATCCTTATATATCAAGAATTTTGCTACCATTTTTAGACATATCCAAATTACCTATTAGTAGAGAGGAAATTGACAAAATAAATAGCTTGGTGTAACCTGCTTTTCACATATGATACTTGCTCTCCAAACAGTTGATAATAAGAAGAAGTCGCCTCTGACCGTCGGCTAGATTTTGATACTTTGATCAAATACAAGCCGCGGTCACGCGGCTTTTTTTGTGAAGTGACGATTGGACAGCTCTAGGCTGGTTGGTCGTTAACTCACAAATGTTCCTTCAACCATTCGCGTAAGTGAGTTATATACGCGAACAACACACTGGAGACTCCCATGGAGCGCTTGCAGATCAAGAATGTCGATCAAGTCGGACGTGAACTCGGGGTGGACTCGGGGCGACTGGCCTTCTGCCACGCACTCGTCAACCACACGGCAGAGTTCCCGGTTGTGGACCCGGGGCTCGACGCCTACCTGGCACGGATGGCGGTGTGCTGGGCGCACGGGTCGGACGCCACGGTGGTGACGACTCCCCTGCTGCCCGGTGCGCTCGAGGAGCACTACCGTCCGTTGGGGTTCACCCCCCGGCTGATGGAGGTCGAGCGGGCGTCTCCGGAGCTGCGCTTCGGTGATCCGCTCGGCTGCCTGGCTCAGGGTGGGGCGCCCGTGGATGGCGTACACCTCCCGAGCCGTCCGGTGCTGCTGACCTCCTTCGTGACCCACCACGTCACGCAGCTGGGAAGCGCCCTGTTCCAGCCTTACGTGAGCGTGGCTGCCAACTCCAAGCTGGCCATGCGGGACGCGGCGGCTCGGTACGGCTTCCGCATCATGCCCGGAACCACGGTCTTCACTGTCGGACAGTGCCGAGAAGCAGCGGTGATGTACAACTTCCCGGTCTGGCTGAAGGCCGACGGAAGCGGGAGTGACTTCGTGATCCGCATCGACCGACCGGAGGACATGGAGACAGCCGTCCGGACCATGATCGCTCGGCTGCTGCAGGGTTGGCACTCGCTGCCCCAGCGCTTCCGCTCGGAAGCGCTGCAAGCGACCATGCGGACGTGGACCGCACGGCTGAAGGAAACTGGCCCGCTGGATCGCGGCTACGAGCTGCCCAAGGCGATGGTGGTAGAGCAAGACGGTCGCACCATCGGCCGGGTGCTCGCCAACATCTGCTGGCAGGGGCTGGTAACCGCGAAGGGTAGCCGCTACATCGGTCACTCCGACCAGATCATCAGCCCCGATGGCGCCGAGTGGTGGGGCAGCAAGACCTCTCAGGTCGAGCTGTCTGAAGCCACTATGGCCAGTGCGTCTGGCGTCTGCGATTGGTTCCGTGAAATCGGCTATCGCGGTTGCGTCGGTCCGGACGCCCTCATCATCGAGCTCCCCGACGGATCGATCCAGCCCTTCTGGATTGACCCCAACGGTCGCCCGGCGATGAGCACCACGGCCTTCGTCGTGCACAACGCACTGATGAACGGTGAAGGAGGGTGGATCAACACCAACCTGACCCTCCCCCGCCCGGTCGAATCCTTTGCTGATCTGCGCGAGCAGGTGGGCGAGGAACTCCTCCAACCAGGTGGCCACAATGGTGTTCAGGCGGTCCTGCTGGCCTCGCGCTCGGAAGCTGGTGCGCCGAGCCCGGTGGTCAAGATGCTCTTCATGTCCCGAGCTGGCCTGCCTTCGTGCGAAGGCCAGATCCAGCGGCTCGTGAGCGAGCGTGGAATCGTGCGGGGCTCCTAGCCTCGTAGGCTCCCGGAGGATATACTGACGACAGCGCCGGTCTATCCTCCAACTTTTTTTACAGAACTCATTATGAAAACACTTTTTCACAACGCGCATTTCTTCCAAACAGAAAATGACTGGGCAACCGGGATTATGGTTGAAGATGGTTGTATTACAGAAGTGTATAAAAGTGCATCCGAGATAACCATGGCCCGCTCTAATGCTAAGGCTGAGTTTGATTTAAAGGGTCAGTGGGTCATGCCTGCTTTTGAGGATGCCCACAATCACCCTGGTAGTCATTCGCGCATATCACTTGAATTAGATTTTCGAGACCAACAGTTATCTTGGAAGGAAGCCGCGGTGCAAATTTCAGAACGAGCTGCCAAAACGCCACCCGGCGAGTGGGTTGCCATACATGGCTGGAATGAGACCACCTGGCCGACACTTACTCAATCACATCTTGATGCTTTGTCTAAAGAGCATGGGATAATCATTGCAAACCTGTCTTATCATGCTGGTTTAGTAAATCAATTTGGGATGAGCCTGTTGTCTGCTCAGGGGCTGGATATAAAGGAGTCGTCAGAAATGCTTGGTCGGCTTGAAGAAATTGACTTTGAACGGGCGTTTGATTCTAGCGCGCCGAATGTGGAAGCTTATAGTCAGGCTATGCTTCAGTTTTATCAATCCATGATTCAGCGAGGTATTGTCGGTGTGCAAGATTTAGAAGTTAGGAGTTTTCGTCAATTAGAAACCTACTGGGTGTTAGACTCCAGGGGTGAGATTCCAATTCCAACATCTATTTTTATAACACCAGAGCTGTTTACCCCAGCGGAAAAAATAAAAGAAATAATTTCACGACAATGGAATACTGTTGATATTCGTGGCGTAAAGCTGGTACTTGATGGTGCCTTTGGGACCATGACTGCCGCAGTTAGTGAGCCTTATGCTGATGATCCTTCTGTAGGAATATTAAGGATGTCGTTAGATGAAATTGAATCTGCTGTTGCTCAGGCCGTCGAGCTTGGCTTAACTGAAGTGGCCATGCATTGCATTGGCGACGTCGCTTGTGATTTAGCAGCGGAGGCAATTGCCACATTGACTCCTCGCTTTCCAAGTATTCGTCAGTGGCGATGTGAACATTTTGAATTACCAACGCTCTTAGCCATACAAAAAATTGCGGGAGCAGATGGCTCTGTTTGTATGCAGCCAAACTTTACTTGGGATGCTCATAACTATGCGCATAGACTTGGTGACGATCGCCTGATGCGAATTAACCCATTTCGACAGATTTTAGATGCTGGCGTGCCGCTTGTATTTGGATCAGATGATATGCCAACTGGACCGCTGGAGGGAATACATTGGGCAGTGTTTAAGGGTATGTCTAATGAACAAAAACTTTCGCTGTCAGAAGCATGGACGGCTTACAGTAGAGCGGGTGCGCAACTTGCTGGCTATGAGGATAGAGGTATTTTAAGTAAAGGAATGCAGGCTAATATGATTACGTTGGCTGATGATCCGTTTTCGCTTAGTAGCGATGATTTTGCTAAACTGGAGGTGAGGGAAACTTGGTCAGGCGGTGAGTGTGTTTATTCAATATAATTCCACTTGATTTCTTTTTCCAATCTTGATAGACTGCGTTTTGCTCATTAGAAACATATGGTGGCTATAGCTCAGTTGGTTAGAGCACCGGTTTGTGGTACCGGGGGTCGTGGGTTCAAGTCCCATTAGCCACCCAGCAAAACGGAAATCCGGGCCTCAGCCCGGATTTTTCTTTTTATAGCCCTGATTTTAGGAAAAGAATTTAATAGTTAGAAAGAATGATATGCTTGCTTAGTATTGGACTAATAGTTACAATATTTACCATCATCCATACCACTATGGCTAGCAGACGCAGAACATCTAGAGAAGCCCCCCCCTCACGCGAGGTGACCCCTGAAAAAGTATACTATTTTGAACCAAATTTTGAGCGCATTGGTGTTATTGGGCTACCCGAAGATATTCGCACCGACGAGGATCTTACGGAGGCATTAATGCTTGAAAACAGTATTTACAGTGCTACGCCAGAATTTGCAAGAAAACACGGCGGTCGTTTAGCGCACGCATTTTTAGATCAAATTCCTGACTGGTACGTAGAAGAAGCTATAGCAAAGGGCCTTTTGCCAAATATTGATGTACGAGTTCACAGAAACTTACAGCCCGGCGACTTTCCTGCATACCCGGGGTGGCACTGTGACGGAGAACTACGGGAAACGTATTTTTCCCAACCTGATTTAGATCGTACGCCAGTGAGTCGACACGTCACAGGAGTTCTTTCAAATCAATACTTTCGTCATGGTGTTGTAACAAATCCAGAGTTCCTGGTAAACCCATATGCATTTCAGACAAAACCGCAATCTTCTGAACATATGCTTTGGGGTATGATTGATGAAGAGCTACGCACTGGGCAGCCCAAAGAAACAACTGTGATGCGTGATGGCGAATTAATGATGTTCGATTCACGAAGTCTGCATCGGGTCATGCCTGCACAGATTCAAGGCGCAAGACTTTTCTTTCGACTTTCTCAATGGCACAAACCGAACCTCGGTGATGGTGGACTTCTCGCAAAACAAGATCAGCTTTACCGGATTTGGCGACCTCGTGAAGTAGGCACTGAAACACAAAGAGCACGATTTGAACCATCTGTGACAGTTATTGAAAGGCGGGAGGGCGTAATATCTATCGCTGACCTCGAGAAGGAATACGCATTTGAAAATGCATCTGCAGATTTTGTAGAAACGCATGGTGGTCCACTTGCAAAAGAGCTTTTGAGTCGTGTGCCCTCCTCTTTTTATGAAGAAGCACGTCGTAAAAATCTTGATGTGCGTTTTGCTGTGAGCGTGTATCGTTTGTATCCGACTGGCGACCATCCAGGAAATCCATCTTGGCATTGTGGCGAGGACTCTGAATCAAATACTTTAGTACAAGATGGCAAGCCAGGCATCATCCTCACGCTTTCTTCTCACGAAACTGGAGTCAGCCCAATACTTTTTGCACGCCAGCCCGTTGAGTTAGGCTATAACGATCACGCAACATGGAATGATGTTCATGCTCAAATTGAAAGACAGAATATTGCTACCAGTGAAGTCCCGGATGGTACGATGGTGGGGTATGAGCCAGGTACTTTGCATAAGGTTCAAGAAACACGAATGCGTGGATGGCGGTTTTGCTTTCAAGCGGTCATGTCTAATAAACCTTTGCCAAAGAATGGCGGTTTATTGGTACGCGAAGCTCCTGTCTACAAAAAAGAAGATAAAATCTATTCTGGTTGGTAAGATACGTGTAAAGCACTTCTAACTTCCTCTACTAGACGACCCATTAAAAAACTCCGCTTCAAGCGGAGTTTTTATTTTTGTTAAGTAGCTTGGCGGGACGGGATGGGCTGCGCGGATCCTACGTGCGGGTGGTTGATGAGTTCTAACCCGCGCTCTTCTGTAATACGGATTTCATCGGCTGCGAGAATGGCCATGTGCATGGCTTGGAGAGTAAAGCTGCCCCAGTCAACTGAACGCAAGTCGTCCAAGGCACTAAACATGCCTTGCTAGGCAGCGTCATCAAGATGAAGTTCACCTCTGCGGTGAGGAAAGAGCACGGTAAGGTACATTGCGTACTCGGCAAAATATGGCCAGTTTGAGCCGCGTTTTGTCTCAAGCTCTGCCATCATCCCTTGGTAGGCAGCGTCGTCGAGGTCGAGTTCACTCCTGAGGTCTGGAAAGAGTGTGGCAATGTGCATGGCTGGACGAGCCAAGAACTTCACATTTGGCTCATGGCGGAGGATCTCCAACTCTGCACGTATTTGATGCCAGTACTCGACGTCGAGGTAGAGCTCCTCTCTGCGCTCTGGAGCCACAGTCGCAGCGTACATGGCATTTTCACTGAAGGCTGACCAGCTTTGACTGAGCCGTTCTCCCTTTAGCTCATCCCGTACTTCTTCCCAAAGCTCGTCGTCTACGCCGAGCTCACGCCTGCGCTGGGGGGCTAAAACAGTGATAGACATGGCAGTGCTGAGAAAGTCAGGTACATTACCCCTGTAGCGCCGCTGCTTAAGATCCCTCAGTATGCGGATCCAATCCTGATGTGTGATATCTCGCTCTGGGTCAAAACGACGCTCCACCGATGAGGTTGTGTCTCAAGGTACACAGCCCTTGCACGAACAGGGCGGGGTTCTGGTGGGCGACGTGTTCTCATATAGAAAGAGTTAACCAGAATGTGGGCGGAAGATCAACTTGGTCAACACAACCAGGTTCGAGCATCGTCCTGAAACAGACCCAACAGGATCTGAACCTCTGTATGGGGTTATTTTCTTTTTCTGATTTACTACGGACATGAAAATCAAATGGTCACGTGGCTGGGACACACACAAATAAATTTAGGAGCTCTGCCGATTCTATAGATGTCTTACGACTTTTCCCACAGCGCTTTAAATATAATGCGGAATGTTTGCGCAAGCGTCTTGTTTGTAATGACTGTACCAAAGAGCGGCTCCTCAAGCGAGAGCAGCGCAATGTTGTCGCCCCAAATCAGCATGTCCGTTGGAAAGTCCTCGTATTTTTTTGGCATCAGCTTGTAGTCATACAGCCCGCGTAGTGCAGCCTTCATTTCCGGTGCTGCCTTTTCACCAGATGGGTGTGAGAGTATGTCGTAAAAAACAATGTTGTGCGCTTTTAATTCCTTGAGCCACTTACTATAAAATGCTTGCCCTTGGCGCGCCAACTCATTTGTAGAACCAATGCCGTAGACTTCCTCCGTGCTCAACACCATGTGGTAAATCTGTTTTATTTCTTCGTAGCCGTCGAAGAAACGGATAATCGGTTTGTTTTGGTGTTGCGCATATAAGGCGCGCAGGTCGGGCAGCACTTGTTCTACATTGTTGCGGCGTTCTTCAATCCGCTGGAACAGCGATTCAGGATCGTTTGCGATGTATGCTTTGCGCTTGCCGGCTTTTTGTTCCTGAATGAGCGCCTGGGCTTTGAGCGATTGCAACACGTTATACGCGTTCGTGCGCGCTATACCTGTGCCCTTTGCAATTTGAGGTGGTGTGGCCAAACCGTTTTGGAGTAAATAGGTATAAATAGCCGCCTCTGTTTTTGTGAGGCCTATGTTCTGCAGTTGTTGATTGAGTTCCATGAATGTTTTTTACTATATTTGTCATTATTAAGTATATCATTTTTAGTCATAAAAATCAAGCATATAACATTTTTTATGCGTTTTTGTTAGTGCTTTATATATTTCTTGACCAAACCCTGATATTGTTCTCAGTCATGTTGAGCACATCGCCAACCTCTGACACGCAACCCACAAAGACGCTCCTTAAGAGGTTTACGTGGACATCCTCGAAGTCATCATCCGCAACCTCCAGCGGATCCCCGAACTCTTCCACTCCGACGACCCTGCGCAGCATGCGCAGGCCAAGCGGCTGGCACGCAACGCCTACAACTGGATCGGCATCGCGCTCCTCTCTTCGGAGGAGAAGGCGCGCCTCACCCAGGCCGCGTCGGCGATCAAGGGGCAGATCAGCCCCACTGGCTCTCCTGACCAGATCCTGAGCTGGGCATGGCTGCACGGCTGGTCCGGTGGCCACTTCGCCGACAACACCTCTAGCATGTGGCACGGCATCATCACGCCGGCACCGCTGGGGGGTGTGCTCCTCCAGTGCATCGCCCTGGAAACGGAGGACGGCATCACCGATGTGGACTACCAGATGCGGCAGGACGTGCTACGCGCGCTGACCGCCGCGTAGCCTGGTTCCCGCAGGCGGCTCGAACGACATCAATCGAGTCGCCTGCACACCTTTTTTAAAAAAACTAAACTACTAATAACACACTATGTCCTTAAAAGATTATGTCGATCTCACTCAACACGAGATCCATGCACTCAAACAAACGTATAACCTCGCTGACGCGCACACACATCAATCGCAGTCCGCTACACAGCGCAACATTATCAGGCGACTCCCTGAGTTGTGGTATGAGTCGGAACAACAGACACAACACGAAATGGAGCAGCGCTTTATCAAAGCCTTCTTCACCTTTCACAATCAGCCTGCGGCACTCAAAACACCATCTATGCTGGTGTATGCATCTTCCATCGCAATGGTCATGGCTGCAAACTACTTCCACAAAAATGGCTTGACTGTTGCGCAAATTACTCCGTGTTTTGATAACTTGCACGACATTCTCAAGTACATGAAGGTGCCAACCGAACCACTCATGGAAGAATGGCTGCACGACCCGGAAACACTCTATAGCAATCTTGTGGAACATATCACAGCGGATGTACTGTTTATTGTTTCACCAAACAACCCAACCGGATGGGACCTGACCGGCCGCACCGGCTCGCAATACAAACGAGGATTTGAAGAGTTGATTCGGTATGCAAAGGACCATAACAAAATTCTTTCCTTTGACTTCTGCTTTGCGTCAACGATTATCCACGACGACAATGTCCCAACCTTTGATGTCTATGAACTACTGGAAGAATCCGGCGTACGGTACATCTCGTACGAAGACACAGGCAAGACATGGCCGCTACAAGACGCCAAAGTTGCAATCCTCAAATGCAGCAAAGATGTATTCCGGGAACTCTACGACATCTCCACTTCCTACTTACTCAATGTCTCTCCATTCATCCTCAACCTGGTCACACAGTACATCGAAGACTCCATTGCAGACGAGGGTGCGTCTATTATTGATCTGCTAAAAACAAATAGGGCCGTAGTGACTAAATACCTTAACAGTGATTTGCTCGAAGTGCACCAACCCAAAACGCAAATGAGTGTAGCCTGGGTGCGTATTTTAGACCCAAACAAACGCGCAACCGATTTGCAGCAGCAAATTTATGACAAGGAAGAAGTGTACGTGCTTCCTGGCACCTACTTCTTCTGGGACAATCCAAAGCGCGGCGAACGCTATCTGCGCATTGCCCTCGCTCGCGACACAGAACTACTCACCAAAGCGGTCAAACGCATCGCCCGCGCATTAGAAATACACCAATCACTATGAAAAAACAATTACTGCTTCCCATCATATCTCCATTCAACGAAAATAAAGTGGACAAACTGTCGCTCCAGCGGCTAGTTGAGCATTGTAGCGCTGTTGATATATTTATTCCTTGCCTCTCTTCGGGTGAAGGGGGTAAGTTGAGTAAAACAGAATGGATTGCCGTGGTACGCACTGTTCGTGCTGCAACAAAAAAACCAGTGTATGCCGGCATCTTAAAACCCACGGAAGAAATAGAAGACTACATCAGTATTGCTGCGGATATTGGGTGTGACGGCATTGTACTTCCAATCGGCGAATTATCTCGCAGCCGAGCTGACCGCTGCATACTCTACTCGCAACAAAATGAATTGAATGTCATTTTTTACAACACGGAATACCATCCCGTAAAAGACGTAGCATATCTTAAACAAATTGCTGCATATGAAAATGTCGTTGGCTTTAAAGATAGCACAATGGATGCGCATTTCTTTCGTGAGTTGCGCATAGCAGCTGCAGGAACTATGGCGGTGTACCAAGGAATGGAAATGAGCATTTCCGCAGAACAAGAAGTCGATGGCTATTGTATTGCGCTTGCAAATGTAGAGCCACAACTCTGCGCCGCACTGCGCGACGGCGATGCAGGCTTTGATTGGGCTGCATTCAAAAAAATGATACAGCAGTATAACTTGCCAAGCAGCACATGGTATATCACACTCAAAGCGCTACTCTATGCACGCGGCGTGATTACCTCAGCTGAAGAACATGCTTAATACTATGAAACCATTTATCGACCATACAATTTTTTTGGGCATGCATAGCGCAGATGAAAAAACGCGCATCGCCTGTAAAAATTTGATTATTAACAATTTTACAGAAGGTGTTTGCATGACATTAGAAGAAGTCGGCAAGTGCGATGACGTTGTTTGGCAACGTGAGCGCGCTGAACAAGATCACTACTATCCGTTTATGGACGTGCTTCACACGGATATGAAAATTCAGCGGGTGCCGTACACAGCAACTGTAATGAATAATGCGATTACCAATGACCTGCTGTCACCACAGCAGCGGCTACTACTTGCGATGGCTAAAGAATGTAAGTGCGTGCTCTTTACGCTTGATGCCCAGTTGCTACACATTGGATCGCCATTTGTTCTGTCGCCCATTGAGAGTGCGAGCGAGTACGTTGAAAAAAAATTCAGCAACACCCTAGAGCAGCTATACGAGAATTCACTCCTTGTACGTTTTTTTGCAACCTGACTGTACCCTCTAAGCGGTTTATTAAATGCATTTTTTTCATACAACAGGCCTTCCTCATTGAGGATGTGAAAAAATTCTCGCATACATCTGCCAAAAGAACGGTTTCTGTGTCCTCTCATTCAATCCTACCTGTGGTGCCAAGCCTATTCCTAAGTAGATCGACTTTAATTCCAGCCTCTTGATCTTAAGCGCTGTACCGAGAAGGCATTGTGATGCTTCTTCAGCCGTTCAATGACTTTTTTGTGATTGTGCGCGCAAAAATCTTAAGCCCTTTAGTTTGGAGGATCGCTCAACTCCTTTCATAAGCCGCTTCTTCGATTTCACGACAGTGTCATAGCTCATTTTGCAAGCATCAAAATAAGGAGTTCTAACATCGTTCAGACACCGACCCACTAAAAAACTTCGCTTCAGGCGGAGTTTTTTGTTCCTGCGGTTGTTAGACCGCTTGGCGCGGTGGGAGGGGCTGAGTGGATTCTACGCGAGGGTGGTTGACCAGTTCGAAGCCACGTTCCTTGGAGATGCGCACTTCATCGGCTGACAGAATGGCTAAATCACTGGCCTGTTCGGCGAAGCTTGCCCAGACTGCATGCTCCCGATGCCTCCGGAGCTGACCCAGCATTCCATCCCAATCTGCTTCCTCCAACCCCAACTCATCTTTCCAATCTGGAAACAGGATAGCTAACCGACTGGCCTGCCAGGCGAAGCTTGCCCAGTCTGGCTGCTCCCGATGCCTCCGGAGCTCACTCAACATAGCCTCCCAGGCCACGTCATCCAACCCCAACTCACCTTTCCGATCTGGAAAGAGGATGGTTAAATCTATGGCCCGCCAGGCAAAAGCTCCCCAGCGCTCTCCCTTCCGACACTTCTGGAGCTCACCCAGCATTCTCTGCCAATCTTCTGCAGTAATATCTTGGTCAACGTCAAAACGGCGAGCGGCGGGTTCTGTGTGGTGAACCAACTCCGCGGCTCGGTGGCGGCGGGGGAGTTGGTCTGGGGATAGTCGGCGGGTAGGTCGCATATAGGTAGAAAAAAATTAGTCGAGTTAAGCGGCGGATCGTTCAGGTAGCTCTGGAGTTACCGCCTCGGCGGGGTAGTTTACCAATTCCAAGCCCTGCGAGGTAATGTGCACCTCATCGGCTGCTAGGATGGCTAAATTACTGGCCTGCCTGGCGAAGGTCCCCCAGTCTGGTTCAAAGTGTTTTTCTGGCGCTGTTTCACCCTGGATCTCTGTGGCTCGCAGTCGCTGGGGGGGCTGGTTCTCGGTGTGCTGGTCTCATATAGAGAGCTAACCATAATGCTCTGCTCAGTGCAACTGGTGTCCTGTCATCTTCGGCCGTGTTACTATTTTCGTTCGGAAAGTACGCCTCCCCTCCCGAAGCCAGATAGGGACTTTCTCCAAGCTTAGCAAAGTTCTAACATCGTCCAGACACCGACCCACCTAAATAAAGCCGCATAATATGCGGTTTTTGTGATAACCGCTGATGGGACGTTCGAACTTTTATCGCATTGGCCGTCGTTGTTCGCGAGCGAGCTCTGTTCCTTCAAGTTGTGCTGAAATATTCGTAATAATCTCTGCATCAGGGAAACGCTCGCGCACTGCTTTAGCAGCCGCTTCATCATCGATAGTGTAAAAGGACACTTCAAGATTGGCAGCTTCTCCTTGTCGAGACTGATCAAGTAACTGATCTAGTCGTGGAGTTGGATCTTCTCCTTTTGGAAACTCAATGCCAACTTGATTCACGCGAAGCTCCAGCGCTTGCTGAAATTCGTTCTCCACTTTGTCACGCGTGAATGCTCGCAGTTTTACTTCCTCTGGAAACTTCGTGTCTCGTGCTTTTATCTCGTGAAAGAAATCAAGATCTACTGTTGCAACAACAATCTCTGGCATATCACCCTGGTGCTCTCGGTTCTCCGCGTAGTCATCAATAATTCCTGGCAGTCGCTCAAGTAATGTGTCGATTGCTCCTGGTGCAAATTCTGCCTGTTTTTTGTCATCGTTCCACAAGCGAGCTTTGACATCGATGACGATATGATTTGTACGGAGGTGCTTTAGCAGCTCAAAGAACTCATCAACGGAATAGGCACGTGCCAATCCGCGTCGAACCTCCCCAGGATGCCCGACAACAATTTCACCCTGCTCGTCAACGAATAGATCAAATTAAATACTATCAAGCACCGTCTGATTGCCGCTCTTAATATATTGAGCCAGCGCGAGAGGTGATGAGATTTTGTGTTGGGTAAGGGGGTGTTTCATATGTAACATCTTATCAAATAGGTTCTAATGTCGTCCAGGGTGGGAACCAGCTCATTGAAGTCCCATTTTATGGGGCTTTTTAGATAGTTGACACCACAGAGGTTCTCATATCTAAATACTCATTTGCATTTCATGTCTATGTGGCGTAGGTTTAATTGTAAGTAACCTAGGCAGTTATATGAAAAAACTACTCATTTCCCTGTTCCTGTTTTGTTCAATGTTGCTAATGCCCCAGTCAACTCAAGCAACGTATTGGAGCTCTTTTTCTATTGTCGAATACCTCGGCTATGGAGAAATTCTTATTACGGACGGAACCTATTACTACCAGATAGACTACAATTATTTTGATTGCTCTTTTGATAGTCTTGATGAGGGAAACACCTTATATATTGATACTTACTTCTCGCCTTCCTACGGCGACGACCTCTATTACGAAGATGATTACGGAAACTCATACCTCTGTTCGGTCAGCAATTTTCCAGATTCAATCACCTTTGACTCTTATACGATCCTCTACTACCTGGGGTATGACGGGCTACTCGTCTCAGATGGTAGCTACGAATATATAGTTGACACTTCGTACGACTGTTCGTTTTCTTACTCGGATGAGGGGGATGTCATTTATATTGACTCTGTTGTTTACCCGTCCTATGGGGACTATGTTTATGCACCGGACTCTTATGGCGACTTCTGTACTGTTAGCAACTTTCCTGACCAACTAGACTTGTATACGCTAAACGTAACTGAAGTTGACTACGATACTATTACTGTTGATCTTGGCAGTACAACTTACTTAGTTGACTATGGCACTGGCTGCTATTCAACCTACTTCACTTATGCAGATTTGGTTGCTGTGGATAGCTATGACAACTATCTTAGCACCTCAGATGACCTCCACACGTTCAGCAGTACGTACGGCCACTCGAGCTGCTCGATCTCATCAATCACTGAATTGCCGGATACTTCCGATGACCCACCGGCGACCGACGATAATTCAGACAGCACGGACGATGCCAGTACAGTTACTGATGAGATATCGACAGCAACTGTTGAAAAACCGAATAAGCCATCTGAACTGACTACAACAAGCGTTAAGAAGCGTCGGGCTACTGCTACTTGGAACGAAGAAGCAAACACCTCTTACTACAAGCTGCAGCTCAAAAAAGGAAATAAAACAATCAAAAAGTTTAGTAACGTATCGTCTTCAAAAAAGAAGATCGGTAAGAAGTACCTAAAAAGCAACAAGAAGTATAAGTTCCGAGTAAAGGCCTGTAACAGCGCTGGGTGTAGCAAGTGGACACAGTATAAGAAGTTTCAGACCAACTAATGAAGCGATTCACTTTCTGTGTAACTGTATTTTTTGCGGCCTTTTAACCCCCAATGGGTGAATATGTCTAGCGCTCAATACGAAAACCGACAATTTTTGTCAAAAATGGATTCTAACCTCGTCCAGTAAGGGACCCATTAAAAAATTGTCGCCCTTGTGGCGGCGATTTTTTTATTCTGTGGACGGTGGAACTTGAAGGGTATTCGAGAAGCGTGCCTAATGGCACGCTGCGAGAAAGCCTGGCTTTGGAGGAGGTGTGAGCCATGTCACGCAGTGGCGAAGCGAGCGTCGGGGGAAAAGAATTACGAGATCGCTAGCCATACTACAAAATTCGTACCAGTCAAATCCTGCACTTAAATCTAACTCTTCTTTCATGCCAGTCCAGATCCTTTCACCGAGTCCAAGTTCTGCACGAGTATCAGGGAAGAGGGTAATGAGACTACGGGCCTGTTTGGAAAAAGACAAAAGACTATCTGATCGGAGGGATGTTTTTACGCTATCTAAAACACTGTCCCGTACCACCTCATCTAAACCGATTTCTACACGGTGGTCGGGGAAAAGTATAAGGAGACTGGAGGCTATTTGGTTAAACCTCAACCAGTTTGATCCTCGGCAGGATTCTAGTTCTGATTTTATAGCATATAAATCATCTTGAGAAACCTCTGCCTCTGGATC
>PFGC01000042.1:0-14726 GCA_002781785.1 Candidatus Kerfeldbacteria bacterium CG15_BIG_FIL_POST_REV_8_21_14_020_45_12
TAACCCTAGACCGCGGGGCCTCAACTCTATCTGGTGGAGAGGCTCAACGCATTCGACTCGCCACTCAAATTGGCTCACACCTAGTTGGCGTGCTTTATATTTTAGACGAACCTTCCATTGGGCTACACCAGCGTGATAATAGTCGTTTAATCGAAACCCTAAAACAACTCCGAGACCTGAACAACACGGTAATCGTTGTTGAGCATGATGAAGAAACCATCGCTGAAGCAGATTACGTTATCGACATAGGTCCTGGGGCTGGCAAGCATGGAGGAATGGTTGTAGCTCAAGGAACACCATCCGAAATTAAAAAGAATCCAAAATCAATTACTGGTAGGTACCTTTCTGGCAAAGACACAATTGATCTTCCAAAGAAAAGGCGGCAAGGAAACGGTAAGCGCGTGGCCGTACTCGGAGCCACAGAGCATAATTTGCAAGACGTGAGCGTCGAAATTCCTCTTGGAACATTTACCTGTATAACTGGAGTTTCTGGCTCAGGCAAATCAACGCTGATGACAGACATTTTATCTGCTGCCCTAAAACAACACTTCTATAATTCTAAAGATGTCCCGGGAAAACATAAAGAAATTACTGGCCTAGAACACATCGATAAGGTTATTGATATTGATCAATCCCCTATCGGCCGAACCCCCCGTTCAAATCCAGCCACCTACACCGGCGTATTTACTCACATCAGAGATCTTTTTACTCAAGTTCCTGAGGCTAGAATGCGCGGTTACAAAGCTGGACGCTTTTCTTTCAATGTCAAAGGTGGTCGCTGCGAGGCCTGTCAGGGAGATGGGGTCATTAAAATTGAAATGCACTTCCTACCTGATGTATACGTTGAATGTGATGAATGTCATGGCAAGCGTTATAACAAGCAAGCTCTTGAAATTCACTTTAATGGTAAAACCATCGCAGACGTTCTTGAGATGACAGTAGAAGAAGCCTACGAGTTTTTCGAAAACATTCCAAATATTAGAAAAAAAATGGAGACTCTACGCGATGTTGGTCTAGGCTATATTCACCTAGGACAAAACGCTACCACCTTATCTGGCGGAGAGGCTCAACGCATCAAACTAGCTACAGAGCTATCGCGCCGAGCTACTGGCAAAACTCTATACATCTTAGATGAGCCTACAACGGGACTGCATTTTGCTGATGTTAAAAGATTACTCCACGTCTTGCAGCAACTGGTTGATATGGGCAACACCGTTCTAGTCATTGAACATAATTTAGACGTCATTAAATCTGCTGATTGGATTGTAGACCTTGGACCAGAAGGTGGTGATAAAGGTGGAGAAATCGTAGCCTTTGGAACACCAGAAGAGGTAGTAAAGGTAGCCAGAAGTTACACCGGGCAGTACTTAAAACCTATGTTGAGTAAGAGCTCGTCAGCAAAGAAATAGTACTTCCAGATTAGCCAAAAGGTGTTGACAAACAACACCTTTTTTGGTTAGGTGAGCCAGCTATGGCTTGCAAATCGGCTCGCCAGTGCACCTGAACACAACTCCCGGCAATCAGCGGGAGAAACGAGGACAGAGATGACTGTTGCATCTTTAGGAACCCAGGTGAGCCTGGGCGCAAGTGCTGGTCGAGTTTCGACCAGCACGATCGAGGCCTGGATCATCAACCCGGGAGCGATCGATGGCCTGCACACCACGCTCCAGCTGAGCGGGGAGGCGGTCAAGACCCTGCAGCGGGCGATCAAGCGCAAGCAGATCACCGGTCTGGTGGGGTCCTCCCACCTGCTGACCACCAGCAGCCGGGAGATCATCATCGTCGGCTACGGGTACAAGCCCGGGGATGGCTTCCGCCCCTTCCAGAACACCGAGATCGCCATGATGGACGCGATCGGACAGGCGGTGCAGGTTGCCAGGAGCCTGCCGGACATCCGGCACTTCCAGGTCCACGCTCCGCTCGCTACGCTCGAGCTGGTGCAGATCGCGGCTGAGGCGGTGGTGCTGGCCAACCATGTCCACGAAGGTCACGGCATGGTCAAGCTGCCCGAAGGGACCGGCCCCCTCGAGACCGTCAACCTGGTCATGTTCGGAGGAAGGGAGATCACCTGAACGCTCTGCACGCGGGGACCGTGGCGGCCCGCTGGCAGAACTGGGGACGGACCCTGGTCCAGCTCGACTCCTCGGTGATCACCCCCGTGGAGCTCATCGATCGCGCCATCCGCGCGGCCGAAGGGCTCAACAGGGGCATCGTCGTGGACCGGATGGACGAGGCCGAACTCCGCACCCGCGGATACGACCTGGCCATGGCCGTCAACCGTGGCAGCACGGTGCCGGCAGCTGGAGTCGTGCTGGAGTACCGGGGTTGCCCGACCTCCAAGTCCGTGATCGACCTGGTCGGCAAGGGCGTGACCAAGGACAACGGTGGTGAGGCCCTGAAGCCCGCCGCCTCCTCCGCCGAGATGCACATGGACATGGCGGGAGCGGCCTCCGCCTTCGCCATCTTCCTGACGGCTGTCGAGCTCGGTCTCAAGGTCAACCTCCGGTGCCGCGTCATCGGGGTGCGGAACGTGCTGGGGAGCAGCTCCTACAGCAACGGCGATGTGATTCACTCCGGCATCCTCGGCAAGGACGTCCGGATCATCAACACCGACGCCGAAGGGCGCCTGGTGCTGATCGAGCAGATCGCCGCGGCCCGCAAGGACAAGACCACCTTGATCATCGACCTGGCCACGCTCACTGGAGCAGCCTGTGTCGCGCTGAAGGACATGACGGCGATCTTCACCAACCGCCACATGCTCGGACGCAGCGTCATGGTCATGGCCATGGCCGCTGGAGACCCCGCCTGGGAGATGCCCTCCAACCAGGCCCTGCTCAAGGAGCTGCTCGACGTCGCCGACGGAGCCGACATCGGCAACAGCGCCCTGGGCAAGGAAGGCGGAGCTGGTCGCGCCGCTGAGTTCCTCTTCTGGGGCAACGCTGGCGAAGCCCATCTCCACCTGGACATCGCCCCCCAGCTGGCCAACGGCAAGACCACCGGATGGCGGGTCAAGGGTGGAGAAGCTCCCCAGGTCCGGACCATCGTCCGCCTCCTGGAGTTCATCTCCCACAAGGGGCAGGACCAGTGGGTCAGGAACCACCTGGTCTGACAAGCCAAAGTAGCGCAAGGTCTGCGCTACATCGCTCGAGTCAATTCCCCTCCCGGGAGTCGCTCGAGTTCTTTTTTTTCTCAAAAACCGGTACACTACTGAACATGACCACACTGACCCAGCAACTCCACAGCACCGTGCTCTATTTTGATATGTTTGATTTTGCACCAACCTTACTAGAATTAGAGCGCTGGCTGCTAGCTTCCCCCAACTCAACCGACAAAGCCGTAGTTTCACTGGGTGAAATAGCTGGCACCTTGGCAACTGACCCTAGAATCACCTCAGCCGAGGGATTTTATTTTCTTACTAACAGAATGGATCTGGTTCGTCTAAGAAAAGATAAATACAATAACGTTGACAGTAAGTGGAAACACGCTAAACCATATTTGCGCATCTTAGCAATAATGCCTGGCATAGAAGGAATTTGGCTAACAAACTCAATGGGCTGGGGCAATGCTCGTAAAACCAGTGATATCGATCTATTTATCATCACTACCCCAGGAAAAATCTGGTCCGCCCGCTTCTTCACTACTGCCTTCATGAAAATATTTAAACAGCGACCACACGAACAATCAGAAGAAAAGGCTATCTGTCTATCAATGTATTTAAGTTCTGACCACCTCAATGTTAAAACCTATAAAATTGGTGCTGACGATATCCCATTTACCTTTTGGGTCAACCAAATCTACCCAATCTATGACAACGGGCATTTTGAAAAATTTAAATCGGCTAATGAATGGATCTCAGCGTACTTCCAACAAAATCAATGGCTAAAACCAATCAATCGCAGACTGATCAAACCAACCCGCTTTGAACTTGGCATTAAAAAATTTCTCACTCTAATCTCCGTTGAGTCCCTAATGCGATCGCTGCAGTTGAGGATGTTACCACCCATCTTAAAAAACATGGCCAACGAAGATAATCGAGTGGTTATTAATGACAAAATACTAAAACTGCACACGAACGACCGACGAGACCGACAACAGCTCAAGTGGGAACGAAGACTCCATGAAACAGCTTAATCAAACCATTGTAGAGCGCGGAGCCGAATGGCTATTGTTAGCTCTAGTTTTTTTACTCCCCTGGCAAACCCGCTGGATTGCTATTCCTGGACTGTTAAACGACAGCGCCTGGGAGTACGGCTCCGTCTCCCTGTACGCCATTGATATCCTAGTGGTTGTATTTCTCCTATTCGCTGGAGTTCACTTACTGGCAGAACGTAAAAACTACCGCCCAACCATCAGTCAATGGCTCGCTATTCTACTGGTGATTATTGGTTTTTTCTCAATAGCTTTTGCTGATAATCGTATAAGCGCGTTATTTTGGTGGGCAAAACTAGCCGAAGGAGTTGCTTTATTTATCTTTATTCCTCAGTTACATCTTCAAACCAGACGGATCGGCCTAGCCTTGCTAGCCAGTGGTACCATTCAAAGTCTGTTGGCGTTTTCCCAAGTCATTATGCAAAGAGTTGTAGGAACAAAGTGGCTCGGTATGGCCACACAGGATCCAGCCACCCTTGGAGTAACCGTTGTAGAAAGTAATGGTGAACGACTTTTGCGCGCCTATGGCTCCCTGCCACACCCCAATATGCTAGCTGGCTTCCTGGTCGTGACTCTACTAATTGGACTACTGCTTTACATGCAGGAAGAGCGTCGAATGTGGCGTCTCGTTATAGCCATTGGAATTACTTTTTCCAGCGTCGGACTTTGGACGACATTATCAAGACAAGGAATTCTCGCTCTCGGTCTGGCTCTGGGCTTATTCGTTTTATCGACCTTTCTTACCTCTAAGCATTTCCCGCGCCGAGCCGCACTGGCAGTCACTTATGTACTACTTCCTTTTTTCACCTTTGCTGTTATTTTTCCTCAAATCACCCTCACCAGAACCTCTGGGGACACCCGCTTGGAACATCACTCGGTAGCCGAACGTAAGCTGTACTTACAACAAAGTGAGTCGCTACTGCGCACAGACTGGGTCACTGGTGTAGGCATTGGCAATTATACCGCCGAGCTGCAAAAGAGAGATGACGAAGATAACATCACCAATCCATCATACTCTTACCAGCCAGTCCACAATATCTATATTTTAACTTTTACTGAACTCGGAATTTTTGGATTCATCGTATTTTTATGCTTCATTCTCAGCTTAACCTACCGTAGAGATTGGCTAGACCCACAAACCAGGTATTATGGCTTTGCTGTGCTGGCAGTCTTGATTATTGGAATTTTTGATCACTATCTATGGACACTCCACTTTGGGATATTGTTATTTTGGTTAACTGCCGCTCTCTTTGAGCACACCAACCAAAGGCGGGCCACATAAATAATTCAGCCACTAAAATAGTCCAAAACTGACGCCAGTGGCCATTTTTAATACCTGGACTTGACGTGATTTTTCCCTTTGTTTACAATGAGTTTCGCGGCAAACTTGGCACTCTCAAATGGCGAGTGCTAAATAACTGTCGCAAAGAAATTTATTCAATAATCTAACGAGGTAAACGGTATGAATATCCAACCACTTGGAGACCGTGTGCTGATCAAAATCCTCGAGACCGAGGAAATCACAGCCAGCGGTATTGTCCTGCCTGATTCTGCTAAAGAAAAAAAGGCAGAGGGTGAAGTTATGGGTTTAGGCGAAGGCGAAAAACTAGCAAAGCTTAAGCTTAAAGTCGGCGACATTGTCTTATACGGAAAGTACTCAGGAGACGAAGTCGAGATTGAAAAGGAAGATTACAAAATTTTGAAGCACGATGAAGTGCTCGCGATTGTAAAATAGCTAACGAGAAAAACAAACTATGGCAAAGCAAATTTATTTTAACGAAGAAGCGCGCCGTGGGTTAATGAGCGGAATTACCAAACTGGCCAGTGCAGTTAAGGTAACCCTTGGTCCCCTAGGCCGAAACGTAGTGCTAGACAAAGGGTACGGCGCTCCAATGATCACTAAAGACGGAGTCACCGTAGCCAAGGATATTGAACTTGAAGACAAGCTAGAGAACATGGGAGCAGAGTTAGTTAAAGAAGTTGCCAGCAAAACTAACGATGACGCTGGTGATGGAACTACTACCGCTACTGTTTTGGCAGAAGCTATCGCTCGAGAGGGATTGAAGAATGTAGCGGCCGGTGCTAACCCAATCAGCTTGAAAGCAGGAATCGACAAAGGTGTTACGGCAGTTGTCGCTGAACTCGCAAAAATGGCTAAGCAAATTGAGGGCAAAGAAGAGATCGCTCAAGTGGCATCTATTTCAGCCAACGATCCAGAAATTGGAGAAGTCATTGCTGAGGCTATGGAAGCTGTAACTAAAGACGGTGTCATCACCGTTGAAGAAAGCCAGAGCCTTGGTATCAACAAACACGTTGTGGAGGGTATGCAGTTTGATAAAGGATATGTTTCCGCCTACATGGTAACAAATCCAGAACGAATGGAAGCTGTCTTCGAAGATGCTCATATTCTGATTACCGATAAGAAAATTGGATCAGTTCAAGAAATAGTTCCCTTGCTAGAAAAGCTTGCCCAGTCTGGTAAAAAAGAACTCGTTATCATTGCTGAAGATCTTGAAGGCGAAGCCCTGACAACCTTGGTAGTAAACAAACTACGCGGTGCTTTTTCAGCGCTAGCTGTAAAAGCTCCTGGTTTCGGAGATCGCCGTAAAGCCATGCTTGAAGATATCGCTGCTTTAACTGGAGGTAAGCTAATCTCAGAAGAAATTGGCTTAACTCTAGAAAATGTAACCATCGAAGACCTTGGCCAGGCCGCTAAAGTTATCGCCACCAAGGACACTACGACTATTGTTGATGGCCGTGGCGAAAAGGCTAGCATTGAAGATCGAATCAAACAGATTGATCAAGAGTACAACAATTCAGATTCAGATTTTGACAAAGAAAAGCTAGCCGAACGCAAGGCTAAACTAACTGGTGGAGTTGCGGTTATAAGCGTTGGAGCTGCTACTGAAACTGAAATTACCGAGGTAAAACATCGCGTTGAGGATGCTTTAGCTGCTACTAAAGCTGCCGTTGAAGAAGGTATTGTTGTGGGTGGTGGTGTGGCCCTGCTACGAGCTGCCAAAGTTCTAGACGACATGAAACTAGAAGATGAGGAGATGTTTGGAGTAAAGATTTTGCGCCGGGCTCTAGAAGAACCAGTGCGCCAAATTGGAATGAACGCTGGTCAAGATGGTGCAGTAGTTGCCGATAAGGTACGTAGCCTATCTGGTCATGAAGGCTATAATGCACGCACAGGAGTCTACGAAGACCTGATGGCTGCTGGTATTGTAGATCCTAAAAAAGTTACTCGATCTGCCCTTGAAAACGCAGCATCGATTGCTTCATTGGTTCTAACAACCGAAGCTGCAGTAACTGAGATTCCTCAGGACAAGGACGACGCCAGTGCGGCCGCTATGGCAGGCGCCATGGGCGGCGGCATGCCAGGAATGATGTAATTATAATCTATAAAAAGCCCCCATCTGGGGGCTTTTTATATTATATGGTCAGGTTGAAAAACACTGGAAACGCCTGTATACTTAGCAGACTATGGATCAAGAAACACCAATTCAACCAGCCTCACCGACCGACGGGGAAATCCAGCCTCAATCGACAGTTGAATACTATGTTAAACATCTTTTGTGGCCAACTTTAATCGCGGGAGTTTTTCAAATCGCAGCGATCTTTCAAACAAACCAGTGGGAATGGGTAGCGATAGCCAATGCCACTTTGGTCATTCTTACTGTAATACACGTCTGGCGTGTAACTCATAACTGGCGCATTAGTGGTAGCGTTGCGGCACTTAGTGGAGGAATTGCCACCTTTATCGCTCAAACAGCTGAACTTATTTTCCAGCATAATACTATCGCTGTCTTTAAACTATTTACACAAACTCTCACGATTGCAGTTTTTGACGCTATTACCGCTAGTTTGTTATTCCTATTAGTTCAAACCATACATGCATTCAATAAGTCGAATGCTACCCAGAAAGGAGGTGACAACAATGACTGAAGAAAACAAAACACATTCAACCGAGCAAGACGTAAAGGAAAATCAAATTCTAGCCGCCATCGGCTACCTAGGATTGCTTTGCTTTGTTCCACTACTACTGAAACCAGATAGTGATTTTGCCCAATTCCATGGCAAGCAAGGCCTCTCGATATTTATCGTTGAGGTAATCGTGGCAATACTAGCAATCATCCCAATACTAGGTTGGATTATTTCCTTCCTTGGATTTGTTGTCTGCGCCTTAGCGTCTATTTACGGCATCATCCAAGCAATGCAAGGCAATAAGACAGAGGTTCCCGGATTCTCAATGGTCCGAGAGAAATTGAATCTATAAATTAAAAAACCCCGTAGCCAAGCAAATCTGCCAAACTCGGGGTTTTTTGTTACCTTAAACTATGCCGCGCGTTCCTGCTCGTAAGCCTTAATAATCTCACTTCTAATTTCCTTCATCAGTTTAGAATTTTCACGCAAGAAGTCTTTGGCTGCCTCACGACCAACTCCAAGCTTATGCTCTTTGTAACTATATGAGTTGCCGCTCTTATCAATAACTTCAAATTGAATGCCTGTGTCCAACATATCCCCTGCAATTGATATACCTTCGTTGTACATGATATCAAACTCTGTTGTACGAAAAGGCGCGGCTACTTTATTTTTAACTACTTTAACTTTAACTCTATTTCCAACCGTTTTATCTCCCTTCTTAATTTGAGCTGCCCGACGAACCTCTATACGAACTGAGGCGTAAAACTTCAAAGCCATGCCACCAGTAGTAGTCTCAGGATTACCAAAAACAACTCCAATCTTCATACGCGTCTGGTTGATGAAGATTACACAACAATTCGTTTTAGATATTACACCTGCTAGCTTACGCAACGCTTGACTCATGAGCCTAGCCTGCAGTCCCATATGCGAATCACCCATATCACCTTCAATTTCAGCTCTCGGTGTCAGCGCAGCTACCGAATCGATTACAATTACATCAACAGCATTTGATCGAACCAGAGTCTCTAAAATCTCCAAAGCTTGCTCACCAGTATCTGGCTGGGATACAAGCAACTCATCAATATTTATCCCGATTTTTTTGGCGTACTCTGGATCCAATGCATGCTCTGCGTCAATAAAAGCAGCCGTTCCGCCCATTTTCTGAACCTCTGCCACAACGTGTTGGGATAGCGTAGTTTTTCCAGAAGACTCTGGTCCGTAAATTTCTACAATTCTACCTCTTGGCACACCTCCTATGCCAAGAGACAAGTCCAAAGACAGGCAACCTGTAGGAATGGCGTCAATTTTCATATTTTTTGTGTCCCCCAAGCGCATAATGGAGCCAGCTCCAAAGCGTTCGTGAATCTGTGAGATTGCAATCTCAGCTGCCTTCTGCTTACCTGACTCATCCTTTTTACCAATAGTTTTACCCTCGGTCTCTTTACTATCTGTGTTTTTAGTTGCCATACTTTCTTAAGTTAGTTTTGTGTTTCTTCAGCTTCCTTAGAATACCCGAACAAAAACCGAAGGTCAATCTTCCCTGTGGATAACCGAATAAAAACCGAACAGCCATTATTTAGTAATAGCTCCATCTTCTACTCCAACACTCTCCGGCACCGTTCCACTAACCGGTAATAACTCTGGTCGATCTGAGTCAGCTTCGGCATTATAATAAATATTGCGAATTACTCCGCGGGCACGACTCTGCTTTGATCGAGCAGTTATCTGAATAGAATTTAGGCCTTCATGTAAAAATACCTCTTCAGCAAAATGACCTTGCGGGTCCACGGGCGCTCCCTGGCTATTGATCTCAACGATTGCCTCCGGTTCAGTCATGCCCTCCACGATAATTTTCTGCGTAATCACTATCTCATCAGCTGATGGGCTACTGATAATTAAATCAGGCGGACTCAACAAGCGGATAATTTCCCAAGCAAAGTAAACTACCATTACCGTTACCACAATACCAACAACCCCTATTTTTAATAATCCAGGAATTTCTAGTGCTTTGCGCTGATGCGCCCCAGATCCACTACTAATTGGTTTCTGTGATTTAATTTGAGGCTTCTTTTTATCAACCGACGCCGCAGGCCCCTGACGACGATATACATTCATCTCTTGCAAAAACTGCCCTTCAATTTTCTCCCATGACATACCGAGCGCAGCAGCATATCTCTTTAAAAAATTTTTGATGTAAACCGGCGATGGCATGTCATTGTAACGACCACGCTCCAGCGCGTCTAAATATCTATCCGAAATTCTCAACTTCTGTGCCAAATCTTTTCGAACAATCTCCCGGGATTGTCTAGCAGACCTCAGCTGCTCACCAATAGTTTGACGTTGTCGGATCGGTTGTTGTTTAAAGGTGGCCATTTCACTAACCCTGATCGTCAGTACGGCTCTTCTCATTTAAACTAAATCCATCATCGTCCTTCACGACCTCTCCAGTGTACATACCATCTTCATTGTCATCAATATAATCATCTGGCACTTCACCAACTTCTACTTCCGTAGCCAAAACTTCGCGTGGCTTGGCACCATCAGCTGGACCAATAAAACCTTCCTCTTCTAGGATATCTAGAATGCGAGCCGCCCGTGCGTAACCAACCCGCAAACGTCTCTGCAACAGTGAGGCCGAGGCTTTACCAGCGCTAACTATTATTTCTTTGGCTTCGGGAATTAGATCATCACCGTCCCCACTATAATCACCTCCAGAAAAACCAGGTACGCTCACGCTCTGCTGATCTGTTACATCATTATTATAATCAGGGTCACTCTGCTCCTTCAAGAAATTTACCACGGCGTCAATCTCCTCGGTCGAAACATAAGCACCTTGCAAACGCTTTGGTTTACTGTGCTTAGAATCTATATACAACATGTCACCACGACCGATTAACTTTTCCGCTCCAGAAAAATCTAGAATAGTGCGTGAATCAACTAAAGAAGTTACAGAAAAAGCTATTCTAGCTGGCATATTGGCCTTAATCAGGCCTGTGATAACATTAACTGAAGGGCGCTGTGTCGCCAGCACCAAATGAATACCAACCGCTCGAGACATTTGTGCCAACCTCACAATCGCAGCCTCAACTGAACTGGCTGCTACCGACATCAAATCAGCTAATTCATCAATGATAAAGACGATATATGGCATATGGTCATCGTCATCAACAAAGGTATTATATTCATCAATATTTCTTTTTCCAGCTGCTGACAAAACTTCATATCGCCTATCCATTTCTGCTACAGTCCACTTCAGAGCGTTAACAGTCTTTTCAACATCGGTAATAACTGGCGTTAACAAATATGGAATTCCGTTGTACATCGACAACTCAACTCGCTTCGGATCAATCATAATCATCTTCAAATCATCCGGGGAGTTCTGGTACATCAAATTCAGAATCACACTATTTATACAAACTGATTTACCAGAACCGGTCGCTCCAGCTATTAGTAGATGAGGCATTGACTCAAGACCTGTGATGTAGGCTTTACCTGCTACATCTTTACCTAAGGCTAAAGCCAGATTATTTTCTCGCTTCTTAAACTGCTTACTAGTAAGCACCTGCTTCAAAGTTACTACAGCAGTCGCTTTGTTTGGCACCTCAATACCTACCAATGACCTACCTGGAATCGGTGCCTCAATTCTGATGGGGTGAGCCGCCAAGGCCAACGAAATATCATTATTCAGAGTAGTAATTTGTGTAAGCTTTACACCATCGGCAGGCTTTAGCGTAAACTGTGAAACCATCGGTCCAACACTGACGTCACTCATTTCAACCTCAATACCAAAACTAGCCAGTGTGTGACGTATTTTTTCTTTGTTAGCCTCAATGTCTCCGCTGGTTGGCTTCTCCGCTCTATCGGACAACAACGACATCGGAATATCAATATTAGGCCTCCGTCGTCTGGTTTTCTTTGGCACCAACTCCATTTGCTCAAGATCATTCTGGTCTTGTCCACCAACCTCTTCGACTAATTGATCAACTTCTTTTTTAGTAAAGGCCGGTTCCTCAACTGTTTCGTCATCGTCTTCCTCAGTATCCGTTTCATCATACAATCCGTCCTCAGCATCAACGTCCTCATCTCGCGCCACTTCATATCCATTCAAGCGAGAGTGTAAATGACGCTTGGCCCAGGCAGCCGCACCTAAAGACGGTGCGCTTGCCCAGCGCATCCTCGCTAAAAACTCTTTAAGTGACATGTTAAACATTATCAAAAACGAAGCCACAAAGAGCGCCAACAGCACAATAATTGTGGCCCAGACGCCAGTAAACCGAACTAATGGATAATTCAACACCACCCCAAGAAAACCTCCTCCTCGCCCGCTACTCGGTGCACGTAAGACGTCTGAAAACGGAACTGACAAGTGGAGCATTCCTAATCCTGACAACAAAAATAAAGCGAGTCCAATATAATTCCACTTGGTCATGGCATATTTTTCTGGATGCAATAAGGCATAACCAAGACCAAAAAAGACGAGCCAAATCATATATCTGCCCCAACCAAATATCCATCCCAAGATTTGATCAACATGCTGCCCCAATGGCCCGGCGGCATCTACATAACTTAAAATTGATACAGCACCTAATGCAAATAAAAGAATCACGATTAATCCTTGCTGTGGACCGCCATCTTGATCGTCCCAGGAAAAACGCTTGCTGGTTTTTTCAGGGGTTTCAGATGCTATTTTTCCAGTCGATTGTTTTCCGCTAGATTTACCACGCTGCTTGGCTGCTGTGGCCGGTGTTTTTCTTGCCATACGGAAGAGTATACCACATATTTAATAACATTTCACGCCTTTTTTGCCAGCCTTAGCCTACCAATTAACTCTTTCAAACACTGACTACTAAATAATAGTCCAATAAAAATAAGCTGTCCCTAAATAGATACTCGAGGCGGTAGCTCAAAACTCTCTTCACCCACCCTACCAGTCTGGCCTAGTTTTATCTGATGATTCTTGTCTACTCGCGGAGGCCCCGCCGTAATCATAGCTATAATTGAAGCCGTATGTATTTTTCTAATAGCAGTCACGTGAAAAGGATCTTCCTTCCAATAATAAAGGCGCTGAGCTTCATCACAATCTTCTTCATCACGAATCTCATGCTCGATGGCTTGTTTAACCGACTCATCTAAACCACGGCTCGTAATTATGCTAATGGCATCAGGAAATAACAACGCATGAATTGCTGCGACATTAATTCTTGCTTCAGCTGGCCTAGAGCTAGTTTGCTCTTGGCTATCGGTATATAACTTAAGGCGTTTTTCTGTAGTTGGAAGTAGCGCCTGAATTTCGGAAAGACGATCGGGAAATATTACCAGAAACGCTTGAGCTATCAGCAAAAAATTACTCGGCTTCTGACCTGCTAAAGCTCTTTCAGCGGTTAGTAATATTTCATCACCAAACTTACCCTCTAAATTATCTGGCACCCTACCAGCCACAGCTACATAGCGACTTACTTCATCTATATATTGAAGTGACCATCCTCTTTTATCATCACCTGATTGAACCCCAGCAATAATCTTATTTATCCGCGATTTTTTTCTATTATGAAACTCAGCAAGATCTTGCATAGCTAATGCGATATCAGGATACAGGATTTTCAGCGCTTCAAAGGTTTGCAAAAAATATAACCCATTGTCTGACTTATCCCAATATGCTTTATCCCTAACCACCGCCTCCACGCCCCAGCGTGGCGCCACCTTTCTAGCTAGCTCCAGTCCGGACTCAGGTTCAATTTCAACTTCTGCTTGTAAAGAAGTCGCCCTTTCCCGAGCCGGAGTAATTGGAGCAACAAAATCACGAGAACGTCTACGCATATTCCTTAATAGGTTGTTAAAAACCAATACAGACCACCAACAAAAATGGTGATAACTATAAGCATAGAAATTTTAAATGGGAAGGTAGCGTGCTGTTGATGTTTTTTCATATGATATCTAAATTTTATAATTTTAATTAAATAGCGCTGCGGTCTGGCAATTTTTGAACAAGCAACTCTGGCGCAACTACCCCCACCCGAACTCGATGGTTTCCATCAACTTCTAAGTGTCCACCAAATATAACTGCCCACGGTGCTTGTATGTATAACAAACGCACGACCTCTGCTAGATTTTCTCTAGACAATCCTTGCGCTTCTAACTCCTTTAATCTCTCAGCACTTCTCTCACATCCATCATATATTTTCTTCAACACATCATCTTTGAATCTATCTATCTTGTGATCTGGAAAAATGATTCTAAAGTCACTAAGTCTATCAGCCAAAGTCGCTATTCCTCCAAATCCCCCCCTAGCTGAAGCAAGCAACTCCTCCTCTCCAATTCCACGAGCAGTTTGTTGCAACTGGTTAAGCAGGTCTGGAAACGCTCTAACGGCAGTGCCCGCCAATAATAAAAACCACTCATTGTTAGTGCCAGCGGCCTCTCTAATATTAGCCAACAAATGAAGTCTTAGCATCTCTACATCTTCTGTTTTAGGTGGCGACGGGGCGATTAAAGCTTTTAAGCGATCAACAATAGTAGGAACAGGTGGCGCAGGCCTCTCCGGAAACTCAGTCACAATTGACAGGTGTCTGGACAAAAAACCACAGGCAGAGGCAACAAAAGACTTGTCTGACTCAATTGCATCAAAGAGTGACCCCACCCAAACAGTGGAT
>PFGC01000042.1:14745-69753 GCA_002781785.1 Candidatus Kerfeldbacteria bacterium CG15_BIG_FIL_POST_REV_8_21_14_020_45_12
TTAAAGAGTCAGGGAAAACCCGATCAGGGCAAACCAGTGCAATTTTTTCAAATAAACCAACTCTACCGGCATCGCCTCCAAATTTTGCCATCTCGGCAGCCCCCTCCGCAGTCTCTATGTAGTTCAGCAAAGCATCGGCCACTTTTTTTGGGAACCACTTCTCGGTTAAAGAAACAGGCTCCTCTGGCTCCACTAGCCCAAGGTCCACTGCCCGTGGTCGACCCTCTCTTATTGGTGATGGTTCGCGCACTCTCCGCATGTATAGACTATTCCCACTCAATCGTGGCAGGTGGTTTATTTGTCACATCAAAAAATACTGCATCGACACCATTAATTGCCATAACTTTATCGGCAATCTCAGTTAGGATTGATCGATCAATCGGATAAAAATTTACCGTCATAGCTTCTTCAGATTCAATCGGACGCAACACAATCGATTCTCCTCCATTATAAGACAGTGGCACTAGGATAACCGGGAATTGCCAAATAGAATCGTACACGCCCCTCTCACGCACCACAGCATCGACCACAGCATCGACTTCGCGCAGTAAATCTAAACGATCTTCAGTTAAATAGCCTTTTACTACTTTAGGATGCGACGGATCCACTGGGCCAGCCACTTGCAAAACAACTCTATTAACATCTCCGATCGCATTTGTCAGGGTAGTAGAAATATTATTCAGCTGTTCCCATGCCAAATCAGCCCCTCCCCACAAGATAGCTGGGTGCTGATAAGATCTTTGATCACCTTGAACACCAACACTACGGATTGGCAAAACCGCCCCTTGTAAGTCAGTGCCTTCTAATAATTCTATAATTTGTTCATTAACCTGAGATTCGTTATCAGCTGGTTCAGGAGAACCGTCAGAACACAGGCAACGGATCGACAAACCCGGACCTGGAAATGGCCACCTGTTAACCAACTCGTCTGGAAGGCCTAATTCACGACCCAGCGCACGCACCTCGTCTTTGTACAATTGAGACAACGGCTCAACCACCAGGCCTTTGTTAATCATCTCCACAATTTCTGGAATCCGGTTGTGGTGCGTTTTAATTGTATCCGAGGCATCAGTGCCACCACTTTCAATTGTGTCTGGATAAATTGTCCCCTGACCTAATACCCACTCATGCTCGTTAAAGCCGAGCTCTGCAAAAACTTCCTTTTGGACCGTTAAAAAATGTTTTCCAATAGCGTTACGCTTATCTTCTGGTTCAACCATTTTAGCAACCTCTTTCAAAAAACTTTCACTAGCGTCAACTACCTGTAGATTATCAAAACCAGCCTTCGCCAGAGCCTCCTTTACTAACATGGATTCACCTTTACGCATAAATCCATTATCTACATGAAGACCGTAAACACGATCTCGACCAAAGACTTCCTCCAACATGGCAAAGGCCACTGACGAATCAACTCCTCCGGAAACAAATAAAAATACCTTTCGATTACCAACGTCCTTTTTTAGCTCATCTTTTAGCTCAGCAATATACTCTTCCATGCTCCAGTTTGGGGTGGCCTGACAAATATCCAAAACAAAATTCTTCAGCATCTGCATACCATTTGGTGTGTGCTGCACCTCCACATGAAACTGCAAACCATAACGCTTCAACTCGTCGTTAGCCATGGCGCTCACCTTAGCAGTATCGGTGTTTCCAATGATACGAAAACCCTCCGGCACTTCCTCAACTGAGTCCCAGTGACTCATCCAAACCTGCTCATCATCATTCAAGCCAGAAAATAAAGACCCTTTATCCAAAATATGAACTATAGCCTCACCATATTCACTTTGATGCGCCTCTTGAACTCTACCTCCGTAGTGATGAGTCATTAGCTGGTGTCCATAACACAAACCAAGAATAGGTACCGGTAAATCGAAAATTCCCGGATCATACGGGAGTTTTTGAGCATTAACCGATTGTGGTCCACCAGATAAAATAATACCAACCGCATCGTGCAAGTCATGTGCATTGACATCGGTGGGATAAATTACCGAACGCACACCCAATTGCCGAACACGCCGTGCAATCAAGTGCATGTACTGCGAACCAAAGTCTAGGATGGCGATGTGTGGGCCTATCATCCCCTAATTCTAGCACTTTTTCGACTAAAATGCAAGCTATCATTTATAGAATTAACCAGGATATACTTCCTGCTTAGCCGCGCCTGCCAAATAAAATTTAACTCACTGAGAAGCCGTCACGCATTGCCCTCGGCTCGATTTTTCCCTACAATAAGAGGAACACTAACTACCCTTCTATGGCAAAAGTTTTACCAATCCGCGAAGCGCTAACCTACGACGATGTTCTGCTGGTTCCACAATACTCATCCATTTTGCCAGCGGATGCTAACTTATCTACTAAGTTGGGGCATTTATCATTTGAACTACCGCTTGTTAGCGCTCCAATGGACACCGTCACGGAGGCAACTATGGCTATCGCTGTCGCTAAAGCCGGAGGCTTGGGAATTATCCATAAAAATATGAGCGCCGCTGCGCAAGCTGGTCAAGTTAAAAAAGTGTCTGGTAAGGGTTATAATGTTGGAGGAGCCGTCTCAGTCGGCGATGAACAGTTCGATCGCGCACTCCAATTGGTATCCGCTGGCGCCACCGTTCTGGTAGTAGACTCAGCTCACGGTCACTCGGCCGGGGTTATAAATCAGGTAAAAAGACTTAAAAATAAATTCAAGAAATCAGTTGTTATTATTGGTGGAAACGTAGCAACCGCCGCTGGTACACGCGCCCTAATTCAGGCTGGTGCAGATGTAGTTAAAGTAGGCATCGGCCCAGGATCTATTTGCACCACCAGAATTGTCGCTGGCATTGGCGTTCCTCAACTCACTGCCATTATGGACTCAGTAGCCGAAGCTAAAAAAACCAAAACTGCTATTATCGCTGACGGTGGCATTAAGTATTCCGGTGACATCGTTAAAGCCTTAGCCGCTGGATCAGCCGCTATTATGGCCGGTGGCTTATTTGCCGGAACTGATGAGGCTCCAGGAGATGTAGTGACAGTCGATGGTGTAAAAATGAAAACCTACCGTGGCATGGGGTCAGAAGCCGCTATGATGCAAGGCTCTAAAGATCGCTACGGTCAAAAAGGTACTACTGACAAGAAAAAACTTGTGCCCGAAGGTGTAGTTGGCTACAAACCATATAACGGCAAAGTAACTGACGTCATCTACCAACTAGCCGGCGGCATCCGTTCTGGTATGGGTTATAACGGAGCAAAAGACATTGCCACCCTACAAAAGGTCGCGGAATTTGTCAGAATCAGTAACGCTGGCTTGGCTGAATCACATCCCCACACACTAGCCGCTATGCAGCAATCGATAAACTACCAGAGCAAAAAATAACTACTCTAAATGCGATACCTCTCTGCGCTTCCGGGAACATTCATTGCTCTAATTGTCATTATTTTCGCTGACTTATTTTTACCAAAATTTGGAAATTCTACCGATGTTGAAATCATTCTAACACTAAGCACATTCCTCTTTGCCATATTGTCAGGATTTGTCATTTCACGACTAACCTCACGCTACGATGGTATTAGAAATAATGTTGGGTCAGAAGATAGTATTCTTCTATCTCTCTACAAAACCAGTCAACACATAAGCAAAAAACATAGCGGCAAAATGGCAGAACTGATAGATAAGTATTACATATTATCTTACGATTTTACGCTATCAAACGCTCATCTAGCATACAAAAAAACTGCCCCGGTATTAATTGAAATGTGGGATGAGCAAATGAAAATAGATATTCAAAAAAACTCTTCGGCATACCAAGTAATTGTCACGCAACTCACAACTCTCGAGGACAAAAGAAATATGGCATCTGTAACATCTGCAGAACGACTAGGTATTGGAAATTGGATTATCCTACTAACACTCGCGATGATCATTCTCGTCAGTGTGTTCTACATTAGAGCAGACTTACTATACACGCATTTTATTACTATCGCTCTATCAACTGTTCTCGTATTGATAATACTCATTATTCGTGATCTGCAAAACCTAATGCTAGGGGGGACAAGCCTGCTTGAGGAGTCTGGTCAAGAAGTATTAAATATTATCGGTAAGCCACGATACTACCACGAATCATTTGTTCGTCGTGGTATTGCAAAACCACCAAAAGGAACACCTTACCGATTAGGTCATCACGAACCTGGCACAGAGCCATTTAATATAGAATTTGTAAAGGGTTTAGGGGAAAAATAGAAGCTATTCTCTAAACAGAGCCTTGAGGATTTATAGTCACTTACAGAAAATGGAGACTAAAAAATCAAATTCGGTTACTAAAATAGAGAAATGCACTCACTTTCTCAGTGCTTTGTTACCTTGCGATATTTTTTCGGTACTCTTTTTCTAAGCGCTTGATGTTGTGACTGGAGGCTATCCAACAATGATGTTTCGCTAACAATATTATGGATGCGGTTGGAAATAATAAACTGTCCGTTGATCATTAAATCGCGCACATTACGACCACCGTGCGTAATCATGTTGCCAATAATTGTAGCGGGATTATTCTCATCGTAAGGAATAAAGCCACGGTCACGCACCTTCCAAAAAGCTAAGTCAGCTCGATAGCCTGGCAACACGCGTCCGCGATCATTTAAATGCAGCATATCAGCAGCATTAGAGGTCATCATTTTGAATAAATCCTCGTAAAAAATAACGAATCTCTCCTGATGCATAATTCTAGCCTGCAATGCCTCAGATAAAATATCTAAACTGTTTTTTGAGATGACACTATCAGTTCCAAGAGCGATTCTATCGGTCATGCCATATTTAGCGTACAAAGGATATGGAAAATCTCCACTCCTATGTAATTTATTTGAAGTGGGAAGATGAACTACCCCAATCTTGTTCTGAGCAATAAGTTTAATTTCCTCTTCTGTAAAATGAACTCCGTGCGACAGAATGGTCCTCGAATTCGCTAATCCATATTTTTTTAGTGTAGTGATAGTTGGCGAACCGTGCATAGCCAACTGGTCAATCAGTACCTGCTTAGTTTCGGCGGCATGAGTGGTAAACAAAGCTTTATACTTCTTAACTATCTCTGCAACTTTTTTCAAAACAACCGGTGATGCCTTGTGCGTGTAATGAATAGCTACCGCCACCTGAGTAGTATACTTATCTCTATTTTTCAATAATTTTTCAACATAAGCGGGAGTGTTTTCCGGGTGAGAGTTAGATACAGCTGACACAGCGTTGATCACATTTTGTTTCACTAGCTTTGCGGCCTCCTCAATCGGATCAAACACGGCATAATGCGATAGCGTAGTAGTAATACCGTTCTTTTGCTCTTCGGTTAGGTCGCCAATAGCTGACACCGCAAAATCGTCTTGCGTCATACAGTTCTCCAGGGTGTACATATCCTTGAGTGACTTTTCCAAGTTCTCACCCTTTTCGAGCATCAAAGATGACCGCAAAAGATACATCGGCGGATGAGCGTGAGCATTAATAAATCCGGGAGTTACCGCTAGTCCACCGCGCTTCCCAGCATCAAACACTAAATCGACTTCACTGAAGTCTACCTTCTTTTTGTTCGAATCAAAAACTTCTTTGATGACACCATCTTTAATCAAAATAGAGTGGTCTTTGACCACCGTCACCTTACCCTTTTCATTTGTCGTCATGATGAACTTTGCCTTGTGCACCAGAACAGTCCGCGCTCCTCCATTAAGGTTCACGTGGGTATACCGACTGCGTTTCTCTTGCAGTGGATATGGCAGCTCTCCCTCCTGCACGCGCCGAATCGAATTGATCATTGCGTGATCGTTGCCAACTTTCATGACTAGAGTATACCAAAAAAAAGTCTTTTTGTCTAGAGTGGCACCTTTGAAAAAAAGAGGAGCCCCGCACGCCGCCCGAGTGGATGTCCTCGGGTAGCGTGCGGGGCGGACACCAGCTGGGGGTCAGTGGATCCCCAGGCGGTGGGCGGTGTAGACCTGGTCCACACCGTTCATGTGCTGATCGACGGTTGCACTGCCGCAGATCGGGTAGTGCTCGGGCGAAGTGCCCCAGGCCTTGGCCGGGAGACCGTTGGCGCAGTGCGAGGCGCCCGGCAGGTCACGCCCGGACTTGGCGGGCCGCTGGTGGTGGCGCGGCGGCGGGGCCGGACGACCACAGACGACGGAGGCGCCGCGGGGACTGACCTCGACGTGGCAGTTGCCGGTGCTGACGCCGACACGCACCGCCACGGGCTTGGCCTCGGCGGAACCAGTGGAAGCCAGCATGGCAACCAGGGCCAGCAGCATCAGGGGGGTCTTGGACATGGGATCCTCCATCACTCAAGGCAGAAACTTCCGCCTAGGTTCACATGCATTTCGAGCTATGCGAACGCGCAATAATAGCAAAAAAATGGTCATTTGTCAATACCCTCTTAAAAGAAACTCTTAATAACAAAACACCGCCCAAGGGGGCGGTGTTTATAAAATTGACTTGAAAACTACTTGTCTTCGCCAGCGCTATCGGCTGCCACTGCCTGCTTTTTGGTCTTATCATGCACTCCAAATCCAGTACCTACTGGAATTAGCTTACCAATGATAACGTTTTCCTTAAGGCCCTGCAGACGATCGATCTTTCCGGTCACGGCCGCATCAATTAAGATACGAGCCGTTTCCTGGAATGAAGCTGCTGATAGGAATGAGTCTACCGATAAAGAAGCCTTAGTGATTCCTAGCAGTACTGGCTCAACCACAGCTGGCTTACCTTTACGTCCGACTGCATCACGGTTGGCGGCGTGGAGGGTTTCACGAGAAACCACATCGCCCACTACCAGATCAGTATCCTTGGCGTCTAACACCTTAGATCGGGAGAACATCTGTCGAATGATTACCTCAATATGCTTATCGTTCAACTTCTGTCCCTGTGAAGAGTAGATGTATTGAATCTCCTTAATGATGTACTTCTGAACGGCCTCAAGCCCCTTCAGTTCAAACAATTGATACAGATCAAGCGATCCTTCAGTCAACTGCTGACCAGAAGCTACTACCTCACCCTTCTTCACCCAAGTACCATATCCAGCAGGAATTGGATATTCCATGATTTGATCCTCAGCTCCAAATAGGTTCAAGGTTTTTTCTTCTAGCTTCACAGTTCCAGCTAAGCGCGCTGTTACCTCACCATCTTTCTTGCTGGTGAATAATAATTGACCACGCTTTACCTTATCGCCATCCTTGATTTCAAGTACATCTGATTTCTTAATGGTGTACTTCTCATTAACGTCTGCCTTATGTTGAATCTTAATGACACGCTGTTTACCATCCTCAACAATATCGGTAACCATTCCATCTATATCAACTATAATTGCAGATTTCTTCAGTGGACGTGCCTCAAACAATTCTTCAACTCGCGGCAAACCTTGAGTGATATCAGCTCCCGCCACACCTCCAGTATGGAAGGTACGCATGGTCAACTGAGTACCCGGTTCACCAATT
Source organism: Candidatus Kerfeldbacteria bacterium CG15_BIG_FIL_POST_REV_8_21_14_020_45_12 (assembly GCA_002781785.1). GTDB lineage: Bacteria > Patescibacteriota > Patescibacteriia > UBA9570 > XYC2-FULL-38-9 > UM-FILTER-45-8. Next base: position 22,183 of record PFGC01000042.1, read on the forward strand.
GACTGAGCCGCAATGATACCAGCCGCTGTTCCCAGCTTGCCAACATCGTTACTACCAAGGTCATAGCCGTAGCATTTCTGACAAACTCCGCGATCCATTTCGCAAGTCAGCACAGAGTAGACTACCGCCTCTTCAATTGTTTCACCATGTAATTTTTCAACATCCTCTGTTGATACCAAGCTATTCTTGTTCAGTAAGACATCACCCTTGTCGTTACGCAGCGTGTCGTTCAAAACTCGACCCCACAGACGATCAACTAAGTCTTCGTTCATTTCCTCAGACTCTTTAGAGGTAATTGTAATACCATTGCTGGTTCCACAATCCTCTTGAACAATGACTACATCTTGAGCAACATCTACTAAACGACGAGTCAGGTAACCGGCATTAGCCGTTCTCAGAGCGGTATCGGTCAAACCCTTTCGAGCTCCATGCGTGGAGATAAAATACTCCAACACATCAAAGCCCTCTTTAAAACTAGCCTTAACTGGCAGCTCGATGGTTTCACCGGACGGGTTAATCACCAATCCCTTCATACCCATCATCTGGGTTGTCTGACCCCATGAACCACGAGCACCGGAATCAATCATGGCAAATACCGGACCGTCCTTTGGCAACACCAACTGACATTGTTCAGTGATGTCAATTTTTGCCTGCGTCCAAACTTCAATGACTTTAGTTCGACGCTCATCGTCTGTCAGTAATCCAGTAGTATAGTGACCGTAAATTTCATCAATCTTTCCTTCCGCTGCTGAGATGATCTCCTTCTTTTTCTCTGGAATCATGATGTCATCCATACCCCAACTCATTCCTGATTTGGTGATATATTCAATCGCTAAATCTTTTACATCATCCAGCAATTGGACGGTACGAGCAGTGCCTTCCTCTGCGAGCGTTTCTGCAATCAAGGCTTTCAGGCGACGCTTATCAACCACCTCATTCAGATACTGTAAGAACTCAGGCAAAATTCGATTGAACATCAAGCGACCGGCAGTTGTATCGATGATCTTATCGCCAACTTTTACCTTAATAGGAGTTTGAATGACCATGCGACCAGACTGATAGGCAAATAATGCCTCATCAGAATTAGCAAAGGCCAAGAATCTTTTATCCTTAGGCTCATCAATAGTGGTCATATAATAGGTACCAAGCACGATGTCCTGAGACGGGGTAACAATAGGTTCTCCAGTAGCTGGCTTCAACAGATTCTTGGATGACAACATAATTTCTGATGCCTCCTGACGCGCCTCTTTTGAAAGTGGTACATGAACGGCCATTTGGTCTCCATCAAAGTCAGCGTTAAAAGCTGGACAAACCAGAGGATGAATCTGAATAGCCTTACCCTCAATCAAGATTGGTTGGAAAGCTTGAATTCCAAGTCTATGCAGGGTTGGAGCGCGATTCAAGAGCACGAAAGATGCAGCAATTACCTCTTCCAAAATATCCCAGACTTCTTCACGGTTAGATTCAATAAACCGATTAGCTGATCTGACATTGTAAACCAACTCTCGTTCAATCAACTTAGCGATTACAAATGACTTGAACAGCTCCAAGGCCATTTTCTTTGGCAGGCCACACTGATTAAGTTTCAGATGAGGACCAACCACAATTACTGAACGACCAGAGTAGTCAACACGTTTTCCAAGCAAGTTCTGACGGAAGCGTCCCTGCTTACCTTTCAACATGTCCGCCAGAGATTTCAACTGTCGCTTCTGACCAGTCGATGCAGTTACAGTTTTACCATGCCGGGCGCTATTATCAATCAGAGCGTCGACTGCTTCTTGCAGCATTCGCTTTTCATTTCTTTGAATTACTTCAGGCGCATTTAACTCCTGCAAACGCTTTAAACGATTGTTTCGGTTAATGACTCGTCGATAAAGGTCATTCAAATCAGAGGCTGCAAAACGACCACCATCCAACTGCACCATTGGACGCAAGTCCGGTGGAATAACTGGCAATGCATCCAGCACCATCCAATCTGGACTAATGCCATTCTTTATCAGATTCTTTACCAACTTCAAACGACGTAATAGTCGGAAGCGCTTATTTTTGCTAGCACCAGACAACTCAACTTCCAAATACTCTGCCATCTCTTCCAAGTTGATCTTTGAGAGCAATGATTTCATTGCCTCTGCTCCAATCATAGCTGTGAAAACGTGGCCGTATTTAAGAGAGAGATCGAAGTACTCACTTTCAGAAACAATATTCAATGGCGCTAGACCCTTTAATTCCTTACGGGCAATGTCAGAAGCCTCGTCAAGATCTTTGAGCTTCTCATCACGCATAACAGCAGCGTTGACCATCTCTTGCTCAAAAGCCTTTTCAGCATCTTTCTTCAACTTACCAGCAGCCTCTTGCTCTGCGTGGTCACGACGTTGCTTGATATCACCCATCTGTTGAGTGATTTCATTTCGAATCTGTTTTCGTTTTTGATCAAGTTCTGCATCAATTTGCTCCAGGGTCTGTTCGCGCAGTTTTTCGTTGACTTCAGTTATAATGTAGTTCGCAAAATAGACCACCTTTTCCAAAGATTGCGTAGACAGATCAAGCAACAGACCAATCTTACTAGGCACGCCACGCAGAAACCAAATATGGGTTACCGGAGCGGCTAAGTCGATATGAGCCATTCGTTCACGACGAACGATAGATCGGGTGACTTCTACACCACATTTATCACAAACAATTCCTTTGTAACGAATGCGCTTGTATTTGCCACAGTAACATTCCCAATCTTTGGATGGACCAAAAATCTTTTCGCAGAACAGGCCATCTTTTTCAGGTTTTTGCGTGCGATAATTAATTGTCTCTGGTCGAAGAACTTCGCCATGAGACCAGGTACGGATTTGTTCGGGTGAAGCAAGCTTTAACCGAATCGCTTCGAAATCCGTAGCTTGAGTTGCGTTATCGTAGAATGACATATGTGTATGGTTTCGGTTAGCGACTTAAGCTGCGTCTTTGTCTACTCTGATGACACCTTCTTCATCAGAAGATTCGTTGGCGCGCTCACGATATTCGAATGGGCGTTCATTGCGCTCAGCTTTCGTTGCGTCAATATCAATCGCCTTATCGTCACTATCGAGCAACTCAACATCAAGACCAAGTCCCTTCAACTCACGAACCAGCACGTTAAAGGATTCAGGAACATTTTCCTTGATAATATCCTCTCCCTTAATGGTAGCCTCGTAAGCCTTTGAACGTCCTGGAACATCATCAGATTTAATCGTCAACATTTCCTGAAGAGTATGAGCGGCTCCATATGCCTCAAGTGCCCACACTTCCATTTCTCCAAAACGCTGTCCGCCAAACTGAGCTTTACCACCCAGTGGCTGTTGAGTTACCAAACTGTATGGACCAATCGAACGTTGGTGAATCTTGTCTTCAACCATGTGATTAAGTTTCAGCATGTATGAAACACCACACATAACTGTTCTATCAAACTTCTCACCGTTACGGCCGTCGTTCAACTCAATCATTCCATCTCGTGGGAATCCAGCACGTTCAAGTTCGTCACGAATAGTATCGTCTTTTACTCCATCAAATGGCGGAGTAGCAACTTTGTACCCAAGGGTACGAGCCGCCAAGCCAAGATGAGTTTCCAGCACCTGTCCTAGGTTCATACGAGATACCACACCGAGTGGATTCAAAATAATATCAATCGGCGTACCGTCGTTCATGTAAGGCATGTCTTCTACTGGAACAATACGTGAGATAACACCTTTGTTTCCATGACGACCAGCCATCTTATCACCAACTTGGATCTTACGAAGTTGAGCGATAGTTACCTGAATGGTTCTAGTTACTCCTGCTGGCAACTTATCGCCGTTCTCCTTGCTAAAAATTTTAACGTCAATAACTTTTCCATGCTCACCGTGAGCCAAGTATAAAGATGAATCTTTCACGTCCTTAGCCTTCTCTCCGAAGATAGCACGAAGCAGTTTTTCTTCAGCTGAAAGTTCAGTCTCACCCTTTGGTGTGATTTTTCCAACCAAGATATCACCAGAATAAACCTGAGCGCCAATTCGGATAATACCGTGCTCGTCTAAGTTCTTCAGCTTCTCTTCAGAAACGTTAGGGATATCACGAGTTACCTGCTCAGGCCCAAGCTTGGTGTCACGCACATCAACGCTATAATCTTCGATATGAATAGAGGTGTAACGATCAGCTTCAACCAAACGACTAGAGATCAAAATAGCATCTTCATAGTTACCACCTTCCCATGGCATGTATGCCACAGTTACGTTTTGTCCAAGCGCTAACTCACCACCATCGGTAGCTGAACCATCAGCTAGAATCGCTCCAGCTTCAACTTTTTGACCTCGGTCAACAATTGGCCTTTGGTTAATAGAGGTAGAAGCGTTAGAACGAACAAAGCTCTTCATTGGATACTCTCGAATGCCTAGCTTGCCTTTAATCAAGACACGATTGGCGTCTACTGCTTCTACAGTTCCAGCCTCTTCCGAAACCACAACCTGTCCAGAATCTTTAGCTGAACGATGTTCAACGCCCGTACCTACCACTGGGGAGTCAGGCTGAATGCAAGGCACCGCCTGTCGTTGCATGTTTGTTCCCATCAGGGCACGAACAGCATCGTTATGCTCAATAAATGGAATCAGCGCCGTTGAAATCGAGATAATCTGCTTCGGCGATACATCCATGTAATCAATTTTTTCAACACCAGCCACAATCGGTTTCATGTGCTCTCGAACCTCAGCCCGCTCTGCCACAAAGTATCCGTTCTCATCAAGCTCTGTCGTAGCAGCCGTGGTTGTTAGTTTTTCTTCGGTAAAGGCATCAATATATTCAACATCATCACTAACACGAGGCTTAACTGGGACAGCCTCAAGCTTCTGCATTTTCTTAGCTTGATCCTTAGTGATTTTATCACCGGCCTTTGCAACAACTGAACCGTCGACCTCGATGTCTTCTCTGGCAATCTCGCCCTCAGCCTCAGCTGGAATTGGATCGTGCACAACTTTTCGGAAAGGAGTCTCAATGAAACCAAAATCATTAATCCGAGCGTAGGAAGCCAAGTGACCAACCAGTCCAATGTTTGGACCTTCTGGAGTAGCAATCGGACAAATACGACCATAATGAGTGCGGTGAACATCTCGAACTTCAAAACCAGCGCGTTCACGAGACAAGCCGCCTGGACCCATCGCAGATAAACGACGTTTATGTTCAAGCTCTGCCAGAGGATTGGTTTGGTCCATGAACTGCGACAACTGTGAGCTCATGAAAAATTCCTTCACTGAACCAATCACCGGACGAGCGTTGATTAAAATTCCAGGAGTCAGAGTTTCAACATCCTTAGTAGACATTCGATCTTTTACGATACGCTCCATTCGGGACAAACCAATCCGGAATTTGTTTTGCACCAATTCACCCACTGCTCTCACGCGTCGATTTCCAAGATGATCAATATCATCTGGTTCTTCCTGAGTGATGTTTAAACGAATAACTTCACTAACAATTTCAACTAAATCTTCACGGCGTAAAACACGAGTGTCAGGAGTATTAGGAATGTCAAAACCAAAACGCTTGTTAATTTTATATCGACCAACTCGACCAAAGTCATATCGATCGAAGTTAAAGAACATGGCGTGAATCAAAGAGCGCGCATTATCAACTGTAGCTAGATCGCCTGGTCGAATACGTTTGTAAACTTCTTTTAAACCTTCCGCTTCTGATTTAGCAACGTCTTTCTCCAAAGTAGCAGCAATGTACTGATTGTTCGGATCAATATCAACATCCTTAAATAGTTCCAGAATTTCCTCATCGGTGCCATATCCCAAAGCCCGCATCAAAGAAGTTACTGGAACTTTACGCTTACGGTCTACCTTCACATAAATAACATTGTCATGATTTGTTTCGATCTCAAGCCAAGCACCACGGTTTGGAATAATCTTGGCACCATAATAAATGTTGCCCTTCATGAAGTCTGAGGTGAAAAACACACCAGCCGATCGGATTAACTGAGACACCACAACACGCTCAATGCCATTAACCACAAAAGTTCCTCGATCAGTCATTAGCGGAAAGTCGCCCAAAAATACTTCCTGCTCCTTAACTTCATTAGTCCGCTTGTTAACCAGTTTCGTGTTCACCCGCAGTGCTGCCTCGTAGGTCAGATTTTTGTCCTTGGCAATTACCTCATCAAAACGCGGTGCGTCCAAATAATAATCCATGAAGTGCAGCTCGAGATCACGACTGGTAAAATCCTCAATCGGCGAAATCTCCTCAAATAGCTCCTTTAGACCAGTTTCCATAAACCAGTCATAAGATGTCTGCTGAATCTTGATCAAATCTGGAAGCTCGATAGCCTCGTGGCTAGTCGTAAAGTACTTCCGCTCTTGAACTTTATTGGGCATATGCGGTCCTCTTAATATATAGAACTGAATTAGTAGAATTGGAACTGAAAATCGTGCCTCCTAGTCAGAGCTATGTAAAATCCACCGCGCACAGACAGACTAAAAACCCCACGTCCTTATGTCTATTAGGGACGAGGGTCACTGCTACCTTACAAGTTGTACGGGAGAGTAGAGATGGACACGCCGATTTACAGGCTTTCTGCCAAAATTTGACAGAATCAGATTGTTTGCATCACGCCATCACGAAGTCAGGAAAGTCGGGAATTAGTGTACAAATTTTTGGAGCCCCTGTCAAGAAACCTAGTATTACCTGTCAAGAGGTCCGTAATCAGCATTTTTTATGCTAATATTAGCGAAGAACGAGTAAATGAATTTTTGCAAGTGATTTTCTATCCTCATTTGTTCACGAAAGTTACCCACATTCTCCACAGTTTTGTACACAGGGCAGTTTAGATCATTTTTACCTTCCGCATCGCCTCTCGTGCCACCTCCCTGTCGTCCCAATTTATCTTCTTACCTCCAGCTAAACACATCTTTTGTTCAGCTCCTTTTGCCGTCAAAATGACCACATCTCCAGGCTTAGCTAAAGCACAAGCCTTAACAATAGCCTCAGATCTGTCCAAAACACGCCAAAAAGTCTCACCTTCTACCTTACCGGCCTTGAGCACACCTTCCGCCACCATATCTATAATCACTTGTGGATCGTCATCATACGGGTCCTCGTCTGTCACGATGACATAATCACAGAGCTCGCCCGCCACCTGACCGTTTGGCGCTCGTCTACCAACGTCACGGCCGCCGCCAGTTGAACTTATTAAAGTAATTAATTTGTTGCCTGATTCAATTCGCGCCCGACAAAACTCATAAAGCAGTCGCAAACTCACCGGTTCATAAGCATAATCAACAATCACTGCATAATCCTGCCCCTCGTCGACAAACTCCATACGCCCCGGCACCGGCTCAAGTTCCGCCACAGAATCTATCATTTCTGGCAGGTTAATTCCCACAGCCGAACCAATTCCCATGGCCATCGCCGTATTCATAACATTCCATTTTCCCAACAAAGGAATGCGAGCTGGCCTACAATCAACTTGGAATTCCGTGCCATTGATCTGTTCTCTAATATCAGTCACATAAATGTCATTTGGCTCTGTTGTGCCAACTCTCACTTTAAGGTGATCACCGATGGCTAAAAAATCCTCAGCAAAATCAGAATCAGTATTGATAACACTGGCCTTCTCTATCTTCTTTCCGTTAATCACCTTGCTTGGCAGAGCCGACAAGTGGGTGAATAGTTTCAATTTTGCAGCTTTATAATTATCAAAACCACCGTGTGACTCCAGGTGTTCTGGTGAAATATTTGTAAAAGCGCAGACATCAAAATGAATACTGGAGTGCCTATATTGTTTAATTCCCTCTGAAGTTGTCTCAACCACGGCTACATCACAACCCTCTCGCCACATTTCTCGTAGTAAACGTTGCATTCGAAAACGACCCAGCATCGTCATTTTGGTATCGTTCAACTTTTGCTTATTGCCAATTCTAAAATTAATAGTTCCAGTAACACCAACCGTATGCCCGGCGTCAGTCAAAATCTTCCAAAGAATATTACTGGTCGTCGATTTTCCTTTAGTTCCGGTTACTCCAATCACAATCATTTTACGAGATGGGTGCTGGTAAATAACCGCTGCTAGCCACGCCACCGCTCGATAATAAAAGTCCATCACTTGAGATGGAGTCAACTTCCTAGCTAATTCTTTTAAGCGGTAAAACATAACAATTAGTCCTCTTTGCCCTGAACTGGAGGAATCAGATGCCCCAACAAATATAATACAATCATCACCAGCGCTGTAGAAACTATGGCTGTCCAATACCACCCGACACCAACCGCCATCCCAATCGCAGCGCACAGCCAAACACTAGCCGAAGTAGTCAGTCCCCGAATTTTATCATCACGAAAGACAATCATGCCGGCACCAAGAAAACCTACCCCCACCACAATCTGGGACATAATCCGAGAAACATCTACCCCCGACTGAAGTTCGTGACCTGAAAAACCATACAGTGAGATTAACGTAAAAAGAGTGGACCCCATAGTTACTAAGCCCAAAGTACGCGGTCCGGCCTCCTTTTTATCAGCTCTGCGCTCAAATCCAACAACACCCCCCAGCAGCAGTGCTAAAGCAATTTGAGCAATATAAATAAGTTCCTGATTCATAACTTCAGTATAAAGGAATCTCACTGAAAATCCAGCTAGACCTGTTGTCGAGGCGGTAAGGCCTCTACTGCCACAACAGGGCTTGGCGGGTAAATAATCTGTAGATCACCATCGGGCGTGAACTGCGCCGATTCTGCTCCAAGAATATATTCAGCCAAGGCACGTCGTGGGTCAGCCAAACGAACCTCCGCCGGACCGTCGCTAAAGATTTTAACCCAATCCTCTTGTGAAAGTGGTCTTAACTTAGCATCATCAACCAATAATCTAATGCCGGCCATGGCCAACAGTCTGTCAGAGACCTCATCACCGCTCCCCCAATCACCTTCCCGAAAATTAAACCATTGCGCATTCCAACGCATCTCATTCATCTCGGGAGTAATGTACTTCAAATGAGCCGGGTCAAGCCGTGCGACCGAAAAAATAACGCGCCATTCATCACTCATAGCACGCATCACTCTTTCTAACACACTGGGAAGGTTAAACTCCTCGGCCATTCGCTGTAGTTCAGGACGGCGCTCTGGCTCTTGTATAGTTATTGCAGCCAGCCACTCAAATGTTTTTGATAACTCATATAGCGCACTCATTTCTTCAGCTGAATGCCCAGTAGTATTATTTTCAAAGCGATTCGCATCCCTGACGCGAGCCTGCAAAGCATCTTTAATATCTTCATCACTTGATTGCGGCACTTCTCCAACAGAGGTGCCGACAAGCTCCGCGTAACAAGACAGCATGAATGCCTCACGAAGAACGCCAATATTCCTATGATCTTCAATAGTTACGCGCTGTAGGGCTCGCACCTCAGGCGTCAAATCAACCAGCGGATCAAAACCAAAACTACGGCGCTCTGGCACGGTTTCACGATTACGGAGCAATGAACCTGCGCGCTCCCGACCGACTTGTAACTGACCATCTCTTCTTCTCATAAGTTTGTTCGTGGCGGCAATGACCTCTCTTTAACCACCTCATTAAGAAAAGTGCACTCAACGCGACCACTAGAGCCAACCCGAACAGCGTCGGCTGTTAAAAGAGCTTTCAAAGCTAAAAGTTCAGTGAGAATAAAGGCCTCTGTCGCAGTATTCGTAGCACCACCTGAGGCAACCTCATTAAGCTTTTCCTGCAACACTTTTTGCTGCTTAATAATTTTTTCCTCAAAACTCCGCATTGAAAAACCACCTGTTTCCAAATCATTAATCAAATCCCTCTCTGGGTGAATCATTCGTAAATACATCGCAGTCGGACAAGACAGTGCAAACAGTGCAAATTGATCACGAACCAACTCGCGATAGAGGCCAGAGTCATCACAAGTAATAGGCGGCTCCTCCGGAAACATAATTCGATGCATCAAAGCTAGCGGCAGCTCACTTGAATGTGACCGCAAGTGACTGCGCGATTCTCTTAAGCGCTTAAGAGGTGTTGATTCCAAAAGCGTCCTCCGTTCCATTGCTGAAATCGGTTGCCCAATTTGAGCCCAGGACAACATTAGATCATAATCTTGACTATGAAACTGTCCTCCACGATTCAACGCTCTCGCAAAAGTGCCAAAAGATGTCCTACCAAAAAAATCTTTTTCTACCTCCTCCAACCTATCTGGCAACACTAATGACACCGCAGCCAAATGCATGCCCTCATACTGCATATCATTAAATCTGCCCGAAGCGTGCACATTAAACTCAAGAACTGCGCGTTGCTGGTCTTCGGTCAATCCATGTTCAAATTTAACCTCTTTAGCTGGCTCAGGCTCAATAGCAAGCTCCGTAGCTCGCAGTCTAATACCTTCAATTCTACTACTACGATTGGCTCTCATAAAATTACTTAATCACACTTGTGGCCGCGGCGGCAAGGCTATAGTTTTCTCAACTGCAGGCACCTTCCAACACTGCACACCATCATCATAATGAATAAGATCAGCCGCGCGGATTCTTCCTGATAAATTTGTCTCTCCTGTTCTACGCCTCATAAAATACAAACTTATTTATATAATATTTGCGCGATTGCTAATTAACCCACCCACTAGCCACACGCACTGCAAACGTACCGGAACCAAAAGGGAAAAAAGTGTGCTTTTCTTCACCCTCTTTAGTAAAAACTGAAACTGCTGACTGAGTATCTCCGTTGGTTCCAGCAATTAATCGATCTTCTTTCTGTTGATTTAAATCACCTCCACCCACAGTAGCTCCTGCCGTATATGACTCAGTAAAAACAGAGAAGCCTGGACTTATGGCTACTAACTGATCCTCATTTTTTTCAAACATCAAAGTATGTGATGAACTACTAACTGGAGTGACTGCTAAAACATCATTACCGCTACCAAAGTTAGTTCGCGCAACCCTTACGCCTCCATGAAAAGATTCATCGTAAACATTCATATTAGTCAGCACCGCTCCAGTGCGACCGTTGTATACCATAACCTGAGGTCCACCGCCTTGACCGGCACCAACTACGATTTCATCAATACCATCTCCGTTCCAATCAAGTCCCGTCACGTAAGTGCCGCCAGTAAAAACCCCATCCAGAGCCATAAACGACAAGATTTCTGAACCATTTTTTTCAAAAACACGCACGTGCGGTGACCCCCCTTCTCCCGGCACAGTCACAATTTCATCTAAACCGTCACCGTCAAAATCACCTGTCCCTACTCGTACGCCACCACTAAATCCTGGGTCATAAGCTAAAAATTGTTCGAGTCGCTCACCGTCTCCGTCAAACACGCCAACCAGAGGTAAGCTACCAGCATCCAAAGCTACTACAACTTCATCTTTTTTATCTGCATCAAACTGACCCACTGCCACTTCAACTCCCGTCCGCAAGTTCTCGTCAAAAGCATACCAAGTTTCTTCAAACGATCTATTTTTCAAATTATAAATCCTAACCTGCGGCGCACCGCCCGGACCAGCTCCAACCACTACCCGTTCACGTGGATAAAACTTGCGGGTATTTTTCGTGGAGGTTGCTACGTTAGATAAATCGTCCTTGGCTCGCACTCGATACTGATACCGCTTGTTCCGCTTCACACTCGAATCGGTAAAAGCTGTATCAGTGCTAGCTACAGAACCAATTTTCTTAAAATCACCATTGGCACTTAAATTTTTTCGCCTTACTATGTAGCGACTAACATGCTGGCCTTTGACTTTATTCCACTCAACCTTAACGCCGTCAGAGACCAGACTGGTTGTCACTCCTTCTGGCTCAGCCACCTCAGTATCAATAATGTACTCGTGCGTCGACGCTGTAACTGTCACATCATTCGCATTATCCAGAGACTTTAATCTCAAATAGTAAGAGACATCGTCTCCACTAATTTTACTACTTGGCTCAAACGATCGAGCGGTTTGAAAAGTTCCCTCCAACTCCGGATCAGCCTGCGCATCCGTTCCAAAATATACATAGTACCCGGCAATACCATCAGGATCAGATGGTTCTGACCAGGAAAAATATGGCTTTCTGTCAGCCTTTCTAGCTCCATCGCTATAGGTTTTATTTAGACTAGCTGCGTTATAAGCAGAAATAGTAGGGGCCGGTGGATTATCCAACACTTCCAAGCCTGCCAGAGCGGTGGCAGCGTCTACTCTACCAACTCCATACTTAGATTCCAGTCCAGTATCAACAGCACTACTAGTAAGTACGTCATAAAATTGTGAGTCAGTAATGTCAGAACGTTCTGCTTTCAACAAAGCAGCTACTCCCACGACTACTGGAGTGGCCATAGAAGTTCCACTCATGTAACCATAGTCTGTCGTAAAATCATTGGTTGGATCATCTGTGTACAAAGTTGAATAAATATTCTCACCAGGAGCGGCAATATCCGCGCAATCAGTTCCATAGTTAGTGAAATATGAGGCCTCCCCATCATAGCCCACTGAGGTCACTCCAATTACATCATCATAACAAGCTGGATAAAACCCCAAGTCATTTACACTAAGACCGTTATTGCCTAACGCTGAAACGACTAACACGCCATGACTTACGGCATATGCCACAGCGCTCTCCAGCGCCGAGGTAGTACCAAAACCACCCAAGCTCAAATTAATAATGCTAGCTCCATTGTCCACGGCATACTCAATACCCTCAGAAATTTCAGCATCACCCCCTGCCCCTTCGTCGTCCAATACCTGAACCGCCATAATCGACACCTGCCAATTAACACCTGCTACACCAATTGAATTATTCCCCACTCCACCAATAATTCCAGCCACGTGTGTACCGTGAGTGGTGCCACTGTCTACACCATTGTAATCATCGTCATTACTACCATTTGGTGAAGGTGTCGGATCACCATTGCCGTCAACAAAATCATATCCGTTTACATCATCAACATAACCATTGCCGTCATCATCAATACCGTTTCCGACAACCTCTCCCTCATTCACCCAAATATTATCGGCAATGTCTTCGTGATCAAGATCGACTCCAGAATCAATCACCGCCACGACAACTTCGCTAGATCCGGCCTGAGTGTCCCAAGCTGTCTCCGATGAAATACTGACATCATCCTGATAATGATGCCATTGAAAAGCATACTTGGCATCGCTTGGCGTAGCCGTTGCTCGTCTGATTACCTCACGCTCAACTGTCAAAATAGAGGCGTCGCCCGCTAATTGCTCAACATAGGATTCTGCACTAACCTCCGCTGGAATTGTAACTGATTCAATTTCAGAAATACTAGGCTGCTCCCCCAACATAAATGCAGTCCAATCATTGATTGTAGGAGCGTAACGCACCAGGACAACATCTTCTGAGTATTCTGGAGTCGGAAAATTATCAGCCAAGACCGGTGAAATTCTAAAAAAAACAGCGCCCATCACGCCTGGAAGTAGCAACCATCGCCACTTTTTCACAAAATGAATCATCAACTAACTTGTTTTTTTGTTTTCGTACTTTAACATTCTAACATTTTTTGACCATTTTGGCAAGGTCTTATGGCTTGGTTTTACAGTACGCAAATTTTAAAAACTTACCCAAAAAAAATCACAGTGGGATCACCCAGTTATATTAATTTTGACAATATTAGCAACCATACGGTAAAACTCAACGACCACTTGAGGAATCCTCCCTAAGTGCCACCGGAGCCCGTATGATCAATGCAACTCGGTATCTAGACAGACAAGTCGTACATCCAGTGACCCTGGCCGCCAAGCTCCAAGCTCTGGCGGAAGTCACTACCAATACAGCTCCCCTGAGCGTCCAGCACCTGCTGGCCGATCTGGATGACTGTTCTCTGGACACGAGTCCGCGCACCGTCCATCTACTGGGAGACTTCCTGGATGATTCCTTCCCAGGAGACTCCAAAGCAGCACAGGCGCTGGCCGCGGCGCAAAAGCTGGTAGAGCTGGGGCAGGTGCCATACCTGGCTCGCGAGCTCTGGTTGACTGTCATGGGACAAGAGGGCGACAAGCACATCGGTGATTGGTTCGCCTACTGGCAAGCCCACTTCTTCACCAACGAAGCGCTCGTCCACGACCTGCCGCACCCCGGCGTGGTGAAGTGGCTCCAAGGCCTAGACGCCAACTTCCCCAAAGTGGGATACCTGACCGGTCGACACCGACCCAACCCTAGCAGTCGACACCCATCTGGGATGGAGCTGGGCACCATGGCCACGCTCTGGAAGCATCGGTTCCCCCTGGGACCCCTCTACATGAAGGGCCAGTGGGGAGGAGACGACACCGCCTACAAGCAGGGCCTCTTCCAGCAGCTTCTGGCTGCAGGGGAAGTCTACCCCCTGGGCTACATCGACAACGAACCCAGCTGTGTCATCGCCCACCACGAGGTCATGACGGCCGCCTCCTTGCCCCACCTCTCGGTTTGGTTCAAGGGAGTCTGTCAGAAGCCAGCTGATCTCCCGCCGGATATTCTCGTGCTCGAATCTTTCGAGTAGACCAGCAATTCGAGTCTGAAGTAAAAAACCAAGACTTAAGTTGCTTACTCTGAATGATTCGAGTTCTTTTTTTAACAACAAATTCGGTTTTTCTTCGGTTATCCACAGGGACTATTTGACGTTCGGTTTTTCTTCGGGTATCTTGTCTCTATCACCAACCAACAGAAATTTATGACGAAGGTCCTTCCTAAAAAAAAGCGTGAGATTCTCTCCTTCCTAGAAGATTTCATCTCCGACCGTGGCTACGCTCCCACCCTCAAAGACATTGCTGATCACTTTGGCCTCTCCTCTACTGCAACTGTCCACGAGCATATTGCCTACCTAGAAGAACATGGCTTCATAACAAGAGACGACGGCGAGATTGGTCTAGCACTCCAGAGACAAGCCCAAGATGACAGCGATAATTACCTAGCTGGATCTGCCTTTCAACTACCCATTGTCGGACTCATTACAGCCGGCGCCCCGATAGAAGCCATTGAAGATCGCACTGCCATGCTAACCGTGCCTCGCGAACTAGCTAGTCGTCCAGATTGCTATATTCTCAAAGTCAAAGGCGACTCAATGGTTGAAAGCTTGATTGACGACGGTGATTTCGTGGTCATCCAAAAACAAGATTTTGCTAGAGATGGAGATATCGTAGTAGCTCTACTTGAGGATGGCGGCGCTACCCTCAAGGAATACCATAAAGAAAGAAATTACGTTCGCCTCCAACCAAAAAATAAGAAGTACGATCCTATTAAAGTAAAGAATGTTATCATTCAAGGAAAAGTTGTTGGCATCATTCGTCAGTTCTAAAGCTAAGACTATGAGTTTCGCATCAAATACACCTGTTCACTTTATACCAGGAGTTGGCCACCGCACCGCCAAGGTGCTTCATAACCTAGGACTACATACCGCTGGACAACTCAATAGCGTTCCAGAACAACTCCTCATAGAAATATTTGGCCCAAGCATTCGCACGGTCTTGCAGACCTTGCACCTTACTACCAGAAAGAAGGATCAAAAATACACATCCACCTCTGTCCAGCATGCAACAGTAGAAGTTGAAAAATCAAATAAGAAATCGTTGTCATCTAGAATCAGATTTGCCGCCCAGGTGCTCAGTCTTAGTTAACCAAAAACAGGAGTAGGAAAGGGAGAGCCTACTCCTTTTTGGATTTGCTATACTATCAACATGACTAATCTCACGCCAAAGATATTTTGTATTGGCCTGTCTCGGACCGGCACCACTACATTAACTCAGGCCCTTCGAATACTTGGATTTACAGCGTTGCATTATCCGCTTGGCTGTTTCGAAATACAAAGAGACCAGCTTTTACCTATTCCTGAACGATTTGCTTCAGCTGATGCTTTTACTGACACTCCGATTGCCCTGACCTATCAAAAGCTTGATAGATTATTTCCAGGATCAAAATTTATCCATACTATAAGACCCATAGAAAGTTGGCTCAGCTCCTGCGAAAAAATTATTGGGCGACCCATTACAAAAGAACAGCCTCTGTGGTGGAGAGATGAACAAAATGGTCTATGGGAAAATGATGGCCCAAAAAAAATGATTCTTATTAGAGAGCAACTATTTGGTTCGCCACTTTTCGATAAAGAAAAATACCGTCAAGCGCATTCTCGTCACGCCAGTGAAATCGCTGAATACTTTACCGGTCGCTCTCAGGATATTCTTAATATAAGTATATCCCAAGGTGATGGTTGGGAATTGATCTGTAAATTCCTCAATCTTCCGATTCCAAGCGAGCCCTTTCCTCACTTAAACAGCTCGATCTAAAATAATTGCCCCTGGTGGGCATATACCTGACCAGTTTCATGTATAGCCCAGACATTTGAAACTTGAAATTTATCCTTGTTGTTCATCTGAACACAATAGGCATCAAATCTTTCACCATCATAATCTAGGATCTCTACATTCAAAGTGACCACCTCTTTTTTGTTTAACTCATCTACCTGAAAATATTCTATCTCCAACGATTCGTGTTTTTTAAAGGCCTCAGCCAACCTATCAGCAATAGACTGACTGCCATCCGACCACTTTACTGGAATTGGCTTTCTTTCACCGCCAGATGGATAAAATATACGCCCGTGCTTTAATCCGTATTCATAAACATCTCTTGTCACCTCAACATCCATCAGGCAGTACTTGGCCAAAGATTCTAAATCTCCAGAACGATACCAACGAATTGCATCCAAACCATCGCCAGACTTTCCCTTATACAAAGTTGCCTGCGCCACATTATCTAGTTTCACCCGATGTCCAAGTGTATTATTTATCTCCTCCAAAATATCTAGGTGCGGCAGCGCAGCCAGGTCTATGTTAGGAAAATAAGGCTGCATAACAGGAACATCGAAATTCTTAGAATTAAACCCGATTAACATTGGTTTCTCATCTATCAATATTTTTTCAAGCATTGGCAGCTCGTCCTCTAAAAAGCCGAACATCTTATTCTGAGAATAAGAATATACACCAATATAGGAGATGCCCAACTGTTCTTTATTATCATACCCGCCAACTTCATCGAAAGTTTTCTGGGTCTCTACGTCGAATACGACGCGATTTGATGAAGTGTGATCTAGCATTACCTTAATGTATACAAAATATCGACAAGCGTGAAGCCCTAGGCTTGCTCGTCCTGCAACATTAATTCTATCTGCTGCTTGGCCGGACAAATTGATAGGTAGTCGCAATTCTTACAATATTTGTTTGGCGTCGGACCAAACTCACGTTCTTTTTCAATTTCAGCTACTCGTTCCTTAACAATTTCCACAGCTTCATCAGCTTCATCTTGAGATATCTCAACCGTATGCCACTCCCAGGTTGGCAAATACAAATAACTAGCTTTCGTTACAGGTTTCTTTTGGTTTGCTGAAACAATTAACGCATACAAAATAAGTTGCAATGTATTTACATCGTTAGGGTCAAACTTGCCTGTCTTATAATCAATCACATGCAGTGACCCATCCTCCAGCTCATCAGCTCGGTCAATCCTACCAATAATTTTCAGTTGGGGGCTTACCTCTACATCATAGTAATCCTCGAGCATAGCCGGTGTTACAGAGGTGTCCATTCTATGAGCAAATAATCTAAGCATGCTTAGCGCCTTCACTCCCCACTTAGCCTCATCCTCTCTATTGGCAAAGCCCTCCCTATTTTCACGCCACCTCCGACGCAATATCATTTCAAGATTTTCGTAGGTACGGTCCGACACATCAAGCTGCTGATAAAAATCATGCAAAGCATTGTGGACGTGAGCCCCCATGGTCAAATATGGTTTCGGCGTTTTATATTCCTTATCAAGATGATCAATGTACGTAAACTTATACTGCTGCGGGCAGAGTTCAAACATATTCAATCTAAACGGAGAAGCTCGGAACATGCTACCGAAAGTGCTCATCTACAATTAACTTCAACTCCTCCTCATCGGCGACCCAATAATACAAGTCTTTTCCGAAGTCCGGCGTATAAATACGAGCACTGGCACCAGGCACCTCGCCTTCTTCTATTTCACCGATACTAACATTACCTCGTCTGGCAATGCCGGCACCGACTAAAAAGTGCGTCAACCTAGTTTTACTGTAAGTCAGTCTTGCATCATTTGAATCAGCGAAAAACTGCTGCAAAGCCTTAACCTTAGCAGGCTCCTTAATCTTGGTTAGTAGCGAGCGAAATATTTCACGACCATCAGCCTGGCGATCAAAATCTGATCTACCATCAGTAAATCTGTCACGCACCACGGCTAAGGCGTCAGCGCCATTTACATTTTTACCGTTTAACGTCGCTCCTCCGAGTGAATCAATGATTTCCTCAAAGCTTCCAAAGGTGACCTCCAAAGTGGCGTCAACTTTTATATCAAGTAAATCCTCAACAACGCTAGTAGTCAGAGTGTAATTTCCAAGTAGCTTTCCGTCATCTGACCGATCGCCTAGTGCATAAAAATGAGTAATCTTTTGCATTCCCCATTCGTCGTGATCAATTTTAGTGTCGCGTGGTATTGTTAAAAAATATGGTTTCTCTTTGCCTTTTTTTGGTATGGACACAACAAACAAAACATCTGACCTAGCTCTCTCGGTTCCTCTCTGGTCAGATCCAATTACTAGCACATTATACCTATCTGGTGCTGACACATATAAAAAAACTACAAGTGCGCCCGCCAACACAAACCAGCTAAGCAATAGACCAATAATAAATGCCAAAAATCGCATAGCCCGTATTCTACAAGCTTAATTAGTTTTTGACGAGGGCAACTTTAAAAAAACTCTTTATGGACGAGCTCAAAGCCAAAATACCCTACTAATTGTACCAATCTATCTCCAATTACCTATCTAGAAGTTTAGAGAAATATTCCATATATGATCTCTGCATTTGTGCGGTTTGCTTCTCGTGTCCTGGGGGAAAATAGATCATAGGCTTACTATTTATCTCCACTAAATATGGACGGCCGCGTTCAAAGAAAAAATCAACTGAAAATAGTTTGTCTGGATATACAGCAAAAGACCTCAATACTCTCTGAACGTAGGGCTTGAGCACCTTTGGAATTTTAGAAATAGGCACAAAAATCACACCTCCACCAAGAGACATATTACATAATTTTGTACCCGGAGCCGCCGTTCTAATATAAGAAATAATTGGCTTGTCACCTGCAAAGATTATTCTAAAATCATGAATACCTCGATACAATCCAGGGACTCCGCCTTGTGTATCAACAAACCTCTGCACTATTGTTAAACCACTAATATTAACCTGTCGAGCTTTCTGCTTAGAAATAATCTGTACTCCGTCACCTCCATATCCCAAACGCGGCTTCATAACAACCTCAGCTGACGGAATCTTTTTTAGAGCCTCGTGCAGATCAGTTTTCGTACGGACTAAAAATGTTTCCGGCGTAAAATCTGCAAAGCTGGTTGCCGTTAGCATTTTATCAGAAGAAATCAAATCTAGCTCCCAAGCATTTACCACATGAAAGCGCTCATTTATTTCCATTTTTTTTGTGAGCGTGGCATAGCTGAGTGTGCTCTTGTCCATAATCACATCAGGTAGAATCGGCTTACGCAGTTTTATCCACCGACCACCTTTCCATCCCCACGCCCGCGTAAATGAACCATCTTTATACCACTGCTGTGAAAACCTGACTGGCTCCATTCCATATTCATCACGTGCCAAAGTAAAAAATGACTCATACGCCTCTCGTTGATCCGACTTCTTATCGGAAAAAGGTAGCGGCTGGTTCCAGTCGCTACCGGGGTACATTACTCCAAATATCTTTCGCTTAGCCATAAAAAATTACTTAAACATGGCTCTTACTATCTGACGTGACACATTGCGGGCTTTTCCTTCTTGTGGAAAATGATGCATAGCAAAGTCAGGATGCTGATTTAACTCGAGAACAACGCCATCAGTATGGCGTACTGACTTGCTAATGTCAGTGCACAAAAAATCAAGTCCAGCCAAACGTAAATTCATCACCTTGCAAATTCTCAGCGCCAGCTCCACATTTGCCTTGCTGATCTTGTCTGTGACATCGTGAACTTCACCACCAGCACCGAAATTGCAAACGTTTTTTAACATTACTCGTCTATCCGCTGACGGAATAGACCGCATGTTCAATCGTTGTGACTTTAACTTATTTTTTAGCTCAGCATCAATGCTGATAGGCCCAAGCTTTATCTCGTGAACCTGCTTTCGCTTTTCATTCTTTTCTCTGATTAAAGCTCCAATATTACTCACACCGTCACCGACAACATAAGCAGGAATTCTATGTAAAACACCGATTACCTTGTTATCCAAAACTAAAACCCGATAATCATTTAAATCCTGATGAAACTCCTCAACCAAAATACTTGAGTAGGTCTGGAAACCTTTCTTCAAGTATCTCATCAAGTCGCGCTGCCCAGAGATATTTGTAACGACGCCAAGACCCTTTAGCGTGCCGTAGGTAGGTTTAACCACCAATGGAGCTCTTAGACCACTAACACTCCAATCTCCCTTGGCAAAAGACTTTTTCTGAATTCTAACAGAGCGTGGTACCGGAATTCCAGCATCTCTCAAAATTGAGTTAGTATAAAATTTATGATCCGCAATGTCAGCTCCTACGTAGTTATTCAAAGACGTAATAGCGCCTCTGATAAAATGACTCTGTCTCCCACAGGAAACTCTGAATATATTTAAATCTTCATAGACATCAACTCGGTACTTCAGATCAAGAGCCTCCTCTGCAAGTAAACGCGAGAGTGGTCGCAAATTACCAAGCAAACTTTGAGCGTTGTCTTTGGTGATCCGGATAAGTGAATTCGACATAAAAAAAGTATTAGTCAACAAAAACCGCTTTCATTAATTCAGGAATCACATCAGTCGGCCCTCCTGCTCTAGGAAAATAATGCAGAACAACACCTGGAGATGCGTTAACTTCTAAAATACCACCATTGCCTGGACCTATCGGTTTTGTAATATCATGGCAAAGCACGTCTACACCAGCCAAGCGTAACCCCATGGCTTCTGTAGCTCTGACCGCAAAATCAATATTAGCTTGTGCTACTTGATCGGTGCAATTAACAGAGTAACCACCGCTTGATAAATTAGCTACATTCATTAACCGAACATTAACTCCATTTTCTGGAATATCCGCAATACGAAATCCCTGTTCCGCCAAGGTTTGATGCAACTCACGGCCCACTCTAACAGCTCCAAATCTAAGCTTCCACTCCTTACGTCTTTTGGCATTAACCGCATGAATCAATTCTTCTATAGTACTTGTACCGTCACCAACAACCTCTCCGGGATGACGCTGCGCAGCTGCCAATAACTTGCCGTCAAGCACCAACAACCGATGATCAGTCATGCGGCCGTAATATTCTTCAATAATAACTGATCCATACAATTCAAAAGACTCATCTAGAACATCAAAAAGAGTTGGCTCATCAACAATGTTTGTCACAACACCTTGACCCTTAAGAGTTCCCACCTCTGGCTTAACCACCAGTGGAAAAACATCCGGTCGTGAAAAACCAAGCGCACTAACAGTTCGACTTGTTAGTCTTCTATACTCAACTCTTGGCAAAGAAATACCACTTGGACAAGGCACGCCCTCCTGAGCAAAGCGCTCCTTCGCCATACCCTTGTGGTCAGCTAGATAAGTTGCAGATCCATCATTCAATGGAACAATTGCATCAACTACTAAAGCTGATTTACCCTGATGAGACATTCTGAATACTCGCTTTGGGATAAGATATTCTACGGAATATCCCAGCTTAGTTGCCGCCTTGGCATATTCATTATTCATCCATTCCCAAGACAACATGACCGGCGGATCGTTTGCAACGTCGTCCAAAGCAATAATAGAATTCATGTAATCTTTTTTCTAATCTTCGGTTCTATATCTCTCCTTCAAGCTATCTATAGTATTTTCGACAGTCTCGAGTGTTTTTTTCAATTCCTCCGCTAATTGCAGTCCTCGCTCAAATCTCTTTAACCCTTCGTCTAGCGAAACCTCCTCTTCATCAAAGGAGGCTACAATTTCTTCAAGCTCAGTAAACTGCTTCGCAAATGATTGAGCAGCCACAGCTTTTGAGCCGGCCTTCTTACTCACAGTTGGAATGGCTTTTTTTGCGGACATAGTAGTCACATTGTACTATTTTTTCGACGTTTCGTCAATGGTTGATCGCGCCGTACCATCAGCAAACCTTAATTCAACCTGCTGCCCAGGCGTCAGCCGCTCAACTCCTGAAATAATCTTACCATCCACCCCCAATACCATAGAATATCCTCTTTTTAGAACTTCCTGGGGATTGAATGACTGAAGTAATTGAACAGCGTGGTCCAAGCGCTCCCTCGACACAGCCACCGAATTTATAAATCTCTCAAATCCTATTCTAAGACGTCTATCTAGATCAGCTGTTTGAGTTAACTGTAAACGAGTCTGCTGATCCAATTTATCAACGGCGCTAGCAACAGAATCTTGTCGTCTTCGTAAAATTTCGCGTAATTGACGCTCCAAGCGATCAGTTATCTGCGCAAGCTCTAGTGTCACATCACGCTTATCTGGAACCATTATTTCAGCAGCGTTAGATGGTGTAGAAGCCCTCACGTCAGCCACTAAATCTGCCAAGGTCACATCTCGTTCGTGCCCTACTCCAGAAACTACTGGAATGTTACAAGCAAAAATCGCCCGAACAATTTCTTCAGAATTAAAAGCTTGCAAATCTTCTAGGGAACCGCCTCCGCGAGTAAGCAAGATACAATTCAAATCTTTTTGTTCTTCACTCATTTGCTGCAGCGCCTTAACAATTGAAGGTACTGCTCTGGCTCCCTGTACGCTAACGTTAGCATGAAGAACTTCAAGTCCCGCCCAACGATTCTTTAATACTCTTAGAACGTCCGTATATGCTGCGGCGTCACTACTTGTTATCAAGCCTATTTTTCTAGGAAAACGTGGTAGCTGGCGCTTTCGTGATTCATCAAAAAGACCTTCCTGTTCCAATTTACTTTTTAAAAACTCATACGCCTGTTTCAAGCCGCCCTCCCCAACTAACTCCACTTGTCTCGGACGAAAAACATATTGCCCTTTTTTAAATGTTGTTGGTGACCCCACTAACCGAACTTCCATACCATCTTTTAACGATACCTTTAACTGAAAGGCCATCATGAAACATTGAACTGAGGTATCTTCATCAACCAGTGTAAACCACACGAATCTATTCTGAGAAACACGAAAGTCAGAAATTTCACCTTGAACAGCTACTGTTACTTGTCCTAGCAGCTCATTAATTTCGTCTCTAAACTCGGAAACAGAGTAAATGTGCATTACTTATGACGCAATTCAAAAGTCCACTCTGATTCTCTGTAAATATGATAGTACCTATCATCTGACAATTTCACTGCCCTGAATTCACCTCTGGGAATTTCTAATATTTCTACCCTAAGCTCCTCTGATGAATGCAGGCCTCGATAGAGTCTTTTTAGCTCCTCCTCTGATATCCCTTCACCAGCAACTAGGTGATAAGTTACCTCAGCCTCACCGGGAGTGCTACTAAAATGAATATTCATAAAACTAAACCTAATGATAATTCATTTACTTCTTCAGTGTACCACTGACAAGCCTCATCAACATATGGGGTACCCGTTCGTCGAAGCCAAATATATTTAGCCTGAGGCATGGCACTATACATAGAATCAATCTCAGAACCTCGATCATTTATCACTATCACCTCTCGTCCAGCGTACTGTTGAATTGATTCTGCCTTATCACCATCCGTGGTAATGACATGGTCAGCAAAAACCCCAACGCCTGAGTCTCTAATTTTACGATCCTGCCAGACAGGCGATCCAAAAGATAAAATAGTAACATCTGCTTCTTGAATGTTTTTCAAAAATGGCCACACATCAGGATATACAAACTGCTCTGCATTTTCCAATACTTTCATGGAAGTTTCAACCAACTGCTCTATTGCGCCTCCCTTTGCTAATAAAGCCAGGTGAGCTTCAAGCGTATACAACCCGTCAGCTTTAACCTGCCGCTCAGTATCACGGTACCAACCTTCAGTAACACCATAACTTGCTAGCGCCTCTATCAATGCCTGGCGCATTGCTTCGGTGTTAAATAGTGTGTAGTCAAAATCTAGAATGTAGCGCATAGTCGTAATAGTGCCTGAGCTGCTAGTAAACCGTCAACTCTACCTGGCTTATCTGAAGTAGCAAGCGCCACCGCAGTCCAACTTGGACCAGCAGCAGGTTCATATTTAACAATTTCTACATCCTGTGAAGCTGGGACCGAATTATCATCTGCGATAACGTGCGTTAAGATCGCTGGACTTAGGTAACGCTGAATCTCATTGGCAAAGTCACCACTCGAAAAACCATGTGTTTCACCTTGCTTGGTAGCTCGGTTACAAATATACACAACCGGCATGCCAGCCTCAGACAAAGCTTGGGCCATGCCATTTACTAACAGGTTTGGAATAATGCTTGTGTACAAATCTCCCATGGTTAAAACAACAACATCAGCTTGCTTAATAGCTAGTCGCGCCGGTTCATATAAATCCACCGGTGGCTGAATGGTCAGTCGCCGAATGTGCAAATTAGAATCATGCCGTGGAACATCAATGTGAGTTTCACCGTGAACAAGAGTCGTGCCATCATTATATTCAGCTATTAGGCCAGACGGATTAATGGATACTGGTAATACTCGATGGGTTAAATTTAACTTGGACTCCAAACTCACAAGACCCGCTCCGATGTCACCATTATGCTCCTGAATAGACTTTAGTATTTCTAAATTTCCAATCGGATCGCCGTTTGCGTCTCTCTCATTCCAACGATCGTACACGGAATCATCTGGCGCTAAAGCTGCGAGATTCCGTCGTAAATCTCCCGGTGGCACAATTCCATGCAGTTCTCTCATTTTTCCACTAGAACCTCCATCATCCATCACTGACACAATAGCTGTAAGTCGGTGACCACTATCTCGCAGTGCTCGTAATAATGTCGACTGGCCCTTACCGCCACCAATAGTAACAATATTCATATTACGTAGCTTACACCAAGTTATGACGATGCAAAAATGACTCCACTAAAGGTACGTCCTCTGGTCGACCAAGGTCAACCCAATCCCCCTCGAACTCATGAACACGGACACGCTGCTGCGCTGCTAAGATATTGATCGCGTCAGTCAACTCATATTCTCCACGAGGAGATGGGGCCAAAGTCTTCACCGCTGAAAAAATATCAGGCTGAAAAGAATATACTCCAATATTAATTAGGTTACCCAAAGGCTCTTGAGGCTTCTCTACAACCTTTTTCAATAATCCATCATCATCTACGGACAACACTCCATAATACTGAGGCTCGGGATGCCTCAAACCAACAATGTGACTTAGGCCATCATCTACTTGCACCGATTGCAACACATCACTTGTCATCAATGCGTCTCCATTAATAAACACAAAGGAATTATTACCCACCTCCTCAGCCACTGCTTCAACTACAGCTGCCGTACCATACCGCTCATTCATTTGTTCACCTTGATCTACCAACAGGTAATCGTCTGCCTGATTTGAAAAAAAATCTCTCATCTGACTAGATTCATGTCCAATGGTTACTATCACTCGTGAAAACCCAACTTCACGCACTATCGACAAAAGGTAATGTAAAAAAGGTTTCCCCAAAACTGGGATCAAGTGCTTGGGCGTATCTGGATAAGCATCCTGTAAACGAGTGCCTCGTCCAGCTGCTGCTATAACAATTGTTTCAATTTTTTTCATCGTAGTCGTCTAACAATATCATACAAGGCGTACCAACGAGTTTTTAATGGAAAATCAACTGTCCCAGGATACACAAACTCAGCACCTCCAAAACCGCTTTTAAACCTCGTCACACCTGACAACTTATGCTTGGACATATCAGCCGGTGCCACTCCGTACATGTCATACCAATGATAACCAGCGACCTGTGCGCGTTCTATCGCCGCCAGCTGAAGTGCATACGGCGCCATGACCTGCTTATCATTTTCTGTAGATGCCCCGTGAACATAAGTCATCGTATCACCGCATCCTATCATCAAATTCATCGCCAACAACTGACCGTTATACTCGGCCCGAGCTATTTCTAAAATCCCTTCTTCACCAAGGTCTTGTATCATCGCCACATAATATTCACGATTGTGGTGACGAATTCCGTGACGCTGACTTGTTTCCGTTAATAATTTCCAAAAATCCTCGGCCTGCTTGTCCCAATTTGGTTTACCCAAAGCTGATACGAAAGAAACCTTAACTCCCTTTTTTTCCGCCAACCTGCAATTGTAACGAGTCTTTTGCTTCATGCCAATCATAACCTTATCCATACCAACCTGCAGATCAAGCATCTGTGTGACCGCTGGCTGAACATCTGGTATTGATATGGCAGACTGAGGCATTTTCCCGCTACTTGGCTCAAGCCTCCAAAACAATAGGCCTTTATATTTACTCAATCGTCTACGAACAAGCTCATACACCTCTGATTGGCGATTAAAATCTGTAGACCAAACCGGTCCCCGCGGAGAAAAAACGTATGACCGCCCCAACGGAAGCTCGTGAGTAACAAATTGAGCGGCTCCCAATATTCTATCTTCCTCAACAAATTGTAGCCGCTCTATTGATCGCCCAACCTCTTGCTGAAAAGTTCCCCATTCCCACATCTGTAAAAAGGACGACCTAGGTAACGAAGCTACGTAGTCATTCCACACATCTGAATTATTAATCTCAACTATGTTCATGGGTCACCTAGCCACCTTTTTCAACGCAGCCCGCACTTGTTCCTCCACTGATAGATCCGCGTCCAACCCTTGCAGAGCTTCAACGGCCTCTGCCCGATTGTAGCCTAAGGACATCAAGGCATCTATGGCCGTTAAAACGGCTTCAACCTCACCGGAACCTCCAGTTTCAATCTCTGCATCAACACCAATAGATTCTTTTAAATCAAACACAATCCGCTCCGCCGTTTTTTTACCTACACCACTAATACTAGTTAACACAGAAACATCACCGTGAATTATGGCTCGCTTTATTACTGGGGTTTCAAGTTGTGACAATACTGCTAAAGCCAGCTTAGTGCCTACCCCCGAAACTTTAATAAGCTGACGGAAAAAAAGTAGATCCGAACGTTCAGTAAAACCATATAAATCCAAGGCGTCTTCCCGAATGTGCTGATGAGTGTGCAGAGAAACATCCTGACCCAGCTGCCATTGTTCAGTTAACCTTTCAGGCACTGAAACCATGTACCCTAAACCATTAATCAAAACAACCACACCTTCTTCATCGATATCCTGTATTTTTCCCTCAATATAGGCAATCATTGGGCTATTGTATCACTGAGAGCCCAACCCGACTAGCTTACCTTTTTGGAGCCTGAAATCTCCTCTATCACCGGCTTAACCTTAACCGCCAGCTTAGTTGAGTCAATCAAAAAATGAGACAAATTTCTGCGCCCGATTAAAATGGGGTATTTCAAATGCGCCCGATCAAATAAATTTGGTTCAATCGTCATACTGTGACCTGCTAATGAAACCGTCAGCTTTATATTCATTCTGATCGAAACACCATGCGAAGAGCTAACCACCGACAGGCGTGTAATATCACTGTGTTCCTTTTTTAATCTCTTGGATAGTTCAGGAAGAATTTCATGGGCCTCTTCCTTGGTGAGGTTGTCGGGCAAGCTCTCGTTTAAGTATGCATCTACCGCATCTCCATACCCCAGCTCTCGTGCCAGCCCAATGTCTATAGAGCTATCATCAGCTCCAGTGTCAATTTTAGCTCGGACATTTTTACGAATTTTTTCTTTACCAAACAATCTAATTGATTCAACTAAACCAATGACCTGTCGTCCTGTCACACTCTCTACCTGATCCTCCAGCTGACCACCAAATAACTCACGGGCTATGGTAATACCTCGCTCAGGAGTTGGAACTTTTAATCCACGAATTCTTTCCAAGCGCTCTCTTAGTGGTGATAGATTTGCAATCTGAATTCCCAACCCTGGACGCGCATTTAATTCCAGCACTACTGGTCCTCGCTTTTTATCCACTGAAATATCTACGCCACAATAGGATAACTTCACTACCCTGGCAGCCAGCACCGCTGTTTTCATTATCTCATTCCAATATGGAACTTTAATTCCTCTAAGTTGAACTTTTGTGTCAGGATGCCTATCAATTATTTTTTCATATAACCACGACTTCATCACGACATGCGTTGTCATGCCAGTTGTTACGTCAACGCCAATGCCTAGCCCACCCTGCGCTAGATTGGCTTTCCCTCCTGACTTTATAGTTGGCACTCGCAACATAGCCATCACCGGAACGTTGTTGTATACAATAACTCTAATATCAGGAATGCCGGATGTCGAAAATCTTTTGTATAAAGGATCAACGGTCAACCTAGCCTCGAACAACACAATGTCCGGTGTATTCAACAGAGAAAAGTTTCCATCTAAGATATTTCTAACATGCGCCAATAGATCTTCTTTACTTAACTCCCGTTTATTTGTCGATAACCAATTGCCATTTTTTAGACGATTGAATATCAAGACAATACCCTCACCACCCATTCCACGATTTGGTTTAATCACAAAACTATCAGGCAGTGTATCCCAATCAAAATTCAAGGCTTCCTGGGTTGTCCTGATCACAGCCAACATTTCGGCAGTACTCAAGCCATGCTTGCGTAAAACTTCCTTGGTTTCCAATTTATTATCGGCTGTATACCGGGCCTTTCGCTTGTTTGCTCGCAGGTAATCAGCACTGCGTGCATTCATGCCTAAGACCTTAGTTCTGTTTCTCGCCATGTTTCATCTGTTTTAAAACCTTGTGGAAGCGAATATATTCCATCAACCTTAATCCCGAGAATTTGCCCATGAAATAGTTGAACAATAGGGTGAGAAGAATCAACTCAGGATAGGCCAATATCGTCGTCTTAAACAACGTCCAGTCTCCAATAAAGAAACCGATTACAGAAAGAGCTAGGGTTTCCAAGGTGAGCTTTACTGCTGTTTTATATCCCTGCTCAACTTGAACCGATACAAAATGCTCAGTCAATACTGTCATGATTAGAATTGGGAATATCGATATCGTAATAAATCCAGTTTTT
The DNA here is from genome assembly GCA_002781785.1 of Candidatus Kerfeldbacteria bacterium CG15_BIG_FIL_POST_REV_8_21_14_020_45_12. Classification (GTDB taxonomy): domain Bacteria; phylum Patescibacteriota; class Patescibacteriia; order UBA9570; family XYC2-FULL-38-9; genus UM-FILTER-45-8. The sequence continues at coordinate 51,254 of PFGC01000042.1, forward strand.
CCCAAAACCGCCCCCAGCAAAAACATGAAAAAAATTGCTAGGGCCAGGAATGACAAGACCAATGCCATCCGCGGCAAGTACAACACTCTGAACTTACGAGCCAACAGGCGTCCGAGCGTTCCAAGTACAATAATCGCAGCAAACACAGTTATACCGTACTTCAAACCAGTCGCTAAAAATGTTAAAGCGATGACCGTAGGTGCAAAAATACCGAAGGCCTTAATCCCAACCAGCTGACGACCCGCTGCAATTACCGTGGCCATTAGCGGCAACATCAAAATCAAATACAACGAGTTCACAGGCACACCTTTATTGATCATGTAATTCATGGCGTAAGACATGAAATTAAAGGGACCAAGCTCTCTCAAGCCTCTCTCTGTATATGCATTAATCAATTGATGATTGGCGTCTACTCTATTCAAACTAGCTTGCAAGGACTCTGGGCTCTTGGCACGAATAACATCATCTAAAATCTTTTCATCCGACACCACAATATAACGAGGATTAATCGACTGAAAAGTACTTTGCGCAGTTCGAGCGCTCGTGTTTAAAGATTGATCATTGTTGATGGCAACAATTGCCTTGTCTGGAAAACCAAAAGGTTGAATTGAGTCTTCACCAGACAACGCCTCAATTCTAGACAACTCAATTAGAGAATTTAAACCAACGTTACCAGCAGTCCAAGTTATTATAATATCAGACGCTACTACATCCTCTCGTTTTTTTGCGAGCTTCTGAGCAATATTTTGAACAGTCAAAAATTCTTGATCGACTCCGCTATCACGCACGGTGATCAAAAGAACCCCCTGGGTCAGGGCATAATCATGTAATTCATCTAGAGCTTCTTTATCAACACTTTGATCTGTGATCAGTAGCATTAGCGTATCCTGCACTGACACAATAATACTTGCACTACTTGCCTCGTAATTATCATCACCCTCTTCACCAACAGTTGCATCTAGAGTAACTCTATACGTCCCAGGAGAATCGTAAGCATAAGTCGCGTCAATTCCTCCGGCCACATTACCGTCTCCAAAATCCCAAACATAACTAACATCCTTACCCTCTCGACCAGTTGAAGCAGATGCGTCAAAAAGAATCGTGCGACCAACTCCAACGTTAACATCCTCTCCCGCATTCGCGTTGAGAGGCTCTTTATTTAAACTTTCATCAACAGCCTCATCAACACTAACCTGATCTGCGTCAACTTCCTGAGCAAGACTAGTAGCTGGCATTACGCCAATTAAAATAGAGGCTGTAAAAAAAACTGCCAGGATTTGATAATTGAGTTTTGAAGAAATAACTTTCATAATTTATCAATAATTCTGTTGCTGATTACGTTTATACATTGCCCCGGCTGCTACGGCAACCGCTACGGCGTCGGCCGCATCGTCAGGTTGCGGTGGTTCAGAGAGTCCAAAGTTCAACTGCACCATCTTTTGAACCTCTTTCTTATCCGCGTTACCTGATCCAGTCATAGCCTGTTTAACCTCAACGGGCTTTATTTCAATAATTGGTAACTTACTTTCCGCTAGACATAAGAGTATCACGCCACGGGCCTGTCCGACCAGAAAGGCAGTCGTGACATTCTTTGCGAAAAATAATTCCTCAACTCCAGCCACATCGATTTTACCAAACTTTATCAATAGAGCAGATAAATCTGTATACAGTTCGGCCAGTCGCTCCGCCGTCGAAAGTTCACGACTCGTCCGCACTACGCCACATTCGATTAATTCAGGTCTTCCAGGACCAATCTCAATTAATCCAAAGCCCATCAGATCGATGCCGGGGTCAATGCCCAATACGCGCATATTATTTGAGGTTGGTAAAAACGCTATTCACATCATCTAACTCTTCGAGTTGTTCGATGAGTTCTTCCACTTTTTGTGCATCGCTCTCTGTAACTTCGATTTTATTATTAGTTACATATTCTAAGCCTGCAAATGAAATACCGATACCAGCTTCCTCAAGAGCCGAAACAAGTGAATTTAAATTCCCTCTTCCGGTGACCAAGGTAATACCCTCATCTTCCGACTGAATGTCTTCAGCCCCATTGTCGATTGATATCATTTCTAAGTCATCCATTGTTTTTGCTCCCATGTCATCCTTAGCAACGCGCACAACTCCCTTTTGCTCAAACATATACAAAACACTCCCACTACTACCAAGTGTGCTCCCCGCTCTCGTTAAGGTACTACGAACCTCAGCTACAGTGCGATTTGTGTTATCTGTTACGCATTCAATAATCATTGCAATTCCACCAGCTGCGTAACACTCAAACAAGACCTCTTCATAAACTACTCCTGGCAGCTCACCTGCCCCTTTCAAAACCGCCTTCTCAATATTCTCCTTAGGCATACTGGCAGCCCTGGCTTGATCAATGGCAGTTCTCAACCCAGGGTTCATTTCTGGATCCTTCCCGTTCTTAGCCGCCACCGAAATATTTTTACCTAGCTTAGTAAAAAGCACGCCCTTTTTTTGGTCGTTTGCTCCTTTTTTCCGCTTTATTTTAGACCACTTGGAATGTCCAGACATATTGCTTGTAAATAACATGGCATAATAAATCTTGCCTACCAGCTCTGCTTTTCGACCGCATTCTATCTATTTACGGCCCCTTAGTCAATCCTATTTGCAAAAATACAACGCTACAATTACGCTGACTATTAAAGATTGATAATCCAAAAGTAACTAATGATTGAAACTTTCAATCTCCTCAAAAAGTAGACTGCTTCGTACCCATAAGAAATATATCCGAACTGTTGCCTGAAAAAACAGGACAAGTTATCATCTACAAACCTATATTTGAAAAATCCTAACAATATACTATGCATTCTCTAGAAAGATCCGACATTGCCAAGCTTGATAAGCAAAACATGCTTTCCTCCATAGAAGTCCTGCACCAACAGTGCTCTGACGCTTGGGAAGCCACAAAAAAAACCGAGTTTCCAGACAGTTACCGAAATGTAGACCGCATCGTCTGGTTTGGCATGGGCGGATCTGCCCTTGGCATTGATGTCATCAAATCCTTATTCTCTGATGAAATCACCCTTCCAATCGAAATAGTAAATGACTACCAAATTCCTGCGACCGTCACTCCCAATACTCTGGTCATTCTATCCAGCTATTCCGGCACTACCGAAGAAGTGGTTGAAGTTAGTCAAACTATTCTAGACCGTACAAAAAATGTTTTTGTTGTAGCTACCGGCGGAGATTTGGAAACCTTTGCCTCCACGCACAATCTACCCGCTTATATATTTAAGCCCGAGTTCAACCCGAGTAACCAGCCACGCATGGCAGTGGGCTACGCTGTGATGGGAACACTAGGAGCCTTTTCTTCATTGGGATTTGTTAACATCTCCGACGAGCAGGTGACAAACATGACAACAGAGCTTGAAAGGCTTAGTCATGTCGTAGGGGCAGACGTACCGACCGAAGTCAATCCAATCAAACAACTAGCGGTTTCAGCTCAAGATAAATTTATTCAATTTATCAGCTCTGAATTTCTACTAGGAGCCACTCACGTAATGACCAACCAAACCAACGAGAATGGAAAACACATCGCTGGTCGCTTCCCAATTCCAGAAATGAACCATCATCTAATTGAGGGGCTTGTCTATCCAAAAGAATTACTTGAGCAAACCCTCTTCGTCTTTATCACTAGTGATTTATACCACCCTCGCAATCAGGTGCGTCATAAGGTTACCGCTGAAGTAGTTGAGAAAAACAATATTGGTACTGGTGAAATAAACTTAACCGGCTCTAGTAAGTTCATTCAAGCTTTTGAGCTTCTCCTGTACGGAAGCTACCTCTCCTTTTATCTAGCTATGGTTCACGAGATCGACCCTTCTCCAATTCCCAATGTCGACTATCTAAAAGAAGCTCTAAAAAAAGCTTGACACGAACTAGGGTCATTGCTACCGTCATTTTAGTTCCCACTCGGAGGCCGCCGTCAGGCGACAAGCGGGAACACTCCCGCTGGTCCCATGCTTGCCAGCGGGAGTCTTTCGTTTTAGGCTTAACTCACATCTGACCATAACCTCTTACTCCAGCGTTAGATTGAAACCCTCCCCTCCACATATGCACCGTAATTCCAAAGCTCTGCTTCTAAAAAAAATATGGCTCGACCATCAAAATTGGTTCGTTCCAATTTTATTATCCTGCTTGGCAGCTGTATTGTTTACTCTCTATCTATCAGCGCCCACCTTTAAAGATCCCGACTCTTTTTATCACCTCAAAATTGCTGAATTAATGATGGACAGTAAGTCCGCCATCGTTGATTTTCCATGGTTACCATTTACTACTCTAGGCGATGCCTATGTCGATCATCATTTTCTGTACCACGTTTTCTTAATCCCATTTATTCTAATACTACCTCCCATCACCGGCATGAAGGTCGCCACCGTGCTACTTGCCACCGGAACCATTGCCCTTTTTACCATTCTGCTGCAGTCACACAGAGTTCGCTATGCGCCTTTCTTTGTCCTAACTTTATTATTTTCACAGCCCTTTGCCTTCCGCATGGGCCTCTCAAAAGCCCCTAGCTTTGCCTTTCTTTTTCTAGTTGGTGGTTTTTGGCTGATAACAACTCGTCGTTTTCGAATGCTTGCACTAGTCAGTTTTTTCTTCGTGTGGAGTTACGGCGGCTTCATTCTTCTGCCAATCCTTGGTACGACCTACTCCATCATCGACATAATCAGGCACAGATTTATCAATAGATCGTGGCCAAACTTACGCCAAACCCTCACCGCCAGCAAGCCGCTATTAACGACTTACCTTGGCACAATTGCTGGCCTCCTGATACATCCATCTTTCCCTCAACATCTTCAATTCTACTGGCAACAGGTAATACAAATAGGTTTAATTAATTATGGCGGACAAATCGGCGTTGGTGGCGAATGGTACCCACTAGCGTTCTCTGATTTAATTGCCGGAATCATTCTTCCAAGCGCGCTCTGCCTGATTGCCATCGTCGCAATCCTGGCAACTCTAAAAAAACAATCGGTAGCGGGACTAACCGCCCTGTGCATGACCTTGGTCTTTTTTCTGTTTACTCTAAAATCTCAGCGCTATATCGAGTACTACGTACCGTGGGCAGTACTATTTTCCGCTCTTGCTCTGCAAGCCTCTGGCTGGCTCGATTGGATTCCTGCTTTAATAAAACGAGCTAATCACCGCTGGTTCACCGATGCATTCACCACTACCATCGGCGCTCTAACTTTATTTTACTTAATCTTCATAATTCCAAGCATCTGGATAATGAATGCCCAGTCGACTTACAGCGGACTCCACGGTGGAATTCCAGTTGATAATTTTAGTGGCGCTGGAACCTGGTTAAGAGCTCATGCCACCAAGGGTGACATCATCTTTCATAGCGATTGGGACACCTTCCCACAAATGTTTTACCAAGCTGCCCGCGGACGCTATATTGCTGGACTAGACCCTACCTTTCTATACAACAAATCTCCAGACCTTTATAGCGCGTGGGTTGGCATCACCACTGGCAAGACATCTGATAATCTATTAGAAACCATTCAAGGTGACTTTCACGCTCGCTTCGTCATTATTGAAAATGATCACGAAAGCATGTTAAGAAATATCACCAACGACGGTCGCTTCACCTGGGTCTACGAAGATAATGATTACACCATCTTTCGGGTACCGCGCCTACCAGCCATAACCCCAGAGGCTACTACTGAGCCCGTGAATCAATAAAACCATCTAGTGTAAAGTTGAAACGCCTAGATTCATCAAGCACTGGATCAACCGATGCCATTGAAAAAAATGGTCCATCCTTGCGTGTCAACACGCCAAAGGAAGCTTCCAAAGTAACAGCGTCTATCGGGAACGTCAGTGGCACATGAATAACACACTCCTGTGATTCTCCACCATCTGGCCAAGCATGCGTTGGGTCCAAACCATAACCTAGAGCAATTAATTTATTCTCTAACACTTCTCCATCTTCGTCTTTCCAGGTCAGCAATAAATGTTCATCGTCCTTAATTGCCGAATGTTTATCGGTTTTTTTTAAAACCAATTGCAAATCAGCTCGACCATCTGGCAAAGATTCTTTATTCCAGCCAACGAAAACAATGTCATCATTGATCAATTTTCCAACTTTATTGGCAATGACCTTTGGTTTGCCCTCTGTCGCTAAAACTATTTCATCAACCTTCTCCGGACCATACACTACCAAATCTTCGGTAAGCAAAGCCAATTTTAGATTATTTCTGTCTATTATTTGCTGGAAACGCTCTCCTGATTTATCCCTCTCATCCAGTGGTATATAAATGCCTGCCCGTAAAATTTCTTCCTGCTCTAAGACCAGCCAATCAACCTTGTCCGGGAGTTCGTATGGCACTTCAGAAAAATGCCGTTTCCCAGTAAAAATATGCTGGGCATAATACAAATTTTCACGATGGGCTAAGTAAGTAACAAACCGACTTGTAACCAAAACCGAATCATTCGGCCCTATCATCTCCAAAACAGAACGATAGTCCTCCACATTACGTTCACTCATGGCTTTGTAGTCATGACTAATTGACCAAACTGGATTAAGGGCCACTGCATGAAAAATTGTAAACAATACAACAAACAACGGAGCCGACCAACGCAGTTCGAAACCAGAAAAAATAGAACGCTCACTTAAACGAACAGTATGTTGCCTCAACCTAATCCATCCATGTACAGCAGCCAGCATCAACCATGGCGCCACTAGAGCTGCGTAGTGCCCTTTAAGAATTGGTGCCAAAATATACTCTGGAATGAACAGATAAATAGCCAAAGGCAACACCGCAGGGATTAGATATCGAAGTCTCAGTAGCGGTAGAAAGCCAAGCTGAGCCACTAAAAACCACAGGTATAAGGCATGATCTCGATCTAAGATAACTTCGGCCGCATCACGCGGATGTCTAAACACGTGAATGATAGCCTGAGCCGGTGTATCACCTAAGTATGAATAAAACACAAAAAATTTAGCGGCGCCATCGGGTGCAGCCCAGGCTCCCAGCGACATCATTAAAACAAACCAAATGACCGAAATACCGGCCAATATAATACTTTTTCGCCAAACGGCTCGGCCATAAATAATTGGCAGCAAAACCGAAACTCCAAAAAGAACCAAGGCCAAATCCTCTCGGATTAACAACAAAGTAAAAACTAATATCCAAAACATTGACCACCTGGCATTCATAACACTCCACCACAGCCACAACAATAATCCAGTTGCAAATGTCAGCATGTGAAACTCAGACGTCGCCTGAGACGAAGTAGATGACATTGATAAATATACGCCAACTACAACAATCGCTAATCGCTCGGCCCAAGTCTCACCAGCCTCAGTTAATATCTGTTTAGAAATCAAATAGAGCGGTACAGCCGCCATCGCCAGTCCACACGCTTGAACCACTAACAAAATAAACGGATCAGCTATTAACCAATATACTGGCACAAAAAGCAAGAGTAACCAAGACCGATGATCGACGATATAAGAATAATTGTTAAAGGAATATTCATACCAACGTCCGTGGGCAGAATTCCAGATTACCTGATCAAAAATTGACAGGTCTAGATCATCAAATAAAAACCAGTGTAACTGCATAAGGTTTGTCGTGATGACGCTTAACACAAAGATAAGTATCATCAGCCACACTAAAACTGGAATGCCCGCGAATTGTCTTTTATACCAGCTCATTTACCTCACAGTATACACGCTCGAGTGCACAAGGAGAAACAAAAAAGCCCGCACGAAGCGGGCTTTTCTATATCGCACTATTAAATAACGCTCGCACCAGTGGCACCTGCAAGAACGCCGACAGCGTAGATTGAGATACCCCATGCAGCCATCACGATTACTAAACCGATGATAGCAGCAACCAGTAGCTTCTTGGCGCCGTCAACCTTTTCTTCGTTGCCAGCTGCGGTCATCCAACGGAAGCCGCCAATAAGAATCATTACAACCGCGATCAGAGCCAAGATACCAAGTACCCAGTTGATCAAGTTGATGATGATCGTTTCTGGATCGTTAGTACCATAACCGGACACGTTGATGCCTGTGTTCACCTGCGCGAAAGCAGGGGATGCCACAAACCAACCGAGTCCAGCGAGTCCTGCGGTAGCTATTTTATTCTTCATGGAGTGTTCACCTCCTTTCGCACAGTATGTGTGTTCACAATTTGTACAGCTACAATAACATAGATTTCTATAAAAATCAAGTTGCTGAGGATAACTATATATTCTCACTTCTTCATATCAACCTAGACATAACCAAAAAACTCTGGTATAGTTTTACATAACAAATCAGTCATGGTACTTCCATGATCCGCCAAACAATAGCCTCTCTGAAAAATTCACTCGCCATCAAATCTTTACTGAAAGGTCTCGCAATTGGCGCTGGAATTTTTGTACCTCTAGCCAGTCATGCCCAGTCACATATCTTCAACGCTGGCAGCACTGGATCAACCATCCGCACCACCACTGGGCTTGGTTCAAACTCGCCACAAACCGTCGTAGTAACTATTGTAAACGTGGTTTTAGGAGTCCTGGCCATTGTAGCTGTGGTACTTATTGTAATAGCTGGTTTCCGCTGGATGATGTCTGGTGGCAACGAAGAAAAGGTTACCGAAGCCAAGAATATGCTACGCGCTGCGATTATTGGACTTGGAATAGTTATGGCTGCCTGGGGTATCTCAATCTACGTCATTGGCATATTAGGTCAGGCTACCGGAACCTCAATAACCTAAAAATATGGAGTTTAAACCAACCAAATCAAAGTACACCAAGGCCTTCGTACTTACTCTAGCTTCTTTATCTGCAATATTAATTCCTGCCAAAGCCTTAGCTCACCATATTATCAACAGCTCATTACAATCTAGCATCACCTCTAACACCGGACTCGCCAGCACTAGTCCAACAAATGTAGCGACCCAAATTGTTAGTGCATTTCTCGGTGTGTTAGGCATAATTGCGCTGGTTTTAATAATATACGCTGGATTTCGTTGGATGACAGCTGGTGGCAACGAAGAAAAGGTTGCCGACGCCAGGAAGACCTTACAGGCTGCCGTTATAGGCTTGTTGATAATCTTAGCCTCGTACGGCATCTCACTTTATGTATTTGTAATAATTGAGGGAGCCACTGGACAAGGCGCTATTAATTAAAACCATGAAGCATACACTAAAAAAACTAGCTTCCGTCTTGTCAGTAGCTATCGGAAGCTTTGCGCTTGGGCAGTCGGTCATAGCCGCACCAACTTCAGGAACATACATTAACTCCTCCCTTCAAAGTACATCTGGTTTACCTGATTTATCACCTGTTGCCATAACCCTGAATATAATTAGTACTTTCCTGAGCGTTATTGGGCTGATTGCTTTGCTCTTAATTATTTACGCTGGTTTTCTTATTCTAACCAGTGGTGGTAATGAGGAAAAAGTAAAAAAGGGACGAGAGACTCTGATTTGGGCAGTCATTGGAGCAACCATTATTCTATCTTCACTTGGCATAACCCTATTTATTGATAACCTCATCGGTTAATAGTGTAAAAGATTACTTAAAAACCACCCGATTGGGTGGTTTTTTTATTTTCAATAACACTAATAGATCTCCGAAAAAATCACAGAATAGACTCACCCAAAATGGCTTGAAACAGAGCTCTTACTATACCATAGCTACCAAACACGACTACCAATCCGATAGTGGCCCACATCAGGGTCTCTCTACCTTTCTTCACCTTCTCTTGGTTTCCACTGCTGGTTAGCAACTCGAATCCACCGTAGATCACAAACACCAAAGCAATCGCTCCTACGATTCCTAGAAAAACTTTGATAACCTGAGCAATCAACACATTTGGATCTGATGTGTTCAGGGGGTTTGATAGCGACAACGTAGCCGCTCCCACTAAACCAGGCCATGCAGCTATAGTCACTAGCAATGAGCTAGTAACCGCCGATTTGATAGTTTTATTTATTTTCATATATGTATATTCTCCTAAAAGCCTAAGCCTTGTCAATTTATTTGAATCCTATAAACCAGTACAGCAAATCTGCTTTGCCTCACTCGGGTTTCCGCAAAGACCTCCATTGGAAATTACAGTACCACCTGCACCAGTGCAATCTGTAGCACCATCGGCCACACACTGACCCCCCTTGCCGCCACTACCAGCTGCTACTGTGCAGATTGGCGTACAAGTACCGGAAGCGCAGACACATCCACCATCCACTCCACACGAGCTATCTTTGCATAAAGCACCATCCGGTGTAGCTGAATCACTGCAGTCGCTATTAGCGCTAGCGGGACGAGTACCTGAAGTACAATATTCGTTCCAGTCGTTACTATATAGAGTTGGCGCGGTAGAGAATCCAGACTGGCCCAAGAGAGATGCGATTGTAAAACTCACAATCAAGTAACCTGATAAAACTAAGGCTACTCCTATTACAGCACCAATCAAAATTTGCTGCCCACGTTTTACCCGCTCTGGATTGCCTGCTGAAATAATCCACATTAATCCGCCTACCACCACCATTAACATAGCCACACCGCTGACTACACCAAGCACCCACTGTGCAATATTTACAAACAAAGTAATAAAATCACAAGCGGTGCAGTCCCCATTTTCAGCACAGCCTGGCAATATATTTTGCGCAAAAGCCGCTACCGGCGACAGCGCCAAGGCTCCAACTACTAATGACCAAATATATTTTGTGGCTTGTCTTACTCTCATAATGTCAGACCGACTTTTTGCTGAGCTAAAGATACTATATCTATCAGTGGAACAATCTGTTCGTTTGCCTCTACGACCATGTCGTGAAAGGCTCTTAAAGCACCGTCAGGATCTACACCATGATACCACGAACGAGCGGTTAGGGCCTGTTGAGAAAAAGGTCCAAGCTTAGGATCTGACTGAGTTTCTCCTATTAAAACCTTTAGCGCAGGAACCTTGCCGGTAGTCTCCAAATAAGTTCTAACCTGATCTTCGGTTGTAGCAAAATTTAAGAAATTCCATGCGTGATCAGAATTTTCTGAGCCAATATGCACCGTTTCCACGTTATAGCTCAAATAATTCACCGGATTATCCTCATCTATCTGCGGTAACTTTGCGTAAGAATAGCTAAGGCCTGGGGCTCTCTGTTCAATATCCTGGATATCCGTCTGGTAGCCAAAATAGAAACCTAACGTACCTTGAGTAAAGGCTTCCAGCGCGTTGAGCTGCTGATCGTCCCAAGTAAATGTACTAAATTCATTATCTGCAAATTTACGGTAAAAATCTACAGACTCTACCCCTGGTATGCCAGAATCAGTTTCAGCTGCAAAGCTTACTCTAGATCCTGACATCATTTGGGTACCATTCTGCATCATGATAACTGACAACAGATCCATAAAATATGGAACATTGTCTGCGGTGCCTAGAGCGGCTGCAGGCAACACCACGGCTCTCTCATCGTCATGTACAGTCATAGCCTTGACCGCATCAACAAACTCGCCCCAAGTAGCTGGCGGTACTGCCACCTGAGCTCTTGCTAAAAGGTCGCGATTATAAAACATCACTAAAGCATCGGTGGCTAAAGGTAGCCCATAAACCTTTCCATCAAACAAAATATCGTCAGCTACCGCTTGCGGATAAGTATCCAGAATTTGCTGTTCGCTTAGAAAAACTGTTGATCTAGGTTCTACTACAACCTGAGTTCTACCAAATGATTTTTTTGCAAAAGATCTTACAAAATCAGCCTTAGCCGGCATAGGCGATGCGTATTCACGAAATTTACCTAACCGCCAATTCGGTACAGAAAATATATCCGGCCCTTCCCCCTTGGACCAAGCTGACAGCAAAGCTTCTTCGTAGCCCTCTTCTGGCATTTGCTTGTATTGAAATGTAACATGGGGATAAACTGCCGAATATTCAGCTATAGCTCTACCAAAAGCATCATTAGAGTCTCCCACTCTCCAGATTGTCAAAGTCACCGGCTCCGGAGCCACTAGATTGCTTGAACCGCCCCCACAGCTTTGTCCGACACCTACCAACATCACGAACAACATCAAAAAGGCCGCTATCTGCTTGCGAAATCGTCTTACTAATGGACTAAATGCCATACGGTTATACCATTATGGATTGGATGTATTTACGAACTGACTCACCCACCTCTTCATGCTTGATGGCAAACGAGATCATCGCTTTAACATATTCTACCTTGTTTCCACAGTCTCGGTATATACCATCATAAGTTTTCGAATGCATTTGCTCATCTGCCATAAGAGCTTTTATCGCATCAGTCAGTTGAATCTCGCCACCTGCACCTGGTTTGGTTCTTTCAAGATGAGTGAATATTCCTGAAGTCAACAACCAACGTCCACCAACAGCCAGATTTGACGGGGCTTCATCAATCGCTGGCTTCTCGATGACATCATCAATACTATTAATGCCATTTCCCAAATCTTCTGTCAGACTAACAACCCCATAGTGATCACAGCGCTCCCTTGGCACTGCGTGCACACCTAAGACAGACCCACCGTATTTATTGAACACATCTATCAATTGCCTGGCGGCTGGGACCTCTGCTTCAACAATATCATCACCTCCAAAAACTATAAACGGCTCTTCACCTATCAATTCTCTTGCCTGTAAGACAGCATGTCCTAATCCCAGGGGCTCATTCTGAGGCACGTATACAAATTTTGCCAAATCACACATTTCCCTCACCGCCGACAATTGATCTGGCTTATTTTTTTCATCAAGTATCCGCTCTAGTTCTTCATTACGAGAAAAATGCTCCTGAATAGCAAATTTTTTATCATTTGTAATAAAAATAATCTCTTCAATCCCAGACTGAATCGCCTCCTCCACAATGTATTGAATAACTGGCTTGTCTACAATTGGAAGCAACTCCTTTGGAATAGCCTTCGTCGCAGGTAAAAACCTAGTTCCCATTCCAGCAACTGGAATCACTGCCTTTCTGATACGTGCCATGTGAATCTTTTTTACTTCAAATATCAGTAATTAACTCCTTACCGTCCCACAAACTATACAATATTGAGCCCAATATGACAACGTATGAACGTCACCTTAATCTTTATGGTAAGGATGACCCTCAATTAAAGTTTGAGCCCGGTATATTTGCTCCAATAATAGGACGCGAGCCAATTCATGTGGAAAGGTCATCTCCGATAAAGCTATAATATCCGTTGCGTAATCGCGAGCCGCTGCCGGCAAGCCCGCCGCATCACCTACCACCATAGTAAAATCACTAGTCAGGCTGGATTTCTTATCTAAATAGGTGGCAAATTCTCGAGAATTCATTAATGATCCATGCTCATCCAGTAATGTTACCAGCCCTTTAGTCTTTATTATCGCAGACATTAATTCCTTGTCATTCTTTAAATAGGTTCTATTACAGGTAAATCTTCCCCTAATTCGACCAGCGTACTCATCTTCGAGGGTCAATAATTCTCTAGACCTGGTTTTTCCAACCGATAGAATGGTAATATGCATTAGCGTAGAATAGCATACCTATGAAAATAGAACTCCTGGACAATGAAAAAATCATAAAAGAAGGCATGGCTACCCGTTATTCAGGCAATCGTCTTTTATGGACTGGCGCGCTGTATTTAACAAATCAGCGTATTTCTTTTGTCACTCATCCACTCAATTTTCAACGCTATAGCATTACCGTTCCACTCGAACAAATTTCAACAGTCGAGCTAGTATACAATTATAGAATTTTTCCGCACGGATTCCGCCTCAATTTGCACACCGGAGAAAATCTTCATTTTTCCGGCTGGAATCGAAAACTCTGGATCAAGACTATCCGGCAGGCTATTACAAAAAAATCTACAGCAGCTTAATCCGAGTATCTATGGAAAACCTGGCCATCAGGTGAACAATAGTCGATTCAGCTCCTTGGTTTAAACTCACTTTAGTTTCAGATAAACCATCGCCACAGCCACCGGTCTCTGAATCATAAACAACTTGGTGCAGAGAGTTGCGACCTAAAAACCAGTGATAAGCTTGCATGGACTCATCACGATAAATCTGCTTTTTGGTTATTCGATTGGCAATAGACAGAGTTCGAGTCATCGAAGCAGCCTCAATTGGTTGCTGGTCAAAAAGAGCTCGCTCCTGCCCTTCAGTATACCAACCTGCCTGACCTATTGGATGAAAGACGCCGTCATATAAAGTTTCTCCTCTTAAGAAATCAAGCGTAGTTTCAGCAACTTCCAGATATCTTTTATTTCCAGTCGTCTTATAGGCATACAATAATGCCTCTGATAATTTACTATTTGAGTAAGTTAAAGTTTTCTCAAACCACTGCCACTGATCATGAGAATTATTTTCATAAAGCCTCACCAACTCATCAGCAAACTGGATCATGTTTTTTAGCAAAGCAGGAGCCTGATCTGTTCTGTAAGCAAAGTACAATCCTGCCATCCCAAAACTCATAGACCGCGGGGAGGACAATTGTGGCAATGCATTTGTGGCGTCTCTAAATAATTTCCCAGCCTTGTCCTTAAGTTCCGATGGAGCTCCGCTTAGGTTCATAGTGTAACCAAGTGCCCACATCGTTCTAGCGTGTGCGTCGCTGCTCCAATCAACAGTATCTACTGTACGCTCAATATCACAGTAATTGTAAAACCGACCGCCAACACCACTCATGTGCTCAATGAAATTTAAGTAGATTCTCATGTATCGAAATACCAGCGGCTTTTTGTATATAGACCAATGCATAGCCATGGCCAACAGCGCTCTAGCCACATCGTCAATTGAATAACCTGTCGCTCTATCTGGCGTTGACTGTTTCGAGAATTGAATCACGCCAAAGTCATCCGTCAATCGAAGTAAGTGGTCAAGTCTGACAACTGGCAAAGCGGGAAGATTCTTTTCACCTTGATAACTTCTAGGTAAATGGTCCGCCATCTCTCTATAGTAAGCCAGTGCTACATTCGGCCATGTCATATGCCTGGTTCCACTATAGGCCAACTGGCGCAAAGCCTCCTGCTTATCTGGGTGTCTTAATAAATCAAGCAGCGGGTTCTCATATGATTGTGGTGACTCAAAATCAGCCAGCAAGCACAATCCCTGCTCTGCCATTTCCTTCGCATGTAAAAAGGGTGAGCTAATAACAGCGTTGCCAGCACCTACAGCATAGGCCAATGTGCCACTAACAATTTGATCCGGACTCTGTGAAGAATTTATGTAAATATCGGTAGCCTTTAAATATTTCACCAAATCTTTTTCTGACAAGTACTGTTTGAGAAATCTAACGTTATCTGACAAACCGAGGCTCTCAACCTGTTGAACTAAGGATTGTCGATAACCCTCACCGAATCGTTCAATAATATTTGGATGTGTTTGTCCAACTATTAAATACAAAACATCTGGAAATTCTTCGATAACTTTCGGCAGGGCCTCTAAAACTACCTCAATGCCTTTGTCCGGATTAATCAGTCCAAAGGTTGAAATTAAAGTGCGCCCAGCAAAACCAAGTTGTTTTTTTATAAAACCATTATCGTATGGTGCGATTCTTGGGACACCGTGGGGAATGATTATAATTTTATTGGGGGACACTCCATAAACATTCTGCAATAGTTGTTTTGCCGTCTCGTTCATGACAACTAATTTTGTAGACCCATCAGCGACAGCCCGAAGACCTTTCAAATACTCAGGCGCTGGATTTGGTAGAACCGTATGGCACGTTGTAAAAACTGGTTTTTTCAACGCTCTATAAAAATCCTCAATCGCATCACCAAAATTTCCACCAAATAATCCAAACTCATGCTCCACTACCACCAGTTTCACCTTGGGATTATCATTTAACATCTTGGCAGTCGCAGCAAAACCATCGTAATCGCCCTCAACAACCTCAGCTATGACTTTTTTTGGATAAAGGTAATGTTTGGTTTTTGATGGGTTTATAGCCACAACTTTTGTTTTCAACCAGGCCGGCGTCTGATCGTCTAAGGCATCGCTAACATGCTTGGCAAAGGTTGCAACTCCACACTCTCGTGGAGGAAAACTAGATAAAAAAACTACCCAGGATTCATGCTGGTCAGGTTTTATCTTAGGGGTGCGCATACTATTCGTGCCTCCAATTCGTCAGTAAATCATTCAACAAATCATCTAAATCAACTGACGAAACAGCAATGCGAGAATCAGCTGCACCATAATACATATACAGCCTTCCATCAAAAATAGTGTTGCCAGTTGGGAAGACCACATTGTTAACATCACCCGTCAACTCCCATGGCAACTCAGGTTGAAATAGAGGATCCTTCATCCTAGCAATTACCTTTTGAGGATTCTCCAAATCGAGTAATGCCGCGGCGGCTGAATAAGTTTTACCACTGTTTCTAGATTTTACCGCATGATATATAACCAACCATCCCTTATCCGTTTTAATCGGGGGTCCTCCGCCACCAATGTTTCTAGTTTCATACCAATACTTATTCTCCATCAAAACATGATCATCTAAGTGTTTTAGATAATCTATCCAAAATTCAGGGCCCATTAATTGAGACATTTCATCAACGTACGCAATTTGCATATCTGGCAATATTCTATGTACAAAAGCAATCTTGCCGTTGATGCGTTCAGGAAAAATATACGCATCTTTATCCCAAATCAATACTTCGGGTCCTGACCTGTGTTGTAAGAATGCCTCAAACAAAAAGTAAGCCTCTTTAACTCCAGCCTCTTGAAAATATTCCTCAGCCTCGTGGTAAGTCATCCTAGGCGAAACAATCCCTTCTTTTTTCCATGTTTTCAAATCATCGCTCGTAGCCATGCCAATAAGAGCATTCTTGCCATCGTATGCGGTGTAGAACATATAATACCGCCCTTCGAATTCTATAACTCGCGGATCCTCCACGCCATGCGAATCGTGCTCAGTTGATGGAACAAGGACGGGTGTGGCTGATCTTTCTACAACTGTCAGCGGGCCATCTAGCTTGGCGTATCCAATGCTAGAATAATTTACTTGTTTCACTGCACGATAAAACAAATGCACCTCATTACCCACCTGAATAGTTGTGGGATTAAGCACGGCTTGATTTTCAAATTCGTTGTCAGTTGCCTCTAACAAAATTCCTTCCTTCTTCACCTCAATCATGGGACAAGCAATAATTACTAGACTGGTGCATTGTAACAGATTGACCGGCCTCCGACTATAAAATTGACAAAGGTGGCCTAAGTCATCTAAGTTAGTGGCGCAACGCTCTTCTACAACAACTAGCCCAAACTCTGGAGGCGTAACATGCACATTAACCTGCGCCTCCTTCAGGAGGCTGTACGGAAAGGCGCCAGACTGCTCTTGAGCCTGCTCAAGCTGATGCGCAATATCCTGCGGGTAACGCTAGAAACAGTTGGCATCATTGAGTTGATTGGGCTAATCCGCCTAATCATCACCTGGAGTCTGACCCGCTCCCTGAGTCGACTGATCAACCAAGGCCAGCGCGTTCACTGGTGGATCGTTCACGGCAAACTCCAGGCTACGCACCTGACTCCCGGACCGGTCGTAGCCAACGTCCTCTTCATTCCAGGCTACACAGACGTACCTGAAACGGGTATTGGCCTGGCTCATCGGCTACTCAAGCAAGGTTGCCACGTCACCTTCCTCAAAATCGGAAAAGGTGGCAACAGCGCCTGCCGGCAAGACACACTGACGGCCAACCAGGAACGCCTAGTCGAACTGGCGAGTCTAGCCGAAAAGAACGGAGCGCCGGTCATCCTAATCGGTCACAGTCTGGGTGGAGTCCAAGCCGGATGGCTCGCAGACAATCTCAGGCGTGCACATGACTGTCCAGTGAAACTCGTGATCGGCATCCAAGCTCCGGTGCGTGGCTCACCCCTGGGTCGGTTCGGCGAAAACGGCGGGGCACAGGAACTAATCATCGACCAAGACGGACATGGCTGTCTAGGGGTTCAACAGACGGTCACCATGTTTCGTGACTTGGAGAAGCACGAAACCATCCTGAAGTTCTTCTGCGCCATCTATGATGAAGTCAATCCGCGCAGGTTCTGCCGACTGCCTCGAAATAGGCTCTCGCGCGGCTCCTGGGCTGAAACACTTCCGCACATCGGTCACTGGGGAGCTCTCCAAAACCCTTGGGCCATGGACGTGATTGGTGGATTTATCCAGCACGTTCTACGCAGTGAGTCGTGGGCCGGTGACAAGGAGGAAGACTAAGCCTGGAGGAGTGCTTGGTCTCTTTTTTTTATCTAATAAATTACCCTTGCCATCAAAAAAATGTGGTGGTAAGGTCGCTTTACTCAGCCTAAACTGCCTGAGTGATCCAACAACCCGGCATAACCACAAGGAGGTCACAATGCCGACTGCAAGCACCGACGGAACCGACATCCCCATCGTCAACATGGACCGGGCCCTGCACGGAGGTCAGGCAGACCGGAACAAAGAACGTGAGCTCATGGTGTTCGCCCTCGAGCACTTCGGCCTCGTCTGGGTGGAGATGGATTCTGACATCGGACCCATTCGGAACCGGTGGCTGGAGATGATCCTCCGCT
>PFGC01000048.1 GCA_002781785.1 Candidatus Kerfeldbacteria bacterium CG15_BIG_FIL_POST_REV_8_21_14_020_45_12
AATAGGTGTTCTGTAAATAATAGATCAAAAAACCGCCAAGCTGGCGGCTCCAAGAAATACCTGGGGTCGACAGCCCCTGCGACGAGAGCTGGAAGTTTTCGAGTATCTGACTTCCCACCATGGGTGAGTTACAGTTGCGGCACAGCTCCGGATTCACACCGGATTCCTCGATGAGTCAACATATTTGCGACTCAAGACTCTTTTTTTCAACGTATGGCCATCCTACACCTCAAGCTAAAGGACCGTCAAGTTAACTTATATTACCTGAACGATTTTTGCTAAAAAGACCACATACAAGAATAACATAGCGCTGCCCTCCCAAATTCTTACCTTATCGTCAATCGTCACAAAGATAGCTACAAAGGTGGCAATGATCAAAAATGGTAAGCCGACGGTCATTGATAGGTCGCCAATTTTCAAATCCGTGAACAAGGCTGGAAACCCACCTACCAATAATAAGTTAAAAGTATTAGAGCCAAACACATTACCAATAGCAATTCCATGATTGCCCAACTTAATAGCAGCTAAAGAAGTCAAAACCTCAGGCAAGGAAGTACCAAGAGCCACTACAGTAATGGTCAACAATGAAGATTGAATTCCAAGTAAATCTGATAAAGTCAAAACACTATCAATTAAATACTTTGCGCTAGCTGAAATTGCCACCATGCTTATGAGCACGTAAAGCATGTACTTTCCAATTGGAGCTCTGTCTGGCTTACCGTCACCATCTAAATCAACCCGCGCCTCTTCAGTTTCTTCGTATTGTTCATGTAATTCTTCCAGCTCTTCAACATCATCGGCTACTTCTTCAACCGTAGAATCAGAACGCACATTATAAATAATAAAAATAATGAAGAAGCCTAGTAAAAATAAACCTTCTAATCGAGTAATGTCTCCATCAAAGGCAAAGTAACTAAACAGAGCCATCGACATAAAAAAGAATGGCAAATCAACATCAATTAAAGAAGTTTCTACCTTAAGGGTTTTGCCATAAATAGCACCAATACCCAAAATCAGCAGAGCATTAGCAATATTAGAACCTATTATATTATCAGCCACAAATTCGGTTGTCCCACTACCCAGCGCGGCGAACAATGAAGATACTAGCTCTGGCATGGAGGTGCCAATTGCTACAATTGTGGCACCAATAATAAAAGAACTCATGCCAAAGGCTAGCCCTATTTTTTCGCTGTATTCAGTAAAATAGTCGGCTGATTTGACCAGTACAATCAAGGAAATGATCAAAACAATAAACCAAAATATGATTTGTCCCATATGTCAGTGACTATACGTAATTTTTACATAATCGACAAGTGGCCAAGGTTCAATTGGGCATGCTAATATACGAACCATGATACCTCTAAAAAAGATTAAGGCTTTTTTGCTTGATCTCGATGGAACCACCTATATCAGCGATCAAGCGCTACCGGGAGCCATCGAATTTTTAAGCTACGCCAATACCAATAATATTCCAGTATTATTTTTCTCTAATAATCCATCAAAAGGGATCCCTGAGTACGTCCAGCACATATCTAAAATTGGCATTCCAGTAGCTCCAGAGCAGATCATAACTTCAACCCAGGCAACTATAGATTATCTTCATAGCGAAAATATCAACTATGTTTATGCTGTTGGCACACCGGGATTTGTCGGCGAATTGGAGAAAGCCGGCCTCCACCTCACAGATAAAGATCCGCAAGCGGTTGTTATAAGTTTTGACCTCACCTTAACCTACGACAAAATCAAAACCGCTGCCCTACTCCTGCACCACAACCCTACTCTGCCTTACATTGCAACGAATCCTGATTTAGTCTGTCCTACTGATGAGGGCCCTGTTCCAGACTGTGGCGCTCTCATCGCTTTACTCAAAAGCGCGACAGGACGCAGTCCCGTGATAATTGGTAAACCGCACGGCGGAATGGTTAGATTAGCCTGTCACCGACTTGGACTTGAACCCACCGACCTAGCCGTCATTGGCGATAGATTGTACACAGACATACTAATGGGCAAAGACCACGGACTAACCACTATTTTGGTACTTTCAGGAGAGACTACAGCACTAGACCTCGAGCAAGCTGACTGGAAACCAGATTTCGTTTTTGATAATCTTGCGGAACTCTTAAATAAACTACAACAATGACCAAACTAGACGCTAGGCGCATTCAGCGTTCAATTAAAATTGCCGCTTTTCTATTAACACTAGCTACTGGCTTAGGTATATATTTGTTGATTTTCAACACATCAATATTCAGTGGCGATAAATCAGAAAACCTATCAACGGATCCTCTTGGTGGACCTATTGAGGTTCAACCTACAACCAAAATATCGCCAGATTCAAATCGCTACTTAACAGGCGAGGGTGATTATACATTTATTGAATATATTGATTTGGCTTGTAATGTCTGTGCTTTGCAGCACAACACTATAAAAACCCTCCGTGACCAATTTGCCGGTAAGATTAGTTTTGGCATCAAGCATTTTCCAATTAATGTACATCCGACCTCACGACAACGAGCGATTGCAGCTGAGTGCGCTGGGCGACAAGATAAATTTTTGGAATTTGTCGATGCCGCCTTTGCTCTACCAGACCTGACACAAGATCCAACTGATGAGCTAAGCACAATAGCCATATCTCTTCAGCTCAACTCTGACGACTTCAACAGCTGCCTAGTCGATTCCACGGTGGTTGATCAAATCACAACCGATGCCAGCGAGGCCATGGCTACAGCGGCTAAAGGTGTCCCACACTCCATTCTCATCGACAACTCTAATGGTGATTTAGTTGCAACCTTTGAGGGTCGTCTTACTGATGTTCAGTTTACTACCCAACTTGAAAGATTGATTTCCCAATGAACACAGACGAGCCGCTTAGAGATGAAGTTGTCTTAATAGACAAACCTCTCGGTCTAACCTCTCACGATGTCGTAGCCCGAGTCCGTCGCGCTTCTGGCGAACGCCGCGTCGGTCACGCCGGGACCTTAGACCCTCTAGCTAGCGGTCTTTTGATTGTTTTAATTGGCCGCGGAGCTACTCGTCGACAAGTTGAATTTATGGGTCAACCAAAAATCTATCAAGCCGAGTTAACCTTTGGGTCAATTAGTGAAACCGAGGACGCCGAGGGGCCAATTTTACCGCAAGCTACCTTGGAAGAATTGCAAGCCCTCACCGAAGCAGACATTCTTAAGGTGCTCGAGAATTTTATCGGCACGATTGAGCAACGTCCACCTGCCCACTCAGCTATAAAAGTTGACGGTCAGCCTTTATATAAAAAAGCTAGAAAAGGCCTACTCATTGCCGAAGATATTCCAACGCGAACTGTGACCATAGACAGCATAACCTTAGATCAATTTGTACCGACCACTCCCCCTTTTCCGCCAACAGCTCGCATCACGGTCCATTGCCAAAAAGGCACCTACATACGTTCGCTGGCGCGAGACATAGGCGCAGCTCTTGGCGTTGGCGGATACTTATCTGAACTTAGAAGAACCGCGATTGGCGATTTTAAAGTAACAGATGCCAGCACGCTTGAGGAATTTGAAAAAAAATGACACAATATCAATATGAAGATTTACACCAAAACTGGAGATAAGGGAGAGACCAGTTTATTTGGTGGTATGCGTATCACTAAAACCCACGATCGCATTCAAGCTCATGGTCACATTGACGAACTCAACGCACAGATTGGTGTAGTCATTGCCGAAGCTAGAAAAAATCCTGATCTCGAAAGTATCCACGAGTTTCTTGAACCCATTCAACACCAACTGTTCGTTTTGGGATCTCACCTAGCCACCCCATACAGTCCACCAAATGCTCCAGAAACTCTACCACCTTTTCCATACGACTTTGTAGAAGAGTTAGAACAAATTATAGATCTGCTTGATGAATCTTTGCCCAAACTTACAACTTTCATATTACCAGGCGGTCACCCTGCGGCCGCTCAGCTACACGTCGCCCGTACAGTTTGTCGGCGAGCCGAAAGAGCCGTTGTCGCTTTATCCAAAAATGAAGAAATTTTAGAGACAATTCTCCAGTATCTTAACCGCCTCTCTGACCTGCTATTTACCGCCGCCAGAGCGGCTAATCAAACCACCTCACACCCGGACGTACCTTGGAAATCTCAAGCTTAAAAAACACCCCACTGCCTGTGGGGTGTTTTTATTTACTCTAGACAAATAATTCACTGTTATTACGGCGTGTAGTCTGTGTTTGGAACCAAACCACCAGAAGTAACAGACAAGGCCCGACTCTTAGTGTATGACTGAC
>PFGC01000049.1 GCA_002781785.1 Candidatus Kerfeldbacteria bacterium CG15_BIG_FIL_POST_REV_8_21_14_020_45_12
CAGCGGCTTTGCCTTGGAAAAAAATGAAAATTGATGTTGTTATTGAATCAACCGGATTTTTTACAACCGAGGAAAAAGCCTCTGCTCATTTAGACGCCGGTGCTAAAAGAGTGGTGTTGTCAGCTCCGGGAAAGGGCGGACATATTCCAACATATGTTTTAGGTGCAAATGCAGAAGATATTAAAAATGACAAATCAGGGATTGTTA
Source organism: Candidatus Kerfeldbacteria bacterium CG15_BIG_FIL_POST_REV_8_21_14_020_45_12 (assembly GCA_002781785.1). Taxonomy (GTDB): domain Bacteria; phylum Patescibacteriota; class Patescibacteriia; order UBA9570; family XYC2-FULL-38-9; genus UM-FILTER-45-8. The sequence continues at coordinate 208 of PFGC01000049.1, forward strand.
ACAATGCCTCGTGCACAACTAATTGTGTAGCACCGGTAACTGCCATAATGGCCCAAGCGTTTGGTGTTAAAAAAGCAATGCTAACAACAATTCATGGCTACACATCAACTCAAAATTTGGTAGATGGTCCGCATAAGGATTTGCGTCGAGCCAGAGCCGCTGCAATTAACATGATTCCAACCTCAACCGGCGCGGCGATTGCAGTCACAGAAACTTTACCAAGCTTAAAAAATGCATTTGATGGATTGTCAATTAGGGTACCACTTTCAACTGTATCAATCTCAGACATCACCTTTTTGTTATCAAAAAAAGTAACAGTTGCTCAAGTTAACCGTGCTATTAAAAAAGCTAGCACAACGCCAAGATTTAAAAATATTGTTGGTGTAACCGAGGAACCGCTTGTATCTTCTGATTTTATTGGTGATCCGCGTTCAGCAATTGTTGATCTTGATTTAACGCGTGTTGTTGACGGAGATTTAGTAAAAGTCGTGGCCTGGTATGATAACGAATGGGGCTATGCTAATCGTTTGGCAGAACTGGCGGTAATGCTGGTCAAAAGATTTTAATATGAGAAAACATACTTTGTTTGAGCGCTTTTCAAAATGTACCAGCCAGGGAGTTTGCAGTTCTATGTTTTTAGTTTTAAGAGTCGCACTTGGCTTAATGTTTTTATACGCCGGTGTTACCAAATTCGGTGACTGGTCAGCTGCTGGTTATTTGGCAGGTGCAACCGGGCCACTGGCCGGTTGGTTTCAATCACTGGCTGGAAACGGTTTGGTTGATTCCTTAAATGCTTGGGGATTAACATTAGTCGGCGCATGTTTGGTTTTGGGTATATTTGTGCGCCCGGCATCTTTCTTTGGAATTATAATCATGATTCTTTATTATCTTGCAGATTTTGAAGGAAATACTGCGCATGGATTGATTGATCAACATATTATTTATATAATTGTTTTAATGTTATTTATGGCTGGCGGAGTTGGTCATATTTTGGGTATTGATGGGCTAGTTCATGAAAACCTCCGCAAAAAAGGTCGTTTAATTTCAGTTTTGTTTGGTTAGTATGAATTTAAAAACTCTAGCAAAATCAAAAATTAAACCTGGTGCTAAGGTTTTGATGAGGATTGATTGTGATGTTCCGCTCAAGGCTGGGCGAATTCAAAAGGGTTCAACCTGGAGACTGGAAAGGGCGATCCCCGATATTTGCGACTTAACAAGTCGAGGAGCAATTGTGATTTTAGTAGGACATTTGGGCAGGCCGAACGGTAAGGTTGTAAAAAATTTAAGTTTGGCGCCAATTTCAAAATGGCTTGCATCTGAAAAGAAAATAAAAAATGTTTTTACCGGCGAAGTGATTGGCAAAAAAACAACAAACATTGTAAATCAAGCTAAGCCTGGTTCAGTGGTAATGCTCGAGAATGTTCGATTTAGCGACAGGGAGGAAAAAGATTGTAAAAAATTTGCGCATAAATTAGCAGCATTAGCTGATATTTATGTTAACAATGCCTTTGGAACTTGTCATCGCAAACATTCTTCAGTGCACAGAATAACGGAATTACTACCAAGTTATGCCGGTTCTGTATTAGTTGAAGAAGTCGGCGAGCTTTCAAAAAAAATGCCAAAACCATTAACGCTTTTAGTAGGTGGAGCCAAGCTTGAGACAAAAATTCCTCTTATTAAAGTGATGGCCGGTAAAGCTCAAACGGTTTTAATCGGTGGTGGGTTAGCTCTGGTGTTTCATGAGGCGGCTACCGGTGTACCTTTAAAAATGAAGGGAAAAATCATAAGTGCATCTGAAGTCAAGATTGCGAAAAATATTTTAAAAAAATTCGATAACATCAAACTGCCGATTGATTATGTTGACTCTAATGGCAAAAAAATTCATGCGGCTGATTTAAATGGGGCGCATAGCATTGTGGATATTGGTTTAAAAACTGCGCGTGATTTTGCCGACAAACTAAAAAAATCTAAAACAGTTATTTTTAACGGAGCCATGGGAATTGTAGAGATTGCTGGTGGAAAAGAGGGAACTATTATTACAACTCGGGCGTTTGCAGGTAATAAAAAGGTGCGTTCTATTGTTGGCGGCGGTGACACGGTTGCGTTTGTACAAGCGGAAGGAATAGAAAAGAAATTTAGTTTTCTTTCAACAGGTGGCGGGGCAATGCTGGCTTTTTTGGCTAGTGAGAAGTTGCCAGGTTTGGAAGTATTATGGAAATTATAAATATGAAATCAGAAATTCCAAACAAATTAGAAATCTGAAATGCGAAATTAAATTTCTAGTTTCGAAATTCGAATTTGTTTAGTATTTAGTGCTTCTAATTTAATATTTAATAAAGCTATGAAAGAAAAAATCGACTTAGTGCATGCTCATGAAATTCTTGATTCGCGTGGCAACCCGACTTTAAATGTAACTGTCGTGCTTAAAGATGGAACTCGCGGGAGCGCTTCTGTGCCATCGGGCGCTTCAACCGGAATTCATGAGGTACTTGAATTGCGCGACAACGATCCAAGACGATATGGCGGTAAGGGAGTTTTAAAAGCAGTTAATAATGTAAATGTAAGGATTCAAAAGTTAGTAAAGGGCATGGATGTTTTTCATTTGCAAAAGATTGATGATGACATGCGGATTTCAGACGGCACAGTCAATAAACACAAACTTGGCGCTAATGCAATTTTGGGAGTCTCAATGGCTTGTGCTCACGCCGGCGCTAAGCGTCGTGGTATTCCGCTTTATAAACATTTGCGTGAGATTTATAATTTTGATTTTAAAACTTATAAGCTTCCAACACCGCTCATGAATGTTTTTAACGGCGGCAGGCACGCTAGTACCAATTTGGATATGCAGGAGTTTATTGTAATTCCGCATGGTTTTAAAACTGTTAGGCGCAAAATTCAAGCTGGAGCAGAAATATTTCACGCACTTGGGGAAGTTTTATACAAAGATGGCCACGATTTGGATGTTGGCAACGAAGGCGGATATGCTCCAAATGTTGGAAAAACAGAAGACGCGCTTGAGTATTTAACAAAAGCTGTTCGTCGAGCTAAATATAAGCTTGGTAAAGAAATTGGTTTTGGAATCGATATCGCAGCCAGCGAGTTTTATGATCAAAAAAAGGATTTGTATATTTTAAAAACTGATAGACGCAAGATGACAGCTGGTGAAATGACTGGTCTGCTTGGTGGCTGGATGAAAAAGTATCCATTGATGTCGATAGAAGATCCGCTTGACCAGGACGCTTGGCAGGATTGGAGGGAGTTAACAGCCGAGCTTGGAAAAAAATCTTTAGTTATTGGGGATGATCTTTTTGTCACAAACACAGAGCGTTTGAAAAAGGGAATTGATATGAAGGTTGCTAATGCAATTTTGATTAAGATGAATCAAATTGGAACCATGACAGAAACAATGGAAGCAATTGCGCTGGCGCAAAAATATAAATATAAAGTTGTTATCTCGCATCGCTCGGGCGAAACAGCAGATTCTACAATTGCCGACTTGGCTGTAGCGGTTAATGCCGAGTATATTAAAACCGGCGCTCCGTCTCGATCGGAAAGGCTTGTTAAATACAATCGACTAATGGAGATCGAGGAGTCGCTTTAGGGGGCTCTGCCCCCTGTGACTCCGGCACCATTTCTTTTGCTCACCCAAAAGAAATGGTGGGATGAGCTAGATTTCATGATCATAGTGCCAGCCGCTGGCGCGTTCTAGAAATACAGTTTTAAGTGTGGCGGCACGGCGCCATGAATCTGACCCGAATTTATTTTGCCCTCGGGAATTTTTGTGGCCATCTATATATTTTGGCCTATATCATCAACACGGCATGGCCTGTAGAATTGCTCACGGCGCTGGGGGACTTGTGGTGAAGTAGCGGATCGGGTCTGAACCTTTTTTTTAAAAAACAGGGTCTGGCTGTTGTATGGAAAATGTGTCAATACAA